>JAQBHC010000088.1:0-35288 GCA_032128175.1 Chloroflexota bacterium | reverse complement strand
CGCCAATGCAAGCGTGGCCGATGAACCCATCCCGACCCTGATCGAGCGGGCCGATCGGGCGCTCCTGCGCGCCAAGCGTGCCGGGCGCGATCGGGTGGTTGCGGCCTGACCTCGACCGCGTGACGCTGGGCAGACCCGGCCGCGTCCCGTCGGGCTGACCCCGGCCGCGTCCCGTCGGGCTACCATCGGCCCGTGTCAGCGCCAGCGGATCCCAGGCCGGTCCCCACGAACCTGAACCCCGAGCCGGCGTCCGCCGACGTCGCACCCGACGTCGCCCCCGAGCCGCCGTCCAACGGCGAGCTGGCGAAGATCTTTCACGAGATCGGCGATCTGCTCGAGATCAAGGGCGAGCTCGTCTTCAAGACGGTCGCCTACCACCGCGCCGCCGACGCGATCGGTCGCTCGCCGGTCGCGGTTGGCCAGGCCTACAAAGATGGTCATCCGCCGGCGATCCCCGGCATCGGCAGGGCCATCGCGGACAAGGTCGCCGAGCTGGCAACGACCGGGCAGCTCGACTATTACGACCGCCTCGTGGCCGAGTTCCCGGCAACGCTGCTGGACCTGCTGCGCATCCCGGGTCTTGGGCCGCGCACGGTTCGCCAGCTCTGGACGAGCCTCGGCATCGCGGATCTCGACGCGCTACGCGCCGCCGCGTTCGCCGGCCGCCTGCGCGGCCTGCCCGGCCTGGCCGCGAAGACCGAGCAGCTGATCCTCAACGGAATCGACGGGCTCGGCACAGGCGAGCGCCGGATGCTCTTGCACGACGCTCGCGACGCCATTGGCCTTGTCGTCGACGCGCTGACCGATGTCGAGGGCGTGCTTCGGGTGGTGCCGGCCGGATCGTACCGGCGGCGGCGCGAGACGATCGGTGACCTGGACGTGCTGGTGGAAGCTGAAGATGCGCGCGCGGCCATCGAACGATTCACGGCCCTTCGGGCGGCCGATTCGGTGCTCAATCACGGAACGGAGAAGGCCGCCATCCGGCTCACCCGTGGCCCGCAGGTCGATCTCATGCGCATGGCGCCCGGTGCCGCGGGCTCGTACCTGGTCCACTTCACCGGTTCGAAGGCCCACAACGTCCGGCTCCGCGAGCGAGCCCGCGATCGAGGCTGGAGCCTGTCGGAGAAGGGGTTCGCGCGGATCGGGGAGGACGGCGCCACGCTCACGGGTCATGCCGCACAGCTCCAGACGTTCGCGACTGAGTCCGACGTCTACGCATTCTTGGGGCTGCCGTACATCGCACCCGAGCTGCGCGAGGATCAGGGCGAGATCGAGGCCGCCGAGGCCGGGAAACTGCCGGCACTGGTCACGATCGCCGACCTGCGCGGCGACCTCCATTCCCATTCCGACTGGTCGGACGGCAGTCAGCCAATCAAGGTGATGGCCGATGCGGCTCGCCGACGCGGCCACGCGTACCAGGTCCTCACGGACCACTCGGTATCACTGGCGATCGCGCGAGGGCTCACGCCGGAGCGGGTCGCGGCGCAGGCGCTCGAGATCGCCAGGCTGAACCGCATCTACGAGGCCGAGGAGGCGGCCGGCACCGCGCCACCAGAGACGTCTCCCGAAGGGTTCCGCCTGCTTCACGGCTGCGAGCTGGAGATCCGTGCCGATGGCCGGCTCGACTACGCCGACGAACTCCTGGCCCGGTTCGACCTGGTCGTGGCGTCGCTCCACGTGGGCCGGCGCCAGTCGCGGGCGGAGCTGACCGCCCGCGTGCTTACCGCGATCCGCAATCCCCACGTCGATGTCATCGCACATCCGGCCGGCCGCAAGATCGGCACCCGTGACGATCTCGACCTGGACTGGGATGCCATCTACGCCGAAGCGGCGAGCACTGGAACCGTGCTCGAGATGAATGGCTCGCCCGAACGTCTCGATCTCGCCGTTGAGCGCGCGCGCCACGCTGTTTCGGTGGGCTGCCTGCTGTCGGTGGACTCCGATGCGCATCGGGTCGAGGAATTCGAGCATCTCCAGTGGGGGATCGACCAGGCCCGTCGCGCGTGGGTAGAGCCGTCGGTTGTCCTTAACACGCGATCGCGGGCCGATCTCCTGGCGTACGTCCAGCGGAACGATCCATGAGCCGCCCCGGATCGGCGGACGGTGCGGCGTCCGCGACCGGACGCTCGCGTACCATCGCGCCGATGGGTACTGCGGGCGCGTCGCGAGACCTCGTGGTGGTGACGATTGTCGTCGCCCTGCTGTCGAGGCTGGTGGACGGACCGGCGGTCTGGCTCGTGGGCCTGTGCCTGCTCGTCGCAGTCATCCTGGGCGCCCTCCAGGTCTTCGGGGACGGCAGCCCGACCGTCGCTTCTGGAATCCCCATCGAATCGCTGGCCATCCCCGGGGTCACGGCGGTCGCGATCCTTGGCAGCATTCGGCTCGTTCCGGCGGGCATCCTGATCGTGCCGGCGCTGGCGGTCGGAGCCTGGCTGCTCACTCGGGTCCTCGCGACCGAAATGCGCCTGCTCGCCAGCGACAGGGTCCCTTCGAGCGCGGACCGGACAGCGGTCCTGAGTGAGATGCTGGTGGTCGGCTTCTTCGCCTTTGCCGGCGTGGCTGCCCTGATCCCCGGCGCGTTGCCCGAGCCGGGCGGGGTCCTGGCGGCGCCGACGGGGATCCAACTCGCCGTTCTCGCGGCCGTGGACGGTGCGATCGCGTTCCTGCTCGGGTATCGCGCGGCCGCGCTGCGAACATCGAATATCCGGGACGTGGCCTGGTTCGCCCTGACAAGCGCGATGGTCGTCGCGATCGCTGCGGCCGGGCTGCGAGCGATGGAGATTCCGAGGCTGCTCGGGCCCGCCCTCCTGGTCGTCGTGTTCTTCCTGTGGGATGTCGTCCACGCGACGTCCAACTCGCGCCGGCGGGATGCGCGCTGGCTCTGGGAGGTGCTCCTGCTGGTGGTCCTCGCGATCGTCGTGGTGGCCTGGAGCCTCCGACTGCGCGGCTGATCGCCCAGGCCTCTCGCGGGCGACCATTTGACCAGCGCCGGTTCGGGTGCTACAACCCTTGTTCCACCGACGGTGCCACTGGCGTTCTGCCGGCCTGCGCCTCTGACCGCTTGTCTCCACGCCGGAGGCAGGTCGCCAGCCCAAACGTTCGAAAGGATCAGACTCCGTGACCTTCTCCGAGACGGACAACGCGTCCAGCCCCATCGCCGCGGTTCGCTTGAAGCGTCAACTCGCCGAGCAGGCGATCGCCCACGCGGCTGCCGGCATGTGGACGGAGGCCGCCGAGACGAACCGCCGGCTGCTCGAGCTCGGCCCCGAGGCAGATACCGAGAACCGGCTCGCGAAGTCACTCTGGGAGCTCGGTGAGCTGGGCGCGGCGCGCGAGCACTATCAGGCGGCCCTCGCGCTCGATCCGACCAATCGGATCGCCGAACGGAACATCGACCGACTCAAGACGCTCCTGGTCGCGGCCGGCGAGAAGACCGTGCCGGCCCAGGCGGGCAGCAAGGCGCCGGTCAGGATCTTCGTCGAAGAGACCGGCAAGACCGGGTTCGCGTTCCTGATCGAGCTTCCCGACCCGCGCCTGCTCGCCCAGGTCAATCCGGGTGACTCGGTCGAGCTGATGCCGGAAGGCACACGGCTCATGGCCTCCAGCAACGGCATGCGCATTGGGACCGTCGAGCCGCGCGTCGCTGCGCGCCTCCTCAAGCTCATGGCCGAGGGCAACAAGTACGCCGCCGGCGTGACCTCGCTCGGCGCGGTGGACGTCCGGATCATCATCCGCGAGATCTATCAGGATCCGCGTAACTACGGCCTGGTCAGCTTCCCCACCGCCGCCAAGTCCACGGACCTGCGTCCGTACACCAAGGGCACGCTCGTCCGTGAGGACGAGGAGCTCGAGGAGGACCTCGAGGACGATGTCGAGGACGAGGAGATCCTGGATCTCGATCGTGCGCTGCCGCCTGACGATACGACCGACGAAGCGTTCGTCGAGGAGAACGACGACGTGGACGAGGCGTAGAGCCCCGAAACCAGGCCGCTAGGCCCCCGAAACCAGGCCGCTAGGCCCCCGCCGCCACGCGGGCGCTCTTCGCCACCACCGACAGTTCCTGCCCAAGCGCCACCAGGGCGTCATCGACTGTCCGACCCCGGTCATCGGCGACGGCCAGGGGCGCAGCATGGATGGGAAAGATGAGCGCTTCCAGCCGCCCGTAGGCGCTATGGATCAGCCTGATCAGGCGATGGACCTCCGAGGGACGACGATCGAGCTGGGTCATTCCCTTGTCCATCTGGAGAGTGTGCTCGATCACGTGTGACGACCAGCGTCCCAGGCGGAAGCCGACCGTGACGGGAATCCCGGCCCAGCGGGCAGGGAGCTGCAGACCGGCATCGTCAAGGTAGGCGAGACGCCCGGCGGAGAGGTCGAGGATCGCGTCGAGGCGGGCCCGAATGTCGGCGATCGAACCCACGCCTTCGACGTCGTCGTCGGGTAGCTGGGCGCCCTCTACGACGCCGGCCGGAATCGTGTCGGGGGCGGGTTCGTCGCCTGGCCGCGACGCCCACCAGGCCGTGAACCAGCCGTAGGCGCGCTGGCCGCTCACGATGTGCCCGAGGGTCTCGCGCGCCGTCCATTCCCCAACTGCGGGATGAAGGTCCAGTGTCTGATCGTCCATCGTGGCCAGGAGTCCATGGAGGTCCCAGCGGGCGATCGTGGCGGGGGCGATCCGTTCGGCGGCGGGTGAGCGCCGAGCCCCGGTATCGCGGAGGATTCGACCGACGTCGGCACCCGCTTCTTCGATGGCTTCGATCAATCGGTACAGGCCGTATCGGATGTCGGCCTCGTCGTCGCGCCACGGCCAGTCCGTCTCAAGGGCCGAATCGCGGATCTGCAGCAAGTCCACGGTCGCGGCCGCCAGCGCCACCCGGAGCCGCTCGACGGTCGGGGCGACCGGAAGCGTGGGGTCGGGCGTGTGCGCCAGCATGAATTCGTCGCCGCTCATCGTGCCAGCGTACCGCCCGGAGCCGTCTGCGACAATCGCGCCATGGTGAGTCGCGCCCTCCTTTCTCGATCCGAGGCGGGGTTCACCATGCCGGCGTTCGAGCGCCTCGCACCGCCGCCACCGCCTGACCTGCTGGTCGCACGCCTCGAGGCGATGACCGCGCCGGGCGACATCGTCGCGGACCTCTTCGCTCGTGGCGGCTGGGTCGCTCGCGCGGCCATCGACCGCCAACGGCGCGCGCTGACCCTGGAGAGCAGTCCGCTGACCCGTCTCCTGGCCGAGGTCGTCCTCCGCCCCCCCGACCTGCGCCATCTCGACGCCGCATTCTCCACGCTGAGCGCCTCGCCGCGGGGCGACTCCAGCCTGAAGTTCGCGATCGGCGCGCTGTTCTCGACGCACTGCGCGACCTGCGATCGCACGCTCATCGCCGACGAGTTCAGCTGGTCTCCCGGGCCGGGAGCCGGCGCGGGTGACGCATCGGCGCCGGAACGCACCCCCGCCCCGACGATCATCCGCAAGTCGTATCGCTGTTCCGTGTGTCGCGACCAGCAGGGAGGTCTGGAGCAGCGCCAGGCGGACCCGGACGCGACGGATCACGCCCGCGGTGCAGCCGACCTCGGTATCGACGCCATTCGGCACGGACTTCGCGACCGATTTCCGGTTCCGGCCGACGCGGAGGGGCTGCCCGAGGAGCTCCTGGGGCTGCACACGGATCGCCAGCTGCTCGGCCTCTCGGCGATCCTCGAGCGGATCGAGGGCGACCTGCGGGCCGCACCGGTCGAGTCGGCGCTCCGCCTGGCGTTCCTGCACGCGGTCCTGCCGGCCAGCCGCCTCGGCAGCGGGCCGGGGCGCATTCCGGCGCTCCGGATTGCCGGCGGGATCGTGCGCACCCATCCACCAGCCGTCGTCCGTGAACGGAACCCCTGGCTCGCGTTCGAAGAGGGTTTCCGGATCGTCAGGGCCTTCGTCCAGCGCATCGAAAGCGGGGCGATCGGTCCGCTCGATGCCCGGCTGGGGAGCGATCTCGGCGGCCTGGCGGATGGCAGCTCGACGGTGGTGGCGCGAGTCTCAACCGCCGGCGCACTGTCCGCGCTCTCACGAGACGCCGAGAAGGCTCCGGACTCGGAACGAACTGGATCACGCCCGAGAATCCGGCTGGTGCTCGGGCAGCCGCCGGTGCGGCTCAACCAGGAACGACTCTCGGCGGCCTATCACGGCACGTGCTGGGCCCTTGGGCGGGAAGCCGCGTCGCTCCTGCCCCTGGCGGCGCTCGGTGGGTCGGCCATCCGGACGCCGTGGTCCTGGCAGACCGAGGCGATTCGCCATTCCCTGGAAGCAATGGCCCCGTTGATGGCCCGCGATGGCCGCGTCGTGCTCCTTCTCGAAGAGGGTGGTCCCGAGGCGCTGCTGGCGGCGGTGCTCGGGGGTGTGGGAGCCGGCTATCGCCTGGCCGATGCGCGTCCCACGGACGATGCCGAAGAAAGCGGCGGCGTCGTCGAGTTCATCCCGCCCGGCGCTGCGGTTTCGCCCGGTCCCCGAACCAGGGCCGGACGGTCCCTGGATCCCGTGGCCGGCGGATCCGGCGACCCGGCCATGGTTCCGGGTCGAGGCCTGTTCTCCGCGCCTGAACGAGTGGATGCTCGCCCGTTCTCGGCCGATGACGCCAGCCGAACCGTGACTGACGTCGCGGTGGAGGTCCTCCGGGAGCGAGGCGAGCCGGCCCGCTACGAGCGACTACTTGGGGAGATCCTCATCGGCCTTGATCGAGCCGGCCACCTGCGGCGGATGGTCGATCTTGCGGACCGTCAGGCGGTGGAGGCCGAAGCTGAGGCGCAACTCGACACCGCTTCGACGGCCGGGGCCGATCTGGTCGCGCAGATGCTGACGCTGATCAATGACGAACTCTCGCGCTCGTCCCAGCGGCGATTGACCGAAGTTGGACCGGGTCGCTGGTGGCTCCAGGCGCGCCAGGACCTCGAGGGCGCGGCCGTGCCGCTTGCCGACCGCGTGGAGTGGGCCGCCTACAGCCTGCTGTCCACGGCCGGGCCGCTCGACGAAGGGGCGTTCTTCGACCGAATCTCGGCGCTGTTCGGTGGACATGAACAGCCCGACCAGGCGCTTGTCCGGGCGTGCCTGTCGAGCTACCGGAGCTCGGCATCCACCTCGGCCCGTCTGGTGACCGCGGACGACGTCCGGAACCGGACTGCCGAGCACACCGAATTGCTGGCACGCCTGGCGGACGCAGGACATCGACTCGGCATGAACGTCTGGATCGGGCGACGCGAGCAGGGCCGCCGGTTCGGGGCCGGCACGCTCGGCGACCTTCTGACTGCGCCCGAGCGAACGGCCTGGTTGCCGGGCGTCGCGCGGGCAACGGCCGAGGATCTCGGGGAGGTCGACTGCATCTGGTACGTCCGTGGCCGCACGGCGTTTTTGTTCGAAGTCGAGTGGACGGCAATGCTCGGCGACGTGATGCTCCGGCGGCACGCGCGGATCCCGGCCGACGATCGTCTCGTCCGGTTCCTGGCGGTCGCGCCGGAGCGTGCCGAACTCGTCCGCCACAAGCTCGAGGCGTCTCCGGTGCTCCAGACGGCGATGGAATCCGACAACTGGCACCTGATCCTGTGGCCGCAGTTGCGCACCTGGCTATCGGCCGACCCCGTGGACCTCGCGGCCCTCGAGCCGTTCCTCGGGCTCGAGCCCACGCTGGCCGGTGGGGGGCATCAGCTCGATCTCTTCTCGCGACCGGACGCGGCTCCCCAGGCGGAGCCCTGACGGACCGCCGCGACCGACCGCCACGATTGGCCGCAGCGACGGCCGCCGTTTCTGCGCATCGCTGGCCCGCAGGTCCCGTGAGCAACGGAATTCGTACCAGGTTGCTGATGGCGTCACGAATTCCGTTTTGACGCCCCAATCGGCCTGTGGCACGATAGACACCCGCAGTGCGCCCCGTGGCTCGGGTGTCGCGCCGCCCGCAGATGCACCAGAATCTCATTGCGCCATCACCGCCGGAGGCACCATGTCCAGCTCATCGAACCCGCCGACCCCGCTCTCTCGAGAGCGCCAGCTCGCGCTCTATCAGCGTGCCAGCAAGACGCTGCCCGGGGGCGCCAATTCGAACTTCCGCGCCTGGGGCGAGGAGACGATCTACGTTGATCGCGGCAAGGGCGGTCGCGTCTGGGACATCGACGGCAACGAGTTCGTTGACCTTCGGATGGGTTATGGCCCGGTGATCCTCGGCCACGGCGACGAACGCGTGGACGACTACGTCAACGAACGCATGCGCCGCGGCGTCAGCTTCTCGCTGACCAGCGAGGACGAGGTCCGCGCCATGGAACTCCTGTGCGAGCTGACCGGCTGGGTGGACATGGCCCGCATGACTGTCTCCGGCACGGAGGCGACCATGCATCTGATGCGCCTCGCCAGGGCGTTCACCGGCCGCGACAAGATCGTCAAGTTCGAGGGCCAGTACCACGGCCTCCACGACTACGCGTTGATCAGCGTGGCCCCCAACAACATGGCCGACCTCGGCGATGCCGACAATCCCGTTGGGCTCGCGTGGGGTCGCGGCATTCCCGATGCCGTCGCCAACACGATCATCCCGGCCCGCTTCAACAACATCGAGCGCTTGCGCCGGCTGTTCGAGAAGCAGGGTCACGAGATCGCCGGCGTGATCGTCGAGCCGGTCCTCGGTAACGCCCAGGGGATCCTCCCGCAGGAGGGCTTCCACACGGCACTCCGTGCGCTCACCCAGGAATTCGGGATCCTCCTGATCTTCGATGAGGTCAAGACCGGATTCCGGTTTGCCAAGGGTGGGGCCGCGGAGTTTTTCGGGATCACCCCGGACCTGGCGTCCTACGCCAAGGCCATGGGCAACGGCTACCCAGCGGCCGCGTTCGGCGGTCGGCGCGACATCATGAGCCTGCTTCCGGACAAGGTCAGTCACGGCGGCACCTATGCCGGCAACCGCGTCGCGGCGGCTGCCGCCGTCAAGACCCTGGAGATCCTGCGCGACACCGACGCGCTCGAAACGGTCCACCGGACAGGCCGCCGGATCCAGGACGGGCTGCGGGAGGTCGTCAACGACGCAGGCCTGCCGTTCCACTTCACCGGTCATCCGTCCATGTTCGGGATCATGTTCACTGACAAGGTCGCGACCGAGTACCGCGACTGGGCGGATACGGACCACGCGCTCTACGACGCGGTGGCCGTCGGGATGCACGCCCGCGGCGTGATGCCCGAGCCGGACAGCCGCGAGCCGTGGTTCGTGTGTGAGGCGCACGCGAAGGACGATTCCGTTGATCTGGCCGTCACGGCGTTCGAGGAATCGCTGCGGGCCGCGCTCGAGGCGAGGGCGCGCGGCGGCGTCGACGAAGGTGGCCAGGGGGCGATGTCGCACCCGGCCGCAGGCTGACCGCCGTCGCGCCGGACCCGGTGCGAAGGGACGCGGTTCGGCTCGTCATCGACTAACCTCCGGACATGCCGGACTTCGCGAAACCTCCGTGGGACGCCGTGTTGCCGTTCCTGCGCTCGGACCTGCTCCCGATCATTGTCATCGTGGTGGCCGCCGTGATCCTGGTTCGTGCGTCGCGGCTCTTCGTCCACGGGATCGTCAAGGCGTTGCTGGATCGCGAAGCGACCGAGGGGACCGCCCAGGAGCTGTCTGCGGTCGAATTGAAGAAGCGGATGGACACGCTCGACGACCTCGGCGGCCGGGTCGTGCGCTTCTTCCTGCTGATGATCGCCGCGTTGATGATCATGCAGACCGTCGGCCTCGAGATCGGGCCGGCCGTGGCCGGACTCGGCATCGTCGGCGTGGCTGTCGGCTTTGGGGCGCAGCACCTGGTCCGGGATTACCTGAACGGCGCACTGATCCTGATCGAGAACCAGTACAGCCGCGGGGACATCGTCGAGATTGCCGGCGTGACCGGCACGGTCGAGGATTTCAGCCTCCGGCGGACCACGCTGCGCGATGTCAACGGCACGGTCCACACCGTCCCGAATGGCGAGATCCAGATCGCCAGCAATCTCACCCGGGTCTGGGCGCGCGTGAATCTGGACGTCCTGGTCGCGTACGGGACGGACATCGACCGGGCGACGGACGTTGTCGACGCCGTGGGTCGCGACATGGCGTCGGATCCGGCCTGGAAGCGTCGAGTCCTCGAGGCGCCCAAGGTCGAGCGAGTCGAGGCACTCGGCGAGTACGGCGTGACGCTCAAGATCATGGGCACCGTCCGGGCGCCGGAACGCTGGGCGGCGCCGGGTGAGCTGCGCAAGCGACTGCTGGTCGCATTCAAGGCCCACGGGATCGAGATTCCACGACCCCAGCGGGTCGTCCTGGCGCGCGAGACGCCCGGCCTCACGACCGAATCGGCGGCCTCGCTCGGGCCCACCGACGACGACCTCGTCCCCGAGGAGTGACGGTTTCCCGGCCCTCCCGGCGCGGTAGGATGGGCGGGAATTGCCGTGCCGTCCGCGACACGGCGGACCACGTTCAAGCAGGCCCCGAGCCCGGAGTCGCGCCGTGAGCAACGAATCCGCCAACCGCGACCAGCCCACAATCGAGAATCTTCTGGCCGAGCGTCGCACCTTCCCGCCGGATCCTGCATTCGTAGCCCAGGCGAACGCGACGGCCGCGCTGTACGAGGAAGCCGAGCGCGACTACGTCGGCTTCTGGGCGCGTCTTGCACGAGAGCGGATCGCCTGGACGAAGCCGTTCGAGACGGCGCTGGAGTGGAACCTGCCCTTCGCCAAGTGGTTTGTCGGCGGGGAGCTGAACGTCAGCTACAACTGCCTGGATCGGCACGTCGAGGCCGGGCTGGGGGACAAGGTCGCCTACCACTGGATCGGCGAGCCGGGCGATACGCGGACCCTGACCTATGCAGACCTGCTGCGCGAGGTCAGCCAGGCCGCCAATGCGCTGTTGGAGCTGGGCGTCCGGAAGGGCGACCGAGTCGCGATCTACATGCCGATGATCCCCGAGCTCCCGATCGCGATGCTGGCTTGTGCGCGGATCGGCGCGCCGCACTCGGTCGTGTTCGGCGGGTTCTCGGCGGAATCGCTCTCCGGCCGGATCAACGATTGCGGTGCCAAGGTCCTGATCACTGCCGACGGGGGCTATCGACGGGGCAAGGAAGTCGGCCTGAAGCACCACGCCGACGAGGCGTTGTCGTCGACTCCCACGATCGAGGCCGCGATCGTGGTGAACCGGACCGGCCACGAAGTCCACATGGTCGAGGGTCGCGATCACTGGTGGCATGACATCGTCGGGCGCCAGTCCCCGGAATGCGCTCCCGTGCCCGTCGACTCGGAGCACATGCTCTACCTTCTCTACACGTCGGGGACGACGGCCAAGCCAAAGGGGATCCTGCACACCACCGCGGGCTACCTGCTGGGTGCCAGCTTCACCCACGAGATGATCTTCGACCTCAAGCCCGACGACGTGTACTGGTGCGCCGCCGACATCGGCTGGGTCACCGGTCACAGCTACATCGTGTACGGGCCATTGGCGAACGGCGCCACCGGAATCATGTACGAGGGCGCCCCCGATACGCCCTCGTGGGAACGCTGGTGGCAGATCGTCGAGGACTACAAGGTTTCGATCCTGTACATGGCCCCGACGGCCATCCGTGCCTTCATGAAGCACGGCCCGCAGTTCCCGGCCGCGCACGATCTGTCGTCGTTGCGGGTCCTCGGCTCGGTCGGAGAACCGATCAATCCGGAGGCGTGGCTGTGGTATCACGAGCACGTTGGCGGGAGCCGGACCCCGATCGTGGACACCTGGTGGCAGACCGAGACGGGGATGATCCTGATCTCGCCCCTGCCCGGTGTGACGGTCACGAAGCCTGGTTCCGCGACCTTCCCGTTTCCCGGCATCGGCGTTGACGTGGTGGATGAGTCAGGGGTGACGGTGCCGTTCGGTGGCGGCGGATACCTCGTCCTGACGCGGCCCTGGCCGGCGATGCTTCGCGGAATCTACGGCGACCCGGAACGCTACCGCGAGACGTACTGGAGCCGCTTTCCAGGGCGCTACTTCGCCGGTGATGGGGCCAAGCGGGACGAAGACGGCTACCTCTGGCTGCTCGGTCGGGTCGACGACGTGATGAACATCGCGGGGCACCGGATCTCGACAACCGAGGTCGAATCTGCGCTCGTCGACCATCGCTCCGTAGCCGAGGCGGCCGTCGTCGGCGTGAAGGATGACGTCTCGGGCCAGGCCATCTACGCCTTCGTGATCCTGAAATCGGGCGGTGATCCGACGGACGCGCTCGCCGTCCAGCTCCGCGAGCACGTGGCCTACGTGATCGGACCGATTGCCCGACCGAAGCACCTCATGTTCGTGCCCGACTTGCCCAAGACCCGCTCCGGCAAGATCATGCGTCGCCTGCTTCGGGACATCGCCGAGGGACGCACCCTGGGCGACACAACGACCCTTGCGGATGCCGCCGTGGTGGATACCATCCGGGACAACACCGGAAGCGCAGAGGAGTAGGGGATGCCCTTCGGATTCGGGCGCAAGAAGACGGACGAGCCCGCCGACGCGAACCGGGCGGCAGGTATCGAGATCCCGCGCCCCGTTGGGTTTCACGGCTACACCGAGGATTGGCAGCTCGAGGGCACGATTGAGCTGACCGGCCGGCTGCTCGACACGCTCAACCGTCGCGAGGCAATCAGCGTGACCGACATTCGCTGGGCGCCCGCGGACGGCAGCACGGAGATGGAGGCCGCGCCGGGCATCGAGACGATGGACCCGTACGACCTGGTCGTGGTGATCGCCGGCCCCGATACGCTCGCCGCACTGACAGACGATGAGCAATCGGCGCACAGGATCCACAAGGTCAGCTATGACGTAGCCATCCAGGCACCACCCTTCCGCGTCGTCGGGTCGATCCAGTTGAACCCGGGATCAGAGCCCGAGTCGGTGATGCAGCGGGGCACCCACATGTTTGCCGCAGTGACTGATCCAGAGCTGTCCCTGGGCGACATGCCGATCGACCTCGGCGGTGCCAAGGTGGTTCTGGTGAACCGGTTCTACGTCCGCGGTGTTGCCCAGGTCGACTTGAAGACCGGCGAACCATACCCACCAATGCCCGGCTTCATGCCGGGTGCCGCCGGCTGAGTCGGGCCGACCTACCTGCGGTCAGGCCTCGCCAGAGGACGATGCGGCCATCGGCTGGGTCGGCTGGGGCTGATTGGCCTGATCGGCCCGCTTCCGCCCGAACAGGCCGCTCAGAATCGACGTCCGTCGCTTGTCTGCCTCGGCACCGGATCCGGTCGCCTCGAGGCCGAGGACGCGGTCCGCGAGTGCTTCGAAGTCCAGGCTGACCGGATCCTTGGGGAACATGTCGGTCACCGTCCGGCCGACGTTGGCGGCCCGCACGAAGAGCATGCCACCAGAGCGAATGGTAGCCAGCGAGGTCAGGCCGACCGCCTCCTCCATCTGCTTGACCGACACTCCGCTGTTGGCCCGATTCACGACCATGCCGAGTCGGTTTCGGACCCCAAGCTCGTCCGCGACTTCGCCGAGCTGGACGGCTGCCCGGATTGCCGGGAGGTCCGGCGTGACCGGCACGAGGATCCGATCCGCGATCCCGAAGATCGTCTGGTTGACTTCACTGTAGGACGGGTGCAGGTCCACCACGATGACATCCACGCCCCACCTCGCCGCCATGATGTTCTCGGCCACGCGCTCGGCATTGAGGAGCGGCATGGCCAGCGGGTTCGAGACGAGCTCTGCCACCCGGATCCCGGAGGCATGGGTGGCCGCGAAGTCCAGGATCCCTTCCGCGGGGCCGCCATCGTCCTGATCACGCCACGCATCGACCATGGTTCGGCCGGCGTCCATGCCGAGCGACAGGCCCACGTGTCCAGTGACCGTGTCTGCATCGACCAGGAGCACCCGGCGATCCCGGCGCTGCTGTAGTGCGGCCGCGAGGTTCGTCGCAATCGTCGTCTTGCCGACCCCACCCTTGGGATTGAAGATTGCGACGATCGGCGAGCGTGAGGCCCAGCCGGCCTCGACCGGCCCACGCGACATGACGCCACCATCGGCCTGCTCGACGACCTGGGCCCGAATGAGCATGGCCTCGGCGCGCCAGCGGATGCCATCTGGATCGACGGGTCGCAGCGCGACTTCATCGTCCGGACCGAACCCACCGTCATGAATGACATCAAACTGGGCAGCCTCGGCGACAATGAGCGCGGGCACGGTGACGCCGTCGGCGCGAAGGCGAGACAGGGTGTCGGCCAGGCCGCGTGGATCGGCAGTTGCATCAAGGATGACCAGTCCGATGGGCAGCCCAGCCAGCAGCGCGGGCGCCAGCTCATCAACGTGCTCAAGGATGACCGTTCCGAATTCAGCCTCGGTCAGTTGCTGGACGACGTCGTCGCGCTCGCTGGGCGGCAGTCCGACGGCAATAGTGGGTCGACGCATCAATGGCTCCGTTCAGTCGGCTTGGATGGTTTCGGAAACGGTGAAGGACAGGGCCGCTCCGTCGGGAGCTGCGTCGACGGCGGTGAACTCATCGAGGGAGGTAACGACCGCGCGCAGGTCGGTCGAATGAGCATGGCGGACCGAGTAGACGAAGTCGCCGCCCGGTCCGGAGGCCACGGTGACCGACTCGACGCCGGTCGCCTTGGCGATGGCTCGCTTGAACCCGGCGATGCTCGCCACGCTGACGAGGCCGACGACCGACAGGCGGGTCTCGATGGCATCGTCTTCGCTGGTGGTCCCCACGTGCCCATCGGGCACGACGGCTGCCGCGCTGGTTGTGGCGCCCGGGCCGATGTCGCCGGCGGACTCCTCCAGCCGGGATTCATCAAGGTCGGCTAGGGCCGCCGCTTCAGCGGCCGCGGCGTCATCGCCATCGAGCGTCCGAGGCAACGTCCAGGGCAGGTCTTCGAGATTGTCGAACGACGGCAGCTCCGGCATCTGCTCAGCGAATCCGGCGAGCCGCGCAGCGTCTTCCTCGGCGAGCAGGGTCCCGAAGAATGAATCCATGCGGGCCTCGTACGATGCGACAGTCGCCTGGACCTGCTCGATCCGCTGGCTCACGCGCCCGTTATGCTCCTCGCCGTCGAGCTCGGTGCGGCGTCTGCGCGCCGCAATGTCCGCCTCCATCTCATCGCGGAGACGAGCCAGCTGGGCCTTTGATCGCTCCTTGATCTCTGCGATGTCGTGGTCGGCATCGCGGCGAATGGCGGCGGCTCCTTCCCCCGACTCGGCCTCGATTGCCTCGATGCGGGCCGCTGCCTCGTCGGTCAGGCGCGCCAGCGCATCCTGCCGGGCGGCCTCGGCTGCGTCGCGCATGGCTCGCACGAGTCCGGCAACGAGGGGATTGTCCCGACGAGCCTTGGGCGGCGCATCAAGTTCCGCGCTCGGCTCGACCGGCGCGGATGTGTCTTCTGCGATGTTCACCGGGGCCGCGCTCGCGGCCTCGGCGGCGCTCGCGGCCTCGGCGCTCGCGGCATCGGCGCTGTGGGCAGGATCAGGCTGTGGATCGGTGGCCCAGGGGAGCCGAAATCCGGTTCGCTGCTCGGTCGTCATGGGTGAACTGGTCCTCGCGACATGTCCGGCAACCGGCCGGGATCGGGCGCTCTGGGGAGATCGTGGGGGAGCGGAGGCGTTCTGGGCAGTCGGCTATAGGTACCGTCGTTCCGACCCGGTGGTACCGCCCGCGGATCGGACCGCGCTCGTCGCGCAACCCGCCGCGAGACCAGATCGCCGGGCCGTCGTACGATCGGCCCGTGCAGATAGCCCCGTCCTCCTCAGGCGACCCGACCGCGACGACCTTCGACGGTCAGCCCGGCGTCCTCGACACGCGCGGCCGGGCGCTCCGCGACCTCCGTATCTCGGTGACCGACCGGTGCAACTTCCGGTGTGCCTACTGCATGCCCGCGGAGGTCTTTGGGCGCGACTACGCGTTCCTGCCGCATTCGGAGGTCCTGACCTACGAGGAAATCCGCCGCGTGGCCGCGATCGCCGTCGACCTCGGCGTGCAGAAGTTGCGGATCACCGGCGGCGAGCCCCTGGTCCGGCGTGCGCTGCCCGACCTCATCGCCATGCTCGCGGACCTCCGGACACCGTCAGGCGAGCTCATTGATCTGACCCTCACGACCAACGGCTCCGCCCTTCGCGGGCTCGCCAGGCCGCTGGCTGAGGCCGGGTTGCAGCGGATCACCGTGTCCCTCGATTCACTCGACGAGGGCACCTTCCAGCGCATGAACGGGGTCGACTTCCCGGTCAGCCGGGTTCTGGATGGGATCACAGCCGCCCGTGAGGCGGGCCTCGCGCCGATCAAGGTCAATATGGTCGTGAAGGGGGGCGAGAACGAGGACAGCATCCTGCCCATGGCCCGCTGGGCCCGAACCGAGGGGCTGATCCTCCGCTACATCGAGTACATGGATGTCGGCACCACGAACGGCTGGCGTCTCGACGACGTGGTCACGTCCGCCCAGATCGTCGCGACGATTGATGCCGAGCTTCCCATGGAGCCGGCGGAGCCGAGCTATCGCGGCGAGGTCGCCGGGCGGTGGCGCTATCGAGACGGCGGCGGTGAGATCGGGGTCATCTCTTCGGTCACGCAGCCGTTCTGCGGCGACTGCACTCGAGCCCGCCTGTCGGCCGAGGGCAAGCTATACACGTGCCTGTTCAGTGCGTCCGGGACGGACATTCGCGGCCCGCTTCGGAGGGGGGATCCGGATGCTGAAGTGAAGGCGCTCCTGTCGTCCGTCTGGGCCGCCCGGACGGATCGCTACTCGGAGCTCCGATCCGACGCAACGAGCCGACTACCTCGCATCGAGATGTTCGCCGTCGGCGGCTGAGCGCCTCCGACGCGACGCCTCGGGGCGCGGCGATTTGTCCACACGGGGTCCACACGCGTCGAAAAGTCGTGGACACGCGCAGGCCCGCGGAACCACATTCGTGGATAACCGCGTTGCCCGATGGGCCGCCCGCCGGTAGATTTGGTCTTGCCCGGAGGGGCCGTCAGGGGACGCGGAAGCCGAGATCACATCAAGGTGCCCAAGTTCCGGACCGGTCGCTTCGGGCGCTTCGTTTCCTGGTCGCGACGGACCTTCGTGTCCGTCCCCGGGTTGGTTGCCCAGCTGGACGCGACCGGCATCTAAGGTGTCGGTACTTCGGTCGGGCAGCAGAAGCCTGCGGGCCTCGGTCGTCGCCCCCCTGGACGCACATCTGGAGGCCCGCATGACTGCGGAACATCCCACCGCGAACCCGGCCAGCCCGGCAACTCCGATAACGCTCGCGGATCAGGCGCCCCGTCTCGATGCCCTCGAGGCCGCCGTCCGCGCTCGCACGAACCTCGTGCCGGAGATTGGGCTGGTGCTGGGTTCCGGGCTAGGAGGCCTCGCCGATGACCTCGAGGATTCGGTGGCGATTCCCTTCGCAGAATTGCCGGGCTGGCCCGCAGCGACGGCCCCCGGCCACGCCGGGCGACTCCTGCTCGGTCGCCTTGCGGGCCGTGCTGTCGTCTTGCTCCAGGGGCGCTTCCATCTCTACGAGGGCAACGATCCAGGGCTCGTGATCCAGCCCGTTCTACTCTTCCGGCGCCTCGGCGCGACTTCCGTCTTCCTCACGAACGCTTCCGGCGGACTCGATCCGTCCTTCGCGCCGGGCACGCTGATGGTGATCCGGGACCACATCAACCTGACCGGCCAGAACCCGCTGATCGGGCCCAACGACGATGCTGCCGGTCCGCGATTTCCGGACCTGACCGAGGCCTGGGGCCCGCGGCTGCGCGCCTCGCTCCACGCGGCGGCGAGCGCCGAGGGCGTGGACCTGGCCGAGGGCGTCTATGTCGGACTCACGGGACCGAACTATGAGACCCCGGCCGAGGTGCGCATGCTGGCCGCGCTCGGCGGGCACGCCGTCGGGATGTCCACGGTTCTCGAATGCATTGCGGCCCGCTGGGCCGGCCTCGAGGTGGTCGGAGTGTCGCTCGTCACCAACGCAGGAGCCGGCTACAGCGGCCAGCCGCTCACCCACGCCGAGGTCCTCGAGGCGGGACTCGAAGCCGGGCCACGACTCGCCCGGGTCATCCGGCGCTTCATTGCGGACCTCTGACCGCCGCTGCGGGCGCCGATCTTCAGGCGTCGAGCCGCCGGCGCGGAGCCTCCGCGTCCTGGCGATCCTCGGCAGGGTCGAGACCCGGAGAAGCACAGACGTAGTAGCGCAGCGAGGTCCGGCCGGTGTTCTCCACGCGGTGCGGCCGACCCTCCTCGACCCGGATGCCCTTGAGCGGCTCGAGCGTTTCCGTCTCGTCGCCGACGGTCACCAGGCCGCGGCCCTCGAACACGACGATCGCATGCTCCGTGTGCGGGTGGCGATGCCACTGGTCAACCGCTCCCGGGGTCGCCTCCACTTCAGTCACAGTGAAGGCCGCCGAGCCGAAATCCCCCGGCCGGACGATCAGGCGCCGCCGGAAGCCAGACGCATCGCTGACGACGGCGTCGGCGGCTCTGCGGACCGGCTCGGCATCCGAATCCCAGCGACGGAGCATGGTGCCCAGGCGGCGCGGATCCGGATCCGTCGATGCGAGGAGCACCAGCGCGTCGATCTTCGCCTCGTTGCGGACCAGGTGATGCTCAGCCGGGGCTTCATACAGGACGTCGCCGGCGCGGATGACCGTCCGTCGCTCGAGGGCCTCGCCATGCTCGAAGACGAGCTCCCCACCGGCCATGTAGACGATGGTCTCGACACCATGACGATGTGGCCCGATCTGGACGCCCGGGCCTATCCGGTCGAACTCGAGCCGGATCCTCACGACTGGACCGGCAGCTCGCGTCCTGCCGCCCGCGCAGCCTTCGCCTTGTCGGCCCAGGCCTCGAGCACGCGGTCCTTGTGTGGCCGGATGGGGCAGTGGCCGTCCCGGTTGTTCATCTCGTCGCAATAGCCGAGCGGCACGCACTTTGGGGCCAGGAACGAGCCCAGGAACGGGCTCACGCCGAAAATCTCGTGACGGATCAGCTGGAAGAGTCGACGGATCTCCCACTGGGCCATGGTGCACAGGCGCAGGCCGGACATGTGGATCAGCGCTCGAAGGTTGGTGGTCATCACGAGGTTCGTGCGTGTGCCGTTGGGGAAGACGAATCGAGCGTCCTCGCCGGGAATGCCCGCCTCGACAAGCTCCCCGTACAGGTCCATGGAGTCCCCGACCTGATCCTCAAAGCGTGCCCTGAGCTCGGGATCGGCTTCGGCGATGGACTGCGGGAGCATCGTCGCGGCCTTCTTGTAGGTAACGTAGCGCTGGCTCTGCTGATCGAACGCCACGCCGGCTCGGTGTCGCACCAGCTGATGCGACAGGGCCCGAGAGACCCCGGTGATGCCGAAGGTGAAGACCACATGCTCGATCGTGCTGCCGTGGCCGGACTCGATCACCCCGTTGATCAGCCGCTGCATCTTGGCCGCATCGATTTCGCCGTCAGCCGCGCGACGGAAGATCTCCTCCGGCGGCAGTTCCGAGTAGCACGTCCGGCAGGCCGTGTAGATCAGCGGCACGTAGTACCGGTCGACGATCTCGCGATCCGGGAAGAGGAGTGTCGCCTTCATGCCGAGCTCGGCCCGCCCCGGGTTCTTGGGGATGCCGGTCTTCTCGCGGACGGACGCCTCGGCGGTCATGGGCGGAGTCTAGTCCGTCGCCCGCCCCGGCGCCGATTGCGCCACGGTCCCGGGTGGGCACGGCCGGGTCACGAGCCGGTGGCGTCCTCGAGCACGTCCCGCAGGTCGTCGAGGTAGCCAGACCAATACCCCTCGTGATCATCCCGAGTAGCCATGTCGGCGCCCGCCTCGTCCCATCCGTCATGGACCAGCTCGACCTGGGAGCCGCCTGCCTCGAGTGGCCCGACGATCCAGGTCACGGTCGTTTCCTGACGAGGTTCGATGTCGAGCCAAGCCCAGCGATGCGCGAATCGACGCCCCTCGTCGACGTCGGTGATCGGGCCCTCGACGACACTGCCCTCGCCAAAATCGAGGCGATACAGGTCGCCCACGGCTCCGACCGGGCTGGCCGATGTGAACCACTGCTCGACGCGCTCAGGATCGGTCAGGAAGGCCCAGGCGACAGCGGCCGGCGCTGATGTATCAACGACGAGTCGGATCGGCGGAACGAGCGCGTTGCCCATGGCGGCCTCCTGGAATCTAGTCGGCTTGGTGCGGCTCAGCGACCAACTGCTCGATGCTGACGTCCAGGGCATAGGCCACCGATTCGTCGAGCGTCATCGCCGCGCCCTCTGCCGAGTATCGGGCCATTTCGTCGGGCGTGAGCTTGGCCGATACCTGGGGCCTGGCGTGGAACTCGAATTGCTCAGCGACGAACCCCGCGAGTTCGGCGCCCGTGGCCGTGCTCAACCGCCGGCCAGCCCCATGCAGGCGCGCTGCCCGCGGCAGGTCGCCGTCCCCGGCGGCCTGCGACGAGAGGTCGTCGAACAGCATGGCCACCCCCGCCGCATCGCTCGCATCGTAGAAATGGCGCAGCGCGTGGCGCAGAATGCCGCGCGATTCATCGATCACGCCCTGACGGAGCAGCGAGCCACCGAGCATGTGCAGGGCCCACGCCTCCATGGTGGCGTCCCCGACACGGCGGAAGTGCTCGAGTGCCTGCTCGAACAGTTTCTGCCCGTGGTCCCCGTTCGCGCGGAAGTACTCGGCGTTGCCCATTCCCCACAGGACGTTTGCCTGCCCTCGAATGTCGCCGATTTCCTCGTACAGGGCGAGTGCCTCCTGCTGCGCGCGCGCCCCGATGCCATCGGGGTCGGCACCTCGCGGGTCGCCGCCCGACTCGGGGTTCACGGCATACGAAAACGAGTAGTTGTACAGGGCGTTGGCAATCTCCGACTTGTCGCCCTGGCCGCGCCAGACCTCGAGCGCTTCCGCGTAGGCCGCCTTCATCCCGGGCAGGTCCGCCTGCCACCACAGCACACCCCCGAGCGCCTCCATCAGGCGCGCCCGCAAGACCGGGTCGTCTCGTGACCACGAGGCGGCAGCAATCGCCTCGAGCCGACGGCGAGCCTCGTAGAGGTGCCCCCGCTTCTGCCAGAAGCGCCACATGGCGAAGCCCAATCGGATTGCGCAGGCTCCATCGCCGACCAGCGGCGCGCGATCCAGCACCGCGCGAATGTTGTCGTGCTCGCGCTCCAGCCGTTCCAGCAGGGCGCGCTGATCCGTGCCGGACAGCTGAGGCGCCACGGCCTCCGCCAGGTCGAGGTACCAGCTGGTATGGCGCGCCTGGATGGCGGCCGCGTCCGGCCGCTTGTCGAGCATCTCCGCAGCGAACTCCCGAATGGTTTCGAGCATCTGGAATCGCGGAGGATCGCCATCGATGGAGCGGATCAAGCTCTGGTCGGCAAGGGCCATGAGGCCATCAAGAATGTCGCCCTCGATCCCATCGGCGGGTCCACCGATCGCCTCGGCCGCATCGAGGTCGAAACCCCCGGCGAAGACGGATAGACGGTCGAGGAGGCGCCGGTCGGCGTCGTCGAGAATGTCGTAGCTCCAGGCGATGGCGCCCCGAAGGGTCTGCTGGCGCGCCGGCAGATCGCGGGCACCAGCCGCAAGCAGGTTGAGCTGGTGCTCGAGGCGCGCGAGGATCGCGTCGGGGCTGAGCAGCTTGATCCGAGCGGCCGCGAGTTCGATGGCGAGGGGCATGCCGTGGAGCCGGGCACAGATGGCGGCGACGGCGGGCGCGTTGGCGTTCGTGACCACAAAATCTGGCCGTACGGCGACGGCCCGGGCAATGAACAGCCGGACCGCCTCGTACGTCGCGAGGGCTACCAGGTCGACCGGGCCAGCACCCGCGAGGCGGGCCTGTTCGTAGCCGCCCTGCGTGCCCGTAATGGGCGGGACCGGCAGTCCGGGAACGGGGTACTCCTGCTCGCCCGATACGCGCAGCGGCGCACGGGACGTGGCGAGCACCTTGAGCCCGGGCGCGGCCCGCAGGAGCCTGGCCACAACCGCCCCGGCGTCAAGGACCTGCTCGAAATTGTCCAGGACCAGCAGGACCTCCTTGCTGGTCAGCCATTCGATCAGCACGTCCTCGGCGGAGCGCCCTCCGGACTGGGCAAGACCAATCTCCGACCCGATCCGTGACGCAACCAGCGCCGGATCGCGGACCGTTTCTAGCTCGACCAGGAAGATGCCATCGGGATGGTCGTCCGCGGCCGCGGCGGCCACCTGCAGCGACAGTCGGGTCTTGCCAGTCCCGCCTGGCCCGGTCAGCGTCACCAGCCGATTGGCCGCGACGAGGGTGGCCACGCTGCTGAGCTCCTCGTCGCGGCCCACGAATGAGGTCAGCTGGGTCGGCAGGTTGTTGGGCCGCGCGTCAAGGGTCGCCAGGGGCGGAAAGGTCGTCTCCAGTCCCTCGACCGCGAGCTGGTACAGGTGCTCGGGTTCGCGGAGGTCCTTGAGCCGGTGCGGCCCGAGATCGGTCAGGCCGATCTCCGATGGCAGTTGCGGCCCGAGCAGCGCCCGGACGGCTTCGGACACGAGGACCTGCCCACCGTTGGCGACGGCGGCGATACGGGCGGCACGATTGATCGGCAGGCCGAGGAGACTCCCGCCCACCCAGGACACCTCTCCGGCGTTCAGGCCCATTCGCACTCGAAGGCTCGTCCCCGCGGGCCAGGCCTCCGCTGCGATACCGCGCTGCGCGTCGACCGCTGCCGCGAGTGCGTCGCCGGCCTGACTGAACACGACGAAGAAGGAATCGCCTTCGGTGCCTTGCTCACGTCCGGCGTGGGCCTCGAATGCGGCGCGCAGGATCGCACGCTGCCGCTCGCGGAGGACGCCGTACGCTGCCGTGCCGACTGCCTGCTCGAGCCGCGTAGAGCCTTCGATGTCGGTGAACAGGAAGACCAACGCGCCGTCGGTCGCGAGGTGCGCGGGATCGGCAGACTCGTTCATGGATCGAGGCGGGAGGCGACCGACATCAGTGCCGCGGGGCGTCGGTCGCTTCGCGCAGGCGGGTCACGACCCCGCGGAGGATGGCCAGCGTCAGCGCCGGGTTGACGAGCAGCGCCTTCTCGAAATCCCAGCTTGCGATTGCCAGGCACGTGGTCGCGGATTCTGCGGATACCAGGGCATTCCGAGGACGTCCATCGAGCACGGATAGCTCGCCGAAGAAGTCGCCGGGTCCAAGATGCGCGAGGGTGACCCCATCGCGAACGACCCGTACCGTTCCCTCCACGACCACGAAGAAGCCGGTCCCGATCTCGCCCTGTCGGGCAATGACGTGGTTCGTCGGGAAGCTGATCTCCGTCGCCACGGCGCTCAGGGCCGTGAGGCCCTCGGCCCCGACCCCGCGGAACAGCGGACAGGCACCGAGCAGGGAAGCGCGACGGTCATCGGACAGGGGCATGCGGTCCTCCAACGAGTTTGCCGTCGATGCTGACGGCCGCGCATCGGCCCGTCAAGGTGAGCGTGTTCCCCTGTCCGTCGCCCGCCGGGGCGCGCGACGGTGCACAATTCGCGCAACGCCCCAGCGTGGGGCTCAAGGAGCCTGATCGCCATGGCCACCCGCGAGGAGATCGCCGACGCACTTTCCGGCATGACCCTGTTCGGTGATCTTGCGACGCCCCAACTTGTTGGCGTGGCCAGCCGGTTTGAGGAGGCCTTCTTCGCCGAGGGCGCCCGGATCCTGCGCCAGGGCCTGACCGGGTCCGCGTTCTTCGTGATCCTCGATGGAGAGGCGGCCATCGTCGTGGACGGGGTCCAGCGCGCGACCCTTGGGCGCGGGGATTACTTCGGAGAAGTCTCGATCCTGCTCGGCGAGCCGCCGACGGCCGACGTCGTCGCGCTCCGTCCGCTGCGCTGTGTGGCGCTTCCCGGTGCCGACGTCGAGGCGTTCCTGATCGAGCACCCGCGGGTGCTCTTCCGGATGCTTCAGGCCCAGTCGAGGCGCCTCCGGAACGCCAACCGCGCTCGGAGCTGATCGCAACGATGGCAGACCCGCAGCGGCCGTTTCCGCCGGGCACCTACCCGGTCATCGTCATCGGTTCAGGCCCGGGCGGGCTGCAGGTGGCCTACGAGCTGAACCGGCGTGGCGTCGAGCATGCCGTGCTGTCGGCCGATTCGGGGCCCGGCGGCATGTTCCGTCGCTGGCCGTTCTTTCAGCGCCTGCTGTCATGGACGAAGCCGTACGCCTCGACGGACCGCAACTCGCGGGCATTCGAGCGCTGGGACTGGAACAGCCTCCTGGCCGAGGAGTCGGAGTTGCGTGGCCTCCAGACCGAATTCATGGATGGCTCGTCGGACTTTCCGTCGCGCCCGGAGATGGAGGCCAGCCTCACGGCCTTCGCGGAGCGCTCGGGGATAACGGTCCGCTACGACTGCCGCTGGGAATCGACGCGCCGGGACGACACGGCCGAGGGTCCACGCTTCACCCTCACGACGTCGGACGGTGAGTACGTCTGCGAGCACCTGATCCTCGCCGTCGGGATCGCGGAACCATTTTCCCCGGCCACGCCGGGTATCGAACACGCCGTCCACTATGCCGACACGCGTGCCGCCGAGACGTATGCCGGGCGGCGCCTGTTCATCATCGGCAAGCAGAACTCCGGATTCGAACTAGCGTCCGGCCTCCTGCAATGGGCCAGCCGCATTACGCTGGCATCGCCGTCGCCGGCCAGGACCTCCATCGAGACCCGCTCGTTGGTCGGCGTGCGCGCGCGCTATGTCCAACCGTTCGAAGACTCGGCCCTCGGCGGCGGTGTGGACATCCTGTCGGCCTCGGTGGCCGAGATCAGCCGCGTGGCCGGCGCGATCCGGGTCGACCTCAAGCGCAGCGACAACGGGATGCCGGTGTCGTTGGACGTGGATGAGGTTATCGCGGCCACGGGCTTCACCTGCCCGCTCCTCGATCTGCCCGCCCTTGGGGTGGCCACGTTCGGCCAGGCGCGCCTGCCGGCCCAGTCGGCGTTCTGGGAGAGCGCCACGGTGCCGGGGATCCACTTTGCCGGGACCATCACCTCGGGCTCAGCCGGCCTCAAGAAACACGGCATTCCCAGCTATTCCGGCGCCGTCCAGGGCCACCGCTACAACGCGCGCATTCTGGTCGAGCGGCTGGCGGCGAAACACTTCGGGGTCGAGCGTCCCCGGACCGCCATCGCCCTTGGCGACTTGACCGACCTCGTTCTCGACGAGGCGACAAATGCCCCCGAGTTGTGGCACCAGAAGGGCTACCTCGCGCGGGTCGTGACCGTCAGCCCGGACGATGGGATTCGCGACGACGGGACCGTGCCGCTCACTCATTTCCTCGACACCGGCGGTCCGGACGGCATCGCAATCACCATCGAGGCCGACGGTCAGGGAGCGATCTATCCCGTTGCCTACATCCGGCGCGGAACGAAGATCGATGAGCACGCGCTCGAACCGCACCCGCTCCATGAGTTCAAGGGCGCCCCATTTCGGCGCCAGGTCGGCGCGCTCCTCGATCTGATCGCCCCGGGCGCCTCGGCCGGATGAGTGCGACGACGAGCGGTCCCATCCGCGCCGGCGCCGGCGCCGAGGTCGGCGCCGACGCGAACGCGACGCGCCGGATCCGGGAGACAGGGCGTGGTCGGGATCTCCTCATCGACTTCTATGCGGCACGTTGCTGCACCAGCGTTCTTGTTGGCGACCTCGAGACCCACTGGATTGATGGCGAACCTCCGGGCGCTGTCGAGCAGGTCGGCTCGGTGTCCGGATCACGAATCGTGGCCGACCATCGCCTGGTCGAGGTTCTGAAGCGGGGCCGAGCCCGCCTCGTCGAAACGGGCGGGCTCCTCGGGCGGTCGCTCAGCGTGCGCCTCGATGCGCCGGAGCACTGGCTGGCCTTCCTCGAGACCCCGGCTGCGCGGCAGATCCACACGCGGCCCCGCCACCCCTTGGGGCGCTAGACGAGATTCCGGGGGATCGCCTCGTTCGTCCGTCGCTCGAAGAACGGCAAGCCATCGAGCCGGACGTCCAGCCGGATATCGAGATGGAAGGCCCCTTCGTCGGAGGCCGTGATCCCGTCCACATCGATCTCGATCCGGTGATCGTCTCGCTCGAGGACGTAGCGCACGGTGCTCGCCATTCGGGCCCGTGCCGGATCCGCGTCAGAGGCGGTCATCTCATGAGATTCGGCGCTGTACAGGCGCCCACCATCCTCGAGAATCGTGTCGCCTCCCTCGTGCGTGGAGACGGTGACCTCGCCGGTAAGGACGTCCTCAGTGACCCGCCAGCGCGGCTCGTCGTCGGCACCGCCCCCGACCTCATCGAGTTCGGGTGGCGTCATCTTGAATCGCGGCACGGGACCAGCATCGGTGGCCGGCGCCACCGGCAGGTCAAGTCGAGACCCGCTGGCCCCGTCGCCTGTCACACCCCCGCCCGCCAGGCCCGACTGCCCACCCACGGGCCCGTGGTGAACGGTGAGTGTTCCGGTTTCCGGTGATGGCCAGATCACGGGCCAGCACGCGGACGCGACAGATACGCGGATCCGATGACCCTGTTCGAACCGGTAACCCGCGGCGCGGAGCGGTACGAGAACGGTCGTTCGCAACCCGGGGACGAGGGCCCGTGGCGCCTCGTGACCGTCCCGATGAGTCAGGTTGAGGATGCCCATGGTGACCTGGCTCGACGCCCCGTCCGGGGCCACATCGGACAATCGAACGACCGCGGTCGCGACGCGCATCGAAGAGGTCAGGTCGAGGGTTACCGAGGCAATCCCCAGGATTTCAAGTGGCGCCTCCAGCGGGGCGGAGGTGTACGTTGGAATGCTCGCCTCGTCGGGTCGAATGTCGCGAGCGAGGCCATTTGGCGCGGAACCGGCACCCCAGGACAGGCCCCCGTGCGTACCCGTAGTCGCGCGATGCGGGAACGTCGCCGCACCCGACGGGACGTCGCCGGTGGTGTCCAGAACGCCGCGCAGCGGGCCACTACCGGCTGCGAACCACAGCGACCGGCTCTGCGCCCCCGAGGCGGACAGGCCGGGCAGCGACGCGGATCGCCAGCGGCCAGGCCAACTGACCGGAAAGGCCTCGGGCGGCGCGAAGTCACGCTGGTACCAGGTCAGGTCAGGTTCGTCCATGACGCCATTGGCTTCGCCTTTGAGCCAGTAGTCGAAGAAGCGGAGCATCTCGTGATGCCAGTCGAGGCCCGGCCCCGGATACCCATGGTCGGGAAACTCGTGCGACCAGTTGCCAACGATTGCCCGTCGCGGGGCCGTGCAGTGCTCGAGCATCCGAAAGACCGGATCCACGTAGGAATCCATCCACCCACCGAACAGGAGCATCGCGGCCTCGATGCGCTCGTAGGCCGGGGCGAGCGAACCCTGTCGCCAGTACGGGCCGTCGGTCTGGTGGCTGAGCCAGGGCAGCAGCCAGACCGGTGTCTGCTCCAGCCGCTCTCGCCAGGCTGAGACCCAGTCCTCGCCGTCGCGCGCCGGCAGCGCGGGCAGGGCGTTGGATGCCACCTGGCTGACGGCGTATTGGGTCAGTTCGGAAGCGGTGGCGCAGCCGCCAACGAAATGGACATCGCTGACGTATCGATCATCGGTTGCGTAGACCGGAACGATGGCGCGCAGGTGCGGCGGGCGGAGGGCGGCGACCTGGATCGAGGTGAACCCGCCGTAGGAGATACCCCACATGCCGACGTTGCCGTTGCACCAGGGCTGACCAGCCAGCCACTCGACGGCGTCGTAGCCGTCGCGGGTCTCGTCGGCGGTGTATTCGTCCAGCGCGATCCCGTCGGAGCGCCCGGTTCCCCGGACATCCAGTCGGCAGAGCGCGTATCCATGCCTGGCCAGGTATCGGCCGCGCGCCTCGTCCGCGTTAGCGCGCCAATCGTCTTTTCGATACGGAATCATCTCGAGGATCGCGGGGATCCGAGTGCTTGCGCTCGCGTTGTCCGGCAGCCACATGTTGGCTGACAGCTCCGTGCCGTCGCGGGTCGGGATCCTGACATCCCGGGCGCTCCTGACTCCCGGCCTGCCTGCATCAGCGCTGCGATCGTCGTGCATGGGTGGAGTCTACCCAGCGGGCCTACGCACCGGCCGATGGCTCGCGCATCCAGGTGGCCTGCTAGCGTCGCTGCATGCAGCGCGAGTGGGACGCAATTGTCGTCGGCCTCGGCGGTTTTGGGTCGGCGGCGGCGTACTGGCTGTCCACGCGACCGAACCTCCGCGTGCTTGGGCTCGAGCAGTTCGCGTTCGAACATCCGAACGGGGCATCCCAGGATCACTCCCGGATCATTCGGCTGTCCTACCACCGTCGCGACTACGTCCGGTTGGCGAAGCGCGCCTATGCGAGCTGGGCTGAGGTCGAGGCAGCGAGCGGCGCTCGAATCGTGACCAGGACGGGCGGGATCCAGCTCTATCCGGAAGGCGGCGTAACTGATCAGGCGAACTACACCGGAAGCCTCGACGCCGAGGGCGTTGCCTTTGAGCGCCTCGATGCGGCGGAGGCAATGCGACGCTGGCCGCAATGGCGGCTTGCCGAAGATACCGCTGTGGTCTACCAGGCAGAAACGGGGATCGCTGATCCGAATCGAGCGAATCCTGCCCATCGCGTGCTGGCGGTCGCGAATGGCGCCACGTTGCTCGACCACACACCCGTGACGGGGCTGCGCGCGACCGGGGACGAATACGAGGTCACGACCGGCGACGGGACGGTCCACCGAGCTGGGCGCATCGTGCTGACGGCTGATGCCTGGACGAATGACCTCCTCGCGCATCTGGACCGGCGTCTGCCGCTGACCATTACGCGTGAACAGGTGACGTACTTCGCAAGCCCTGATCCATCCCTCTTTGCGCCTGATCGGTTCCCGGTCTGGATCTGGATGGACGAGCCGTCCTACTACGGGTTCCCGACCTACGGAGAGCCCGGACCCAAGGCCGCGCAGGACGTCGGCGGCGAGGAATGCACCATCCCGACCCGGAGTTTTGCGGTGAACCGCGCCGCGCACGCGCGTCTCTATGCCTTCATGGAGCAGCACCTCCCCGAGGCCGTAGGGCCGGACCTGCTCACCAAGACCTGCCTTTACACGCTGACCCCGGAGCGCGACTTCGTCGTCGATCGCCTGCCCGATCATCCGGGCGTCGTGCTGGCGCTGGGAGCCGGGCATGGGTTCAAGTTCGCCTCCGTCCTCGGTCGCATCCTCGCCGAGCTGGCGATCGACGGGGCGACGCCTTCGGCGGCCGACATCGACGCATTCAAGGTGGATCGACCGCGGCTCCTCGAGGCCGGCCCGGCCGCGAACTTCCGCATCTGATCCTCGGGCGATAGCTGATTCCGGGTGTCCCAGGTGGGGCCGGCGCCGCTCGTGAACTTGCAGTCCGCCCTCATGATGTGGGACTCTGCTTTTCAGGCGCTCAGCGCGCCGCTGTAGGAGGGACCGATGAAGTCGCCGATTCGTGCCCGTCTGGGCGCTGCTGCAGCCGCGGCTGCGCTCATTCTCGGTGGGCTGGCCACGTCGGCCGGACCCGTCGTCGCTGCCGATCCGCTGATCCTTCGAGTCGGCACGGACCAGGCCCTCGAGACCCTGAACCCGTGGCACTCAGTCACGTATGCGGACTACGAGATCTTCCAGGTGCAATACGAGCTGCTGGTCGGATTCGACAACAACCTCGAGCCGGCACCCGCCTTCGCCGACCGCTGGGAGTCGTCCGCCGACCAGACGACCCACACGTTCCACGTCCGCGAGGGCATGAAGTGGTCGGATGGCGAGCCGGCAACCTGCGAAGACGCGCGGTGGACCTACCAATTCGTGCTTGACGTAGTCGCGTCGGACGACGGCTACGTAGGATCGGGCTTCCTCGAGCCCTATCTGACCAATGCAGGCCTGAGTGCGGTCGAATGCAGCGACGCGCAGACCCTGGTCGTGACCACTGAATTCCCGACCACGCTGCTCACCCAGGCTTATATCCCGATCCTGCCCAAGCACGTCTGGTCGCAGTACACCCAGGACCAGATTGGCAACGCTGAGGCCGAGGGCTTCTTCGGCAACGAACCGCCGGTCGTCGGCTCGGGGCCGTATGTCACGGTCGCGTGGGAGCCGGGGGTCTTCATCCGGATGGCCCGCAACCCCAACTACTGGGGCACGCCGGGCGTACCCGATGAGATCATCTTCCAGCAGTTCGCCAGCGAGGACACGATGGTCCAGGCGCTCCGGTCGGGTGAGCTCGACTACGTGCGGGGCACCGGCGCGAACCAGTTCGATGCGCTCGCCAACGAGCCCAACATCGGCACGGCGGAAGGCTATTCGAACGGATATACGTACATCTCCTTCAACACCCGCGGCCAACAGGAGGGCTACCACGCCTCGACGTCCGCTTTGTCGGATCTGGCATTCCGGGACGCGCTCGGCTACGCGATCAACCGCCAGGAGCTCGTCGACAAGGTGCTCAACGGCCACGGCGTTGTCGGGACAACGCACGTTCCGCCATACCACGTCAACTGGCACGTGGAGCCGGATCATCCGCGCAACTTCGATCTCGCTGAGGCAAATCGGCGGCTCGACGTGGCCGGCTACCCGCGTGGCGCGGACGGCCGTCGCACGGACAACGAGGGCAAGCCGATCGTCCTGAGATTGACGTGGCCGGACTCCCAGGACAACTCGGCCGACGCCCAGTTCATTCAGGGATGGTTCGAGCAGATCGGGATCGGCGTCGATGCCTCCGTGACCGACGAGGGAAAGCTCATTGACGACCTCGCAGGACCGGAGGCCGGTGGCGAGGCGAACTGGGACTTCTACATGTGGGGCTGGGGTGGCGACCCCGATCCGATGTCCCTGCTCTCGTTCTTCACGACCGACCAGATCGAGGCCGCGACCAACGACTGCTTCTACTCCGACGCCCGCTACGACGAACTCTTCATGCTGCAACAGCGTGCCGTTGACGTGGCGACCCGGCAGCAGTACATCGCCGAGATGCAGCAGCTGTTCTACGACGCGGCCTGCTACCACATCCCGTACTACGACAGTGAGCTCCATGCTTGGCGGACCGACAAGTTCGCCGGCTGGGTGAAGCAGCCGGCCGACACGGGGACGCCGCTCTTCGGGTTCGGCTACTCCGGCTACATGGCCCTCACGGACGCCAACGCGGTTATCGCCCCCGGGCCGTCCGCGGCGGCAACCGCTGGCGCGACCGAGGCGCCGGCGCCCGACGGCGCTGACGCGGGTGGGATTTCGACGCCGGTCGTGATCGGAGGCCTCGTCGTGGCCGTGGTCGTGGTTGTGGGCTTCGTGGTCCTGCGCCGCCGCGGGGGCGCTCAGGCCGAGGAGGAATGAGCAGCAGCAGTCCATCCGCGCCGCGGATGGACTGCCTCGAAGCTCGCGCCCGCTGAGCTAGAGCCGCTGACGAGTGGGCGCCCGATATCTCGCGGGACGGCTCGCAACGGCAGGGGTGACGATCCTTTTGATCGTCCTCCTGAACTTCATCCTGTTTCGTGCGTTGCCTGGGTCGCCGGAGCGGCTCCTGCTCGGTCGGATCCCAGGAGTGACCCAGCAGGTGCTGGAGTCGACGAAGGCGCGCTGGGGGCTTGACAAGCCGCTGTTCCCGGACCAGTTCGTCGCCTACATCACGTCAACCGCCCAGGGCGACCTCGGCTTCTCCTACGGCGCCAGGGGTCGGCCCGTCACGGACGTCATCGGCCAGCGTCTGGGTCCGACGCTCCTCCTGTTCGGCCTGGGGGAGATTGTCGCCGTGATCGTCGGGCTCGCCCTCGGCGCGTACTCGGGGTGGAAACGCGGCGGGGTTTTTGACTACCTCGGCAACGGGCTTTCGCTCATCCTCTACTCGACGCCGTACTTCCTCCTGGGCATGGGCCTACTGCTCCTCTTTGCCACCGGGCTGGGGTGGTTCCCGACCTTCGGGATGGTTACGGCCGGCGCCACATATGCTGGGCCGCTCGAGTACCTGGCCGACCTCGGATCGCACCTGGCGCTCCCACTGGCGACCGTTTCTCTGGGCCTCGTGGGCCAGTACGCGATCGTCATGCGCTCGTCGGTCGTCGAGACGCTGTCCGAGGACTACGTCACGACAGCTCGCGCGATGGGCCTCCGGGATGGGCGGGTCCTTCGGTCGCATGCGCTGCCGAACGCACTGCTCCCCACAGTCACGCTCGTGGCGATCAACCTCGGGTATGTCGTCGCCGGTGCGATCACCGTCGAGGTCGTCTTCAACTGGCCCGGCCTGGGCACCCTTACCGTGAACGCCCTCTCGTCGCGCGACTACCCGGTGCTCCAGGGCGTCTTCCTGCTTCTGAGCGTTGGGGTGGTGTTTGCGAACCTCGTCGCAGACCTGGTGTACGGGCTCCTGGACCCGCGGGTGCGCGCGTGACTGCGTCGATGGCGCCGCCCGGCGCTCGGACCCGAGCTGGCATCGACCCCCGCACGGGCGACCCGAGACTCTTCCGCCAGGTCCTCGGCCGGCCGGACGGTCTGGCCGGGATCGCGATCCTCACCGTGTTCACCGGCTTCGCCCTGGCGCCGGATCTGCTCGCCGGCCCACTGCAGACGGCCGTCACCGCCTCGGGCCCACGCCTCGCGCCGCCGTCACTGGCCTTCCCGCTCGGGACGGACGAGTTGGGCCGGTCGATCGCAAACCTCACCATTCACGCGACCAGGATCTCCATGGTCATCGGACTTCTGGCCACCTTGATCACCGTCTTCATCGGAGCCGGGCTCGGGATCGTGAGCGGGTTCGTGGGCGGCCGGCTCGACGCTCTGACGATGCGGATCGCGGACTTCTTCCTGGTGATCCCGACCTTTGTCCTCGCCATCATTCTCGTTTCGATCATTCGGGACGTATTGGGTACGGGGTCGCGTGAGATCTTCGGCATCCGCCTGAGCCTGATCGTGATCGTGATCGTCATCGGGATCACGAGTTGGTCGGCGACCGCCCGGATCATCCGCGCCCAGACACTGTCCCTTCGGGAGCGGGCGTTCGTCGATCGCGCACGGGTGATCGGTGCGTCCGGGCCGCACATCATGCGCCGCCACATCCTGCCCAACGTGACGAACCTCATCGTCGCCAACGCGGTCCTCACCTTCGCCGGGGCCGTCTTGACGGAGACGACCCTCTCGTTCGTGGGCCTCGGAGACCCGTTTCAGCCATCATGGGGGCAGCTCCTCGAAGCCGCGAGGAGCGTTGGCGCCCCGGGGCTCGGGGCGTGGTGGTATTTCCTCCCGGCCGGCATCTGTATCGTCCTGGTCGTCTTCGCGTTCACGCTCGTCGGGAGCGCCCTGGACGACATCCTGAATCCCAAGCGCCGAGGCCGCAGATGAGCGGCTCCGAACCGGTTGCGACCCGGGCGCTTCCGAGGCTGGCAGAAAGGTCTGCGCCGCTGCTCGAGGTGGAGGGACTGCGGACCCATTTCCAGCTCGGTCACGAGACGGTCCACGCGGTGGACGGCGTCAGCTTTCGCCTCGAGCGTGGCGAGGCCCTCGGGATCGCCGGGGAGTCGGGCTGCGGCAAGACGACGACGGCGCTATCCCTGATCGGGCTCCTCCCGCCCAATGCCCGGATCGTCGAGGGGAGCATCAAACTCTACGGGATCGATCTTGCGACGCGCTCGGAGACAGCCCTGCGCCGTTACCGGTGGCGCGAGATCGCGATCGTCTTCCAGGGCGCAATGAACGCCCTGAACCCGGTTCGCAGAATCCTCGATCAGGTCGCGGAGCCCATGGTCCAGCGGCTCGGCACGGGCGAACGCGAGGCCCACGAGAAGGCCGGTGATCTGCTGGAGCTGGTCGGGATCCCACGCGCTCGGGCGCGCGCGTACCCGCATCAGTTGTCGGGCGGAATGCGCCAGCGAGCGATGATCGCGATGGCCCTCGCCTGCGACCCCGCGATCGTTATCGGCGATGAGCCGACCACGGCGCTCGACGTGATGATCCAGGCGCAGATCCTTGAGCTGCTGCAGCGCCTCCAGAAGCAGTTGGGCCTGTCACTGATCCTCATCACCCACGACTTGTCGGTGATCGCCGAGACATGCGATCGAGTCATGATCATGTACGCCGGCCTCGTCGCCGAGGAAGGTGCGGTCGCCGAGGTCTTCACGCGGCCGCGCCACCCCTACACGCAACGATTGCTGGCCGCGATCCCGAACATCCACGCCGAGAGGCGGACCCTGGAGACGATTCCCGGCTCGCCTCCCGACCTGCGCTATCCGCCGCCGGGCTGCCGGTTCGCGCCGCGCTGCCCCGTCGCGATGGACATCTGCCGGATCGAGGTTCCGTCGGAAGTGCGCTTCGCCGACGGTGTCCGGGTGGCCTGCCACCACTATCCGGCCGGGAGCGATGGGACGCCCGTCACGCTCCCGACGGACGCGCCTTACGGAACGCGATGACGGATCAGAATGGCCGCGCCCAACCGGCGATCGGCGATGAGGTCCTGCGCCTGGAGGGCCTGGAGGTCCAGTTCCCCGTGCGCGGTGGATTGCGGAACCGCCTCTCGGGTCGGCCGGCCGATGTGGTTCGTGCCGTGGACGGCGTGGACCTGGCGATCAGGAACGGGGAGGTACTGGCGCTCGTCGGCGAATCAGGGAGCGGGAAGACGACGATCGGGCGCGTCATCGTGAAACTGACTCGCCAGACCGCCGGCAGGATCTGGCTGGACGGTAATGACATGACAGATCTGTCGGGTGTCAGGGAGTTGCGGGCGTACCGTCGCCGCGTTCAGATCGTGTTCCAGGATCCGTACGAGACACTCAACCCTCGCCAGTCGATCTACGATTTTGTGGCCGAGCCTCTCGTTGTCAACCGGATCGGAGGCTCGGACGCGGACCGCAGGCTGCAGGTGCTCTCTGCCCTCGACTCGGCGGGGCTCCGGCCGGCCGAGGAATTCGCCGCCCGGTTCCCGCACGAGCTGTCCGGCGGCCAGCGCCAGCGGGTCGTCATCGCCGGGGCGTTGGTCATGGATCCCTCGATCATCGTCGCGGATGAGCCAGTGTCGATGCTGGACCTCTCAATCCGGACAGAACTCCTCCGCCTCATGCTCGACCTCCGGGCTGAACGGAGCCTCGCCTACCTGTTCATCACCCACGACCTCTCGCTGGCCTGGGTGATCGCTGACCGCATCGCCGTTCTCTACCTTGGCAAGATCATGGAGATAGGCCCGGCCGAGGCCGTGATCCGGCGTCCGCGCCACCCGTATACGGCCGCTCTTGTCAGCGTCTCGCCATCCCCGGAGCCCCCGGCCAAGGCCAGCCCTGTATCGCGGACGATCCTTGTGGGCGAGACGCCGGATGCCGTGCACATCCCGCCGGGCTGCCGGTTCCATACGCGCTGCCCGCTGGCATTCGACCGCTGCAAGGTCGAAGAACCGCCGCTGTTCGACGTCGGCGACGGTCAGTTGGCCGCGTGCTGGCT
>JAQBHC010000087.1:0-2617 GCA_032128175.1 Chloroflexota bacterium | reverse complement strand
AAGGACGATGGCATCTGGCTGGACGGTCGCCTGGTCGGCGTCGTGACGTCGGGCGCCTATGGCCACCATGTCCTGGCGAGTCTCGCGCTCGCGTACGTGGACGATGAGGTCGTCGTGGCGCGCCCCGAACTCCTGGTCGATGTCGTCGGCGAGCCGAGATCTGCGCGGATCCTGCCCGAGATCCCCTACGACCCAACGGGCACTCGGCTGCGAGACGGCAGCACCGCACCAGCGTGACGGCGGCGCGCGCGCCGACTTGCCGGCGAGCGACGCGCCGGCCAGCGACTTGCCGGCGAGCGACGCGCCAACTCGCCGGCGAGCGACGTCAGACGGCGGACATCTGCTCCGCGATCGTCCGGGCGACGATGGCCGCGTCCTGCCCGACACCAAACAGGGTCGACGACCGCCGGGTCCGCAGGAAGTGGGTCCCGACGAAGAAGAGGCCGTCGATGACCGTACTGGCGCCGTCGATCTGGATTGGGAAGCCCATCTCGTCGAACGCGTCGGGCCAGGGCAGCCACGATCGGAAGTCCGGGCGGAACCCGCCGGCGAAGACGACGGCCCCGAACCCATCAAGCGACACTTCCTCCGGCGCGGCGCCGTCGAACGGCGCCGGATCGGCGATCTCCGGTCGCGCAAGCCCGCGCTTGTCGGCCACCTGGACCACCAGGCCCATCGCGTCGCGGTAGCGCGCGTCCCCCCAGGCCTGCGAGTCGGCGAGGTCGGGAGCGAACCGAGCCTGGTGACCTGTCGCTCCCAGGAAGTGACCGACGAGCGTCACGCCCATCGCCCGGAGCGTCCGGAAGTTCAGGTCGTGCCCGCCGCCGTGGCCCGTCGCCAGGGGGTTCGCACCCAGGCGGGCCATCGGAGACGGCAGGGCCGAAACCGGCTGGTCGAGGAAGCCCGACGCCTCCATCCACCAGACGAGGTCATGGCCACCAATCCGGCGCGGGCCCCATGGGGCCTTCCCGCACGAAAGGACGACGTCGCGGCCGGCCTCCCGCAGCTCCTCGGCCAGCTGACAACCCGACTGGCCGCTACCGATGATCAGGATCGGCCCAGGCGGCAGGCTGTCGGCGTTCTTGTAGTCCTCGATGTCAATCTGCGGGAGGGCAGCTGGCAACGTGTCGGAGCCAGCGGGGCGGTGGGCTCGCTGGAATGCCCCGGTGCACAGGACGACGCGGGTGGCGTGCAGGTCGTCCGCGGAGGTTCGAGCTACGAATCCATCCGCGTCTCGTTCGATTGTCCGGACGGCGACGCCTTCCCGAATTGGCGCCTTGGACGCAGCGGCGTATTGAACGAGGTGGTCGACGATCTCGTCGCGGAGCATGAAGCCGTCGGGGTCGGGGCCCGCGTAGGCCCCGCCCGGGAGCTGCACGGTCCAATTCGGGGTGACGAGACAGAAGCTGTCCCAGCGATCCCGCCACGTTTGGCCGATCCGGCCGCGCTCGAGGACGACGTGATCGATCCCCATGCCCGCAAGCTCATGGCCGATCGAAAGACCGGCGGACCCGCCGCCCACCACCAGAACATCGACGCTTTCCATGACTCGGAGTCTACGGGGCGCCCGCCGTCGACGGAGAAACGCGCTCGTCCGCGAGCGCCTGGCGCTCCCGCTCACCCGGTTCGGTTGACTGAGCGCATAGTGTTGGGGCATGGCCAAGCGACCACCCGAGGAGCTCATGCGATCATTCCTCGCGGGCGAGGAGAAGTCCATGACTCGCGCCCGTGGGCTGTTTCGGCGCCTGCCAAGCTCGCCGCATTGCAAGCTCTGCGCCGCCCCGTTCTCGGGGCCTGGGGGCGTCGTCCTTTCGCTGGTCGGCTTTTCGCGCTTTCCGGGCAACCCGTCGATCTGCAACGTCTGCATCGGTGGTATCCAGAAGACGTTTGGTGTGATGGGCGCCGAGATCCCGGTCAGCCTGCTGTTCGCCGACATCCGTGGATCGACGGGGATCGGTGAGCGGATGCGGCCGGTCGAATTCCGGGCGTACCTGGACCGCTTCTACAAGATCACCTCGGCGGCCGTTCTGAAGAACAGCGGGATCGTCGACAAGTTCGTCGGCGACGAGGTGATCGGCCTGTTCTTTGCCGGAATCAGCGGCCCGGCTCATGCCAACGCGGCAATCAGCGCGGCTCGAGACCTGATCGCGGGCGTGGGTCGGTCCGATGCGACGTGGGAGGGACCGATCCCGGTCGGGGCGGCCGTCCACACCGGCGAAGCCTATGTCGGCTCGACGGGCGTTGATGGCGCGGTCAACGACTTCACGGCCCTTGGCGATGTGGTCAATACGACGGCGCGGCTCGCCGGCGCGGCGGCGGCAGGTGAGCTCCTTCTATCGCTCGACGCGGCGGCTGCCGCGGAGCTGGACGTAGCGGATCTCGAACGCCGGACCATCGTCGTCCGGGGCCGCACTCAGGCAATCGAAGTCGTGTCAATGACAGCCGAAGCGAGGGACCGATGAAGACTGATCGCGAGGCGAGGGACCGATGAAGACTGATCGCGAAGCGCTCCAGCGGTTTGCCGAGCGGTACGCGGCTGCCTGGTGCAGCATGGATCCGTCCCGCGTAGCCGCGCACTACGCCCCCGATGGCTCGCTGATGATCAATGGTGGCGTCC
>JAQBHC010000086.1:0-4421 GCA_032128175.1 Chloroflexota bacterium | reverse complement strand
GCGGGCAATCCGGTCCTATGCGAGCTGCGGGTTCACGGCCGAGGGGCGCGCGCGCGAGGCCATCTGGCGCGACGGCCAATGGTGGGACGAGGTCTCCATGAGCCTGCTTGAACCGGAGTGGCGGCGGGCCAACGCGGAGGGCACGGGTGGCGAGACGACGCTTCCGGAGCCACGGCTGGAGGACCTCGTCGTACCTCCCCGAGCGCGTTGACGATGCCATCGACTGGACCGGCCGCAGACGCGGCGCGCGCGGCGTTTCGCGAACGGATGGACGCGAAGGGACATGCCGTCGAGAACGCGCGCGCGGCAGCCTCCGTCCTGGAAGCCGCGTTCGTCGCAGGGTCGCTGGAACGGACGCCGATCCTCGGGCAGATGCTCGGCGACCTCATGGTTGCGCTCGAGCAGGACGAAGGCCAGAAGCTCGGCGGCAAGAGCGCGGAGGCGGCACGGTTCATTCTTCGGGCAATCTCGCGCGAACTCGAGAACGCCTGACGGCTGGCTACGGCGCCACGCGGCACATCAGGGATACTGGTGCCAGTGCCATCGGCCGTTCGAGGAGCAACCCACATGACCAACTTCCGCTTCGGGATCCTGCTTTGGAGCCAGGGCGCCACCTGGACGGAGCTGCTCGAAGCCGGCAAGCTCGTGGATCGACTTGGGTACGACCACCTGTGGACCTGGGACCACATCCACGCGATCATGGGCGATCCGCTCCAGCCCATCCACGACGGGTACGCGATCCTGGCCGCATGGGCTGCAACAACGGAGCAGACGAAGCTCGGCCTGCTGGTCGGAGCCAATACGTTCCGCAATCCGGGCATCGTCGCCAAGTCGGTGACAACCATCGACCACGTGAGCGGCGGCCGCGCGATCCTCGGCATCGGCGGAGCGTGGTTCGAGTACGAGCACACGGCCCATGGCATCGAGTTCGGCTCCTCGGTCGGAGAGCGACTGGTCTGGATGGACGAATCGGCGTTGGCGATGCGGACGCTGCTCGACGGGGGCGTCGTCACGTCGCCTCCCGGAAGTCATTACGCGTTCAACGCCCTCGAGCAGCACCCTCGGCCAATTCAGGCCCACCTGCCGATCATGATCGGGGGCGGTGGGGAGAAGAAGACGCTTCGAACCGTGGCCAAGGTGGCCGACTACTGGAACGTGAATGCCGCGCCGGACGCCCTCGCCCGCAAGAACGCCATCCTCGATGAGCACTGCGCGGCCGTTGGACGCGACCCGGCGGCGATCATCCGTACCTCGAACAGCTGGATCGTGATCCGGGACTCCGTCCAGGCGGCCGAGCGCGTCTGGGCGGCGGCGATGGCCCGGAACCGGTCCGGCCTGCTGGACAACAACCGGCATCGCATGTTCTTCGGACCGCCGGCCTATGTCGCCGAGAGACTGCTTGAGCACGTTGCCGCCGGCTTCGAGTCCACGATCGTCGAGCTGCCCGCACCATTCGACGTCGAGACCATCGAGCGCCTGGTCGGCGAGGTGAAGCCGCTCGTGGATCACGGGTAGGAGCGGCCTGGTGTCTGCCCCTCGCGCGGCCACGGTCACGTTCGACAACGTGACGAAGCGCTACCCCGGCACTGGGGTCGGCGCTCGCGGCGCCGTGCAGAACCTCTCCTTCGAGGTACCCGCTGGAAAGATCTGCGTTCTCGTCGGCCCGTCCGGATGTGGCAAGACAACGAGCCTCAAGATGGTCAATCGGCTCATCGAGCCGACCAGTGGACGGATCCTGATCGACGGTGTGGATGCGGCCACTCGCGAGGTGACCGACCTTCGTCGGTCCATCGGCTACGTGATCCAGCAGGTCGGGCTCTTTCCGCACCAGACGGTCGGCGCCAACGTCGCGACGGTCCCGCGCCTGCTCGGCTGGGAGGAAGACCGGCTCAAGTCTCGGGTGGACGAATTACTCGACCTCGTCGGCCTCGACTCGGAGACCCACCGCGATCGATACCCAAGCCAGCTGTCGGGTGGCGAGCGCCAGCGCGTCGGCGTCGCACGTGCCCTCGCGGCGGATCCGCCGGTGATGCTCATGGACGAACCGTTCGGGGCGGTCGATCCGATCGTTCGCGAGCGGCTCCAGAACGAGTTCCTGCGTCTTCAGGCGGACCTCGCCAAGACGATCCTGTTCGTCACCCATGACATCGACGAGGCGATCAAGATGGGCGATCTTGTCGCCGTCCTGGAGGTCGGCGGCCGACTGGCGCAGTTCGGGACACCGGAGGAGATCCTCGCGAATCCGGCGTCGGACTTCGTCGCGCGATTCGTGGGCTCGGATCGTGGCCTCAAGCGGCTCGCGCTGAGTCGCGTCGAAAGCCTCGAACTGCTGCCGGCGGTGACTGCCCGCGCCGGCGACGATTCGGCCGAGGCGAGGCGGCGAGTCATGGCCGATCCGTTCGAATACCTGCTCCTCATCGACGATTCGGACCGACCGATCGGTTGGATCGGCCAGCGCCACGTCCCAGCGAGCGGCCCCCTGCATGAGGAGATGGCCGTTCCGGCGTCGCCGCTGCTGGACCCGAAATCGACGCTCAAGGACGCGCTGTCGATGCTCCTCGACGCCGATGTTCAGGCAGGTATCGTGGTGGATCGGCAAGGGGCAGTCCTGGGGCTTGTCACCGCGGAAATGATCGCGGAGAAGCTTCGGAACAGCCCGCGACCTTCGACCTGATGGATGTCGCCTGGGTCCTTGATCACCTGGACGAGCTGGGGCTCCGGACCCTTCAGCACTTTGGCCTGGCCGTTCTTGCCGTCGGGGTTGGGTTCGCCCTGTCGATGGCGCTGTCGATCCTGGCCGTTCGCGTTCGAGTCGCCATGGGCCCGATCATCTCGCTCACCGGCATCTTCTACACGATTCCCAGCCTGGCGCTGTTCGCCGCCCTCGTCCCGGTGACCGGGCTGTCGCTCCTGACCGCCGAGGTTCCGCTCGTCCTGTATACGCTCCTCATCTTCGTGAGGAACATCTCGGCCGGGCTTGATGGCGTGCCGCCCGATGTCATCGAGGCCGCGGACGGTATGGGCTACCCGTCGCGTGCGAGGCTGCTCCGGGTGGAGTTGCCGCTGGCGATGCCATTGATTGTGGCCGGAGTTCGCCTGGCGAGCGTCTCGACGATCGGGCTCGTGACGATCTCGGGAATCCTCGGCGACCGGTTCGGGGGTCTCGGCTTCTTCATTTTCGAGGGCTACCGACGGGGCTTCCCGACCGAGATCGTGGCCGGCGCCGTGCCCTCCGTGATCCTCGCACTGGTCGTGGATCGACTGCTCGTTGTCGCGGGGGACCGACTCACTCCCTGGACCCGAGCACGGGCAAGCTGATGGACCTCATCACTGACACAGCTGCCTGGCTGTTTGACCCGGCCCAGTGGACGGGCCCGGGCGCGATCCCACAGCGGCTGCTTGAGCATCTCGGACTGTCTGCGCTCTCGTTGCTGCTCGCTCTGGCGATCGCACTCCCGGTCGGGCTGTTCATCGGCCATACCCGTCGCGGGACTGCGTTGGCGACGAACCTTGCCAACATCGGTCGGGCCGTGCCTTCGCTCGCGGTCATCGGCATCGTCCTTCCGGTGACGGCCGCCATCGATCCCCAGCTCGGCTTCAAGGTCTACCCGACCCTCGTTGCGATGGTGATCCTCGCCATCCCACCGATCCTCGTGAATGCCGAGGCCGGCGTGATCGGCGTGGACGCCGACCTCGTGGAATCCGCGCGGGCAATGGGGATGCGAGAAGGTCAGGTCCTGCTGTCCGTGGAAATCCCGGTCGCCGTGCCGATCATCCTCACCGGCGTTCGGTCGGCGGCCACCCAGATCGTGGCCACCATGACGCTGGGCGCGATCTTCGGGTCGGGGGGTCTCGGGCGGTTCCTGGTGGAGGGAATCGCCCAGAACGACGACGGACAGATCTTCGGTGGGGTCGTCCTCGTCGCGTCGCTGGCGCTGGTCACCGAGGCCTTGTTCGCGCTACTCCAACGCTTCACGACGTCGGCTGGACTCAGGCGCCCTGACGCACGTCGCCGCTCGAGCGCGGTCGCAGCAACGTAACGAATCCCACATGGTGGAATTCGGGACCGCTGCTATCGTTCCGCAGTACGGCCGCGTCCTTGCTGGCCCAGATGAAGGAGGAAGACCCAAATGCGGTCAATCCGCACGCTCGCCCTCGGGGCGTCGCTGCTGGTGCTCTTGAGCGCCTGCTCGACGGGTGGGGGCAGCAAGCCAACCATCAAGATCGGATCAGTGGGCTTCGACGAAGCCCGTGTCGTGGCCGAGATCTACGCCCAGGCCCTTGAGGCCGATGGCTACACCGTGGACCGAGCCGGGATCGGTCTCGGCAGCCGCAAGGTCCTGCTGCCCGCCCTTGAGAGCGGCCAGATCGACCTTCAGCCGGAGTACATCGGGAGTGGCCTCGCCTCCGGGTACGGCGGC
>JAQBHC010000085.1:0-9533 GCA_032128175.1 Chloroflexota bacterium | reverse complement strand
GAGCTCTTCCAGGACCGCCCTCTCGTCCGTCATCGGTTGAGCCTCGGGTCAAGCGCGTCGCGCAGTCCGTCGCCCAGCAAGTTGAAGCCGAGGACGGTCAGTGCCAGCGCGAAGCCCGGAAAGAGCACCAGGTGCGGGGCGGCGAACATCGAGTTGCGGGCGAGGCCGATCATCGAACCCCATTCGGCATCGGGTGGCTGGGCGCCCAGGCCAAGGAATGACAGGGCCGCCACTGAGAGGACCGCGTCGGCGATGCCGAGGGTGCCCTGCACGATGAGCGGCGTCAGGGCGTTCGGGATAATCCGCCGACCCAGGAGGCCCATCGATGATTCGCCCAATGCCCGCGACGCCGTGACGAAATCCCGGTCGCGAATGGAGATCACCGAGGCACGCATGATCCGGGCATAGATCGGGATCGCCACGATCCCGATCGCGAGCTGGGCGTTGAGCAGGCCGGTTCCGAGCACGGTCACGATGGCGATGGCCAGCAGCAGGGCAGGGAACGCGAGCAGCACATCCATCAGGCGCATGAAGAGGTTGTCCAGTTTGCCGCCGGCATAGCCTGCCACTGAGCCGATCAGCGACCCGATGATGATCGCGAAGCCGACCGTAAGGAACCCGATGCGCAGCGAGATTCGCGTCCCGTGGACCACTCGACTGAACACGTCGCGCACGTTGCCGTCGACTCCGAAGTAGTGCTGCGGCTGGGTCTCCGCACAACCGAACAGGTGGACGCACGGCGGCGCCAGCTTCTTCACGCCCTCCTCGACGCCGATGAGAATGTCGTCCGGGTTGTGGGTGGCAATCAGATCGGCGAGGAGGGCCACGGCCACGAAGAAGATGAGGATCGTTCCACCGAAGATGGCATTTCGCTGGCGCACCAGGTTGCCCAGCGTGTCCCGCCAGATTGACGCCGGCCGGGCACCCGCTATGGCATCCTCGGCGAGTTCGGAAGCGGGTGGGACAGTCAGGGCCATGGTCAGCGCAACCGCACTCGGGGGTCGAGGAACGCGTACGACAGATCCACGAGGAGGTTGATCAGGACGAATCCGATCGCGATCACCAGGGTGAAGCCCTGGATCACGGCGTAGTCGCGCGACGCGATCGCTTCGGTCACCGCGCGCCCGACGCCGGCCAGGTTGAAGATGGTCTCGGTCAGAACGGCGCCTCCGAAGAGGCCGCCAAGCTGAAGGCCGATGACCGTCACGACCGGCAGCAGCGCATTTCGGAACGCATGGCGCAGCACCACGGTGCGGTCACGCAGTCCCTTTGCGCGCGCGGTACGGACGTAGTCCAGGCCGAGCTCTTCGAGGAGACTCGAGCGGGTCATCCGGGCGATGATGGCGAGCGGGATCGTGCCGAGCGCGAGGGCGGGCAGGAACATGTGCTTGACCACATCCCCGAGCAGGGCCCAGTCGCCACGGACGAGTGCGTTGAATGTGAAGATATTGGACAGGAAGTCGACGATGGCGCGCGGCGGCCCACCCAGCTCCTCCAACCCCCAGACGGTCGCCAGGGCCGGTACCTGGACGCCGGCCGATAGACGAGCCGAGGGCGGGAGCTCGAGTGGCGTTCCGTTGAGGACGACCGCGAAGAAGTAGGCGAGCACGAGTCCCAGGACGAAGACCGGGGTGGACACACCGATATTCGCGATCAGCATCGTGAAGACGTCGGCGATCGAGTTGCGCCGGTACGCCGAGATCACACCGAGGGAGATGCCCGCCAGGATCGCGAAGGTGAGCGCGTACAGGGTCAGCTCGACGGTCGTCGGCAGGCGCTGGATGAGCAGGTCCGTCACGGGAAGGCCGAACTTGAGCGACCTCCCGAAGTCGCCGGTCGTGACAGCCTGGAGATAGAGCACGAATTGGTTGTCAACGAGTGTCTCGGGGACCTCGGCGGGACGGATCTCCATCTGCCCATCGACCCGGAAGATGCCGGGGATGATTGCCTTGTCCAGTCCGTGGCGCGCCGCGTACTCGCCACAACTCTGCTCGTTGGCACGCTCGCCGAGGGCCGCGACGCACGGATCGCCCGGGATGATGCGAGCGAGAGCGAACACCACGAAGACGATCCCGAGCAGGACTGGAATGCTCAGGATGAGGCGACGGATGATGAACCGTGTCACTGGTTCGGGACCGGGCCTGGTGTCATGCGGGCCTCGGATACGTGAAGGGGCGCCACGCTTGTGGCGCCCCTTCAGCGACTATGCGGGGTTGGTCAGGAGGCCGGTGGGTTGAGGTAACCGGCGAACAGGTACGACCAGTACTCGAACAGCCCCTCTTGCCCCACGTGGAGCGGATGGGCCGCGTCCCACTGGACCGCGTAGGTGACGAGGACATCGTTGGCGTCGAGGGTCGCACCGTTGTGGAACTTCACGCCCTCGCGCAGGGTGCAGGTCCAGACAGTGGAATCGGCGTTGGCCTCGCACTTCTCGGCCAGGCCCGGCTGAGCAGCCGTGCCACCGATCTCGTACGAGTAGAGCCCCTCTGCGATCTGCTCGCAGATGCGCAGCGACTCACCGTCGGTGACGTCGGCGCAGTACAGGCCACCGGGCTCACCGTTCTGCATCCAGACGATCTGGTCGCGGTCGCCGGCCTTCATGACGAACAGGCCTTCGTTGCCGAGTGCCGAAGAATGCGCTCCTTCGACATCAGCCCGGTAGGCGGTGCCCGATCCGCCGTGGGCGATCGGGACCATCGGGACGTGCTGCTTGACCGCGTTGTTGGCCTTCGTGTACAGAGCGGCTCGGGCCGCCGGGTCGGCGACTGCGCCGCCCTCGGAGAGCGGACCGGTGATGTCGTCCCACTTGGTGCCGAAGCCGTCGTCGGCCCCGACCCCGAAGAAGACGTCAAGGAAGTTGGTCACGTCCGGGTAGTCGGCACCCCAGCCGAGGATGTAGATGCCTTCAAGCTCGCCACGGCTGGCAGTCGTCAGGTAGGTCGTAGCGTCCTGGACGTCGATCGTAGCGGTGATGCCCAGGTTGGTCTTGAGCTGGGCCTGGAGGTCGGTCGCGACGTCGACAGGCGTGGCGAGGTAGCTGCGCACGACGTCCCGAAGGTGGATCTTCGTCGTGATGCTCGTGACGCCTTCCTCAGCCATACCCTCTGCAAGCAGGGCCTTGGCCGCTGTCGCGTCGAACTTGTACCACTCGTCGCCCGTGCAGCCGCCCGGGATATCACACGGGGTGAAATGCGAGGCGACCGAAGAGCCGGGCGGATAGTAGGTGTCGACGATCCGCTGCCGGTCGATGCCCATGGCGATCGCCTGCCGGATCTTCTCGTTCTTCCAGTAGGTCTTGGTGTTGTTCATGCCGAGGTACATGATGTTGAGCGCGGTCCGCGGGTGCAGTTGCAGGTCCGGATTTGCCGCGATCGTGGCGAAGTCGTCGGCACCCGGGTTGTCGATTCCATCCACGTTGCCCGAAGTCAGCTCGACGAGCCGCTGGGCTGCCTCACTGCTCCACCGGATGATCGCGGTGGGGGTAAGCGGCTGGGGGCCCCAGTAGTCCGGATTTGCCTCCAGCACGATATCCGAGCCGGAAGTCCAGGACTTCAGCTTGTAGGGTCCCGTCCCGTTCGGATTGCGGACGAGGGCCTCGCCGCCGCCACCGGTCTCGGCGAGATAGTCGGCGTCCTGGATGGTCAGCGACGAGAACGCGATCTTCGACAGGAAGGCCGCGTCCGGCTTGCACAGGCTGAACTCGACGGTTCGTGCGTCGAGCGTCTTGATCGAGCCGATCTGGCCGGCGTAGTCGGCGATGTCGCAGGCCGAACTGCCATCCTCGGGGTAGCTCATGGTCGTGTATGGCTCGGCGGTGGCGCCGGAATCCGTCGGCGCGGCCGTCGGTGCGTCGGTCGCCGGAGGCGCGGAGGCCGCGCTGCCGCAGGCTGCAAAGATGATCGCCGTCGTCGCAAGCAGCGCGAGGACCGGTGATCGCCGCGTGAATCGGGTCATTCGTTCTCCTCCACCAGGCCCTGAGCCGGCTCGACCACGTCGGTGGCCGGCTGGGGGCGTCTTCCGCACACGCTCGGCCGATCTGGCCATTCGGTTGCAGGTGCCCGGAAGCCTAGCATCCAAAACCCTCCGCGTCACCCTGCAAGTGCAAGCCCGGCGCCCGTCGGCGGCTCCGCTATGCTCGGCCCGTGCAGACCCGCAGGATCGCGCTTGCGCAACTGGGATCGCGCCTCGGCGCCCTCGATGACAACCTGGCCCGGCACCACGCGGTGCTGGCCGAAGCGCGCAGCCAGGGTGCTGACCTCGTCGTGTTCCCCGAGCTTGGCCTGACCGGCTACCAGCTCCAGGACCTGTCCGCCGACGTTGCGATGCGGCTCGACGACCCGCGCCTCGCGCGCCTCGCCGCGGACACGAAGGGCTTCTCGGCCGTGGTGTCCTTCGTCGAGGAGTCGGCCGACCACCGCCTGTTCGTGGCCGCGGCCCTGCTCGAGGACGGTGAGATGCGACACGTCCACCGGAAGCTGTTCCTGCCGACCTACGGGCTGTTCGACGAGCGCCGCTTCTTTGCGCCGGGCGACCTGCTCCGAGCGGTTCCGTCGCGACTGGGGGTCGGGCTCGGGATTGCCATCTGCGAGGATTTCTGGCACCTCCCCGTCGCCCAGCTGCTCGCGCTCGATGGCGCCCAGATCCTGATCAACGTCTCGTCGTCGCCCGGGCGCGACCTCGCGGCCACCAATGATGTGGGCCTCGGCACCGCGAGCTCGTGGCGCTCGCTGATGCGGACGTACGCCCAACTGACGACCTCGTTCGTGATCTTCGTCAATCGTGTCGGCGTCGAGGAGTCGATTTCGTTCTGGGGCGGCTCGGAGGTGATCGGTCCGGCCGGGGACACGATCTTCAGCGCGCCGATGTTCGACGAGGGTCTGTTCATCTGCGACATCAACCTGGCCGAGGTGCGGCGCGCGCGAATCGGGCTGCCGCTCCTTCGGGACGAACGCCTGGAACTGCAGATCCGGGAACTTGATCGCGTCATCGCCGAGCGTGCCGGTCTCGCCCCGGACTCGACGGCGGAGATTGGCGCGGCCGACGGCATGGACGTGGCTGCCGGGGAGGTACCCGACCGTCCGATCGGATTTCAGCCGGGCGCCGCCGAGACCCGACCGCGCAAGGCGACGCGGGTCGCGCCGGCCACGAAGTCGGGGGCCGCTTGACCCGGCCGCTGCCGCCAGTTCCCGTGGGTTCGAACGGCGAGCCGCTGTTCGTGCTGCCGGACGAGCTTGCCATCGACACGGACGTGGCCCGGCGCATCATCGGGGATTTCATCCGCAGCCAGCTGGAACAAGCGGGCTTCGAGCGCGCGGTCCTCGGGCTGTCGGGCGGGATCGATTCCGGGCTGGTCGCGTATCTCGTCACTGAGGCCATCGGGGCCGAGCGCCTCCACTGCGTCCTGATGCCTTATAGCAGCTCGTCGCCGGCCTCGCGCAGCGACGCTGAGGCCGTCGTCGAGGACCTCGGCTGTTCGAGTGAGATCGTCGAAATCACAGCGATGGTCGACGGGTTCTTCGGGGCCGGTGGGAGCTCGGGCGCAGCCGGAGCGGAAGGGCTGGCCGCGACGGCCCTTCGCCGGGGCAACTTCGCGGCGCGCATGCGGATGGCAGTTCTGTACGACCGATCCGTCACCTGGGGAGGCCTCGTCGTCGGGACCGGCAACAAGACGGAGTCCCTGATCGGCTACACGACGCTGTTCGGAGACAGCGCCTGCGCCTTCAACCCGATCGGCGATCTCTACAAGAGCCAGGTACGCCAGCTCGCGGCGGCCATCGGGGTGCCCGAACCCATCATCACCAAAGCGCCGTCAGCAGATCTCTGGCCGGGCCAGACCGACGAGGGAGAGGCAGGTTTCTCGTATCCCGAGCTGGATCGACTCCTGTTCTGGCGGATCGACCGGCGGTACGCGCGGGAGGAGCTCGTCGGGATGGGATTCGACGCGGCGTTCATTGATCGAGTGGAGCGGATGGTCGTCGGCGCGGAGTTCAAGCGCCAGGTTCCCCCGATCGCCAAGCTGGGTCCACGGACGGCGGGGGTGGACTACCTGTATCCCCGGCGGCGGCCCGGCTCTGCGCGCAACTGAAGACCCCGATGCCCGGCGGTGTGCTGTACCTGGTCGCGACGCCAATCGGCAATCTCGGCGATGTCACCTTCCGGGCGATCGAGATCCTGCGGAGCGTGCCGCTGATCGCCGCGGAGGACACCCGAGTAACCCGTCGCCTGCTCAGCCGCTACGAGATTCGGACCCGCACGACCAGCTATCACGCCCAGAGCGATCCCCGTCGAGCGGCGGCGCTGCTGGAGCATCTGCGCAGCGGTGCCGATCTCGCCCTCGTCACGGATGCCGGCACGCCGACGATCAGCGACCCGGGGCTGGAGCTCGTGGCCGCCTGGGCGGCCGAAGGCGGTCGCGTCGAGGCGATCCCCGGGGCTTCGGCCGTTCTCACCGCACTGGCCGTCTCGGGGATCGCCGGGCCGCGCTGGACCTTCGAGGGGTTTCTACCGCGCACCGGCCGGGAGCGCCGGGAGCGGCTGGCGCGAATCGCCGCCGACGAGCGAGGCGCGGTCATCTTTGAGGCCCCTCGGCGACTGGCCGGCACGATCCGGGACCTTGCCGCGGCCTGCGGGCCGGACCGACCCGCAGCGATCTGCCGCGAACTGACGAAGCTCCACGAGCAGGTGATCCGAGCGACGCTCGGCGAGCTCGTGCTTGCCGCAGCAAGTGGGGAGGTACCGATCCTCGGCGAGGCGGTCATCGTAGTTGGATGGGACGCGGGCGCATCGGCGACCCGTGATGCGGCGGCCGGAGGCAGGCGATCCGCGGACGAGGCGTCGGCGCTCGCCGAGGTCGAAGCCCTCGTTGCCGGCGGGATGGGTCGTTCGGAAGCCGCCCGACACGTGGCGGCCGCCACCGGGATCCCGCGGCGGCTTCTCTATCGCCCGCCCGGGCGGCGCGGCTCCGAACGCTGAACGCGCGGCGTTCCCACTGACCGACGGATGGAGCAGCCACCTCGTTGCTGCACGCTGAGCGTCCAGGATCCAGTGGTGAGTGACCCCGGGGCGTCGGTCCTGCTCGCTCACCGTTTCTGATCGCCGACTGACTCGGTCTCGGTGGTCGTACCGCACGCCGGGCGTTCATGGCCTCGACCGGGATCCTGCGCCGGCGGCGCTGGGCTTGTTGACCGAGGAATCGGGTTACCCGGCACCGGCACGGCTCGGCGGCGCCTGGGAGGCTACCGCCGAGCCGCAGGGGAGTGGGGAGAGGCGTCGATGTCAGGCCGCTACGGCCTCAGGAATCGGCTCGTCCGCAGGTGGTACTGGTCCCTCGGCATCGCTTTCGAGCGTGCCAACGAGCGGATCATGCCCGTCGATCGCCGACGCTGCCGCGTAGTCTTTCTTGCCTCGACCCGAGAGCATTTCGACTCCCGAGGCGACGACCTCGGTCTTCCAGTGCCGGGCACCCTTCTCGTCGTCCCAGGTCCGGGTCTGGATGCGCCCCTCGAGGGCGACCTGTTGACCTTTGCCGAGATAGCGGCCGCAGATCTCGGCCAACCGGTCCCAGGTCACGACGTTGTGATACTCGGTCCGTTCCTTGCCGTTTCCGGCGTATTCGTTGGTTGCCACGCTGAACTGCGTGACGTGTTTGCCGGTCGCGAGGGCCCGCATCTCGGGATCTCGCGTCAGGCGGCCGGTCAGGAGGACCTTGTTCATGGTCCTGGACTCCTTCTTGGTCGGCCGACGGGACACGGGCCGACCCTGCGTGCGGCGGGCGTGGCGGAGAGGTGCCAGCTTTGGCGAGGCGGGCCTGGCGGTCAGGCGAATCCGCGAGGGCCGGCGTACTTCAGCGGGCGAGATCGACCTTATCTCGCAGGTCGTATCCCGCCGTCATCCGCGGATCAACCGCGGGACATCAGGTAGTCACCACTCGCGTGGGGAGCGAGACGGGTAGACCAGGGACAGCTGGAGCGCAGCGTGCCGGGAGACAGTCCCGGCCGGGTTCAGCCGGCGGCGGCTGCGTCGTAGCCCGCGTCGGCCTCGCTCGGCAGCGGCTCGATCACGATCCGCTCCCGTGCAGCTCGATGGCCCTCAAGGGCCGCGGCAAAGCCGAGCGCTTCGGGATCCGCCTTGGGCGCCCGGGTGCCGTAGATGTCGCAGAAGATATTGACCAGCTCGGGATCGAACTGCGTTCCAGCGTGGCGCTTCAGTTCATCGACCGCAGCTTCGTGGCTGATCTTCTTCTTGTAGGGGCGATCCTGGATCATTGCGTCGTAGGCGTCCGCGATTGACACGATCCGCGCGCCCAGGGGGATCTCCTGACCTCGGAGTCCGTACGGGTAGCCGGCGCCACCAAATCGCTCGTGGTGATGGAGGATGATTGGCACCGCATCGCGCAGTGTGGTCGCCTGCTCGAGGATGACCTGGCCGATCCGTGGATGCTGAATGACCGAGCGCCATTCCGCCGGGGTCAGTGAGGACGGCTTCTCCAGGATGTCCTGCGAGATGCCCACCTTGCCGACGTCGTGGAGCAGGGCCGCGACCCGGATCTTGTCGACCTCATGGGCAGGCAGATCGAGGTTCTTTGCGAGCGCCGTGACGATGGTGGCGATGAGCGCCGAGGGCTGCCCGCGGTAGTGGGGCAGGGGGGCGATGATGGCGGCGAGAGCATCCGCCGCGGCGCCATGCGCCTGACGCCCGAGATCGAACGCCATGGCCCGCCCGGATGGCGAGATCGGCGAATGGATCACGCTCGACTCGTCATTCGGCTCGACGAACGCATAGACCTGGTCACGACCGAGCGCCTTTGCCGAGTACATGGCGGCATCCGCCTCGCGAACCAGGGTATCGACCCGGAGTCGATCTCCGAGGCCTCCGGTGACCCCGATGGAGACCGTGACCGAGATCTTCTGGCCGTCACCAAAGCCGAACGTCTTCGAGTCCACGTCGAGGCGGAGCTTGTCGGCCAGGGCCGCGGCATCGTCGACCGTCGTCTCCGGAAGGATGATCATGAATTCCTCGCCGCCATAGCGGCCGGGGATGTCGCTCGCACGCAGGCGACCCTGGAGCGCCTCAGCCACCCCACGGAGAACCCTGTCGCCGGCCTCATGGCCGTAGGTGTCGTTGATGACCTTGAAGTTGTCGATGTCCGCGAACGCGACCGCGAGGGGGCGCCGGTATCGGATCGCGCGCTCGACCTCGGTGAACAGGGCACCAAGGATCGAAGAGCGATTCGGCAGCGACGTCAGTTCGTCGGTGGACGCCTCAGCGTTGACCGAGGCAAGCCGCTTCGACATTGCTTCGATGGCCAGTGCGAGGCGTGTTCCGAGATAGTCATGCCGCTTCGGCACCGCGACGGAGTGCGCGCCCGCTGCCAGCTGCTCAGCAGCCCTGACGAGTGGGTGGATCCGGGATTGCGTGTACGCGAGGGTGACGGCCGCCGTGAGCCCGACCGCCACGATTGAGAGGAGGACGGGCCGGAGGATCTCCGGCATGGTCTCCGGCCGAACGACAAGCGCGATCGCCAGGAGCGCCGG
>JAQBHC010000084.1:0-7114 GCA_032128175.1 Chloroflexota bacterium | reverse complement strand
TCACGAACCTGGAACGGCGGTACCGCGAGACGGAGTCGGAGTTCATCAAGATCGAGCTGCAGAAGTACATGGTCGAGCGGCCCTGCCCGACCTGCCACGGCAAGCGCCTCCGACCCGAGGCGCTCGGGGTCACCGTGGACGGGCGCGACATCTCGGACATCTCGGACCTTTCGATCACCGATGCGTTTGCCTGGGCCGAGGATCTCGCCGAGCGGGTCAGCGAGCGAGAGCGGACGATCGGCCACCAGGTGCTCAAGGAGATCCGGGCGCGACTCGGCTTCCTGGTGGATGTTGGTCTCGACTACCTGACGATCAACCGCACGAGCCAGACACTGTCCGGCGGCGAGGCCCAGCGAATCCGGCTCGCGACCCAGATCGGGACGACCCTCATGGGCGTCCTGTACATCCTCGACGAGCCCTCCATCGGCCTGCACCAGCGGGACAACGCCAAGCTCATCGCGACGCTGACCCGGCTGCGCGATCTGGGTAATACGGTCCTGGTGGTCGAGCACGACGAGGAGACCATTCGAACGGCCGACTGGGTCATCGACATCGGACCGGGCGCCGGAGAGCACGGCGGCGAGATCATCGCCAACGGGACGATTGACGTCATCCTCGCCGAGCCTCGGTCCATCACCGGCGCCTACCTTCGGGCCGAGCGCCAGGTGCCGGTGCCGGAGCGGCGACGCGAGGGAAGCGGCCGACGGCTGACGGTTCGCGGCGCCCGAGCCCATAACCTGCGGAGCGTGGACATGTCGCTGCGCCTCGGGACCTTCACGGCGGTGACTGGTGTCTCCGGAAGCGGGAAATCCACGCTCGTGACCGAGGTCCTCTACCGGGCGCTGGCCCGCGAACTGCACGGCGCCCGGACCACGCCAGGGGCGCACGATGTCCTGGAGGGCGCGGAGAACATCGACAAGATCATTGAGATCGACCAGAGCCCCATTGGGAGGACGCCCCGCTCCAATCCGGCGACCTACACGGGCCTGTTCGGGACCATCCGCGAGCTGTTCGCCGCGACGCCGGAGAGCCGGGTCCGCGGCTACAAGCCGGGTCGGTTCTCGTTCAACGTCAAGGGCGGCCGGTGCGAGAACTGCAAGGGCGACGGGATCATCAAGATCGAGATGCAGTTCCTGCCCGATGTCTACGAGTCGTGCGAGGTCTGCGCGGGGAAGCGCTACAACCGCGAGGCGCTCGAGGTCCACTACAAGGGCCGGTCAATCGCCGATGTCCTGGAGATGACCGTTGCCGAAGGCGTCGAGTTCTTTGCCGCCGTGCCCTCGATTGCGGCGAAGCTGCGAACCCTGAATGACGTCGGGCTCGGGTACATCCATCTCGGCCAGCCGGCGACGACGCTGTCCGGCGGCGAAGCGCAGCGCGTCAAGTTGTCCACCGAGCTGTCGAAGCGGGCGACGGGCAAGACCCTCTATGTCCTCGATGAGCCGACTACCGGCCTGCACTTCGCCGACGTCGAGAAGCTGCTCCAGGTACTCCACCGGCTCGTGGACTCCGGCAACACCGTGCTGGTCATCGAACACAACCTCGACGTGATCAAGACCGCGGACTGGATCGTGGACCTCGGGCCGGAAGGTGGCGCGCGCGGCGGACTGATCATCGCCGAGGGCACGCCCGAGGATGTCGCCGCGATCGAGGGATCCGCCACGGGCGAGTACCTGGCGCGCGTGTTGCGCGGCGAGCCGCTCGTGCCGCTGTCCCACGTGACCTTCGCCGAGGAAGCGGGGCAGCGTCGCGCGGGCGCCGAGGCGTCGGCCGGGGTCGCGGAGCCGGGTGACAAGCGCTCCAAGGACCGAGCCTCCCGCGAGGCGGTGTCCGCGCGCGGCCGTGACTGAGCGCGGCCGTGACTGAGCGCGAACGAGTGCCGGCTCGGCACGAAACTCCGGAGATCGACACCGCCGCGCTTGAGGCGGCTCGTGCCGCGGACAAGCTACTGGCCGCGCTCGTTCTGAGCGGTGCGACGCGCTGGATTCGGTATACGGCCGCGATGCCGGATCGCTTCCGAGATGAGCCGATCCCCGGGCTGCGTGCAACGGCCCGGGCGGGTCGGGCGGCCTTCGGACCCAAGGATTCGATCCGCGACGCGGCGCCGCCCTCGGTGACCGAGCCGTTTCTCGACGCGATCGACCGGCTGCTGAAGGTCATCGCCCGCTGGGAGATGCATCGGGATCGCTAGGGGCGTGGCCGGGGATTGGTGTTCCTAAGTTCCTACCAGATCCAGGGGATGAGACGCCGCGTCCGGGTCCGGTAGGCCGCGTAGCCCGGGTAGCGCGAGACCAGCCAGCGTTCCTCGAGCCGTCGCTTCAGCTCGAGGACGACAAACAACACCGCCGCGGCCACGAGCGCGGCCGGAGACCCGCGCAGCAGCGCCCAACCGACCGCCCCGATGATCAGTCCGCCATAGACCGGGTGACGAACCAACCGGTAGGCGCCCGTCTCGGTGAGCCGGCTCTCGTCTCTTGGGCGAGGGACCGCAGTCAGGGCATCCGAGCCCTGGAGACCGACCAGACCCGCGACGCCGAGCAAGCCGCCGGCCACGATCAGGGTCACGCCGAGGGCAGTGGTGACGGCCTGGGCACTCTCGCCAAAGTCCCCCGGAACGAGGATCCCCGCCGCGGCGATGACCACGAACAGGATGACCTGCAGGATCACCCAGCCTTCGCCACGCGGACCGAGCGCCGGGATACGAGACATGGCTCGATCCTACGCCACTGGCTGCAACTCCTGCGGATCGAATGCCTCGAGAAGGAAGCGTGACGGCGCTTCCGGGCTGTACGACAGCGTGAGCGTGCGTCGGGCGCGCGTCCAGGCGACGTAGGCGAGTCGGCGCTCCTCCTCGAGAGCCCGATCAGGATCCTCCGCGTCGGCGATCGAGCGGGCGCTTGGGAACCGGCCCTCGTCCATCCCGATCACGGCCACGTGATCGAACTCGAGTCCCTTGGTGCCGTGCGCGGTGGCCAGGGTGAAGGGAGCATCGTCTCGACGCAGGCGCGCGAGCTGGCTTCGGACCGCAGCGATCCGGCTGCGGAGCGCCGGGAGGTCACGGAACGCCGGAGCCCAGGCGAGGAGGGCCGCGGCAGCTTCTTCTGATTCGTCGTTTGGCGCGGCGCTGTCCGCCGCGGCGCGGACGCGGGCGAGCCGGATGAGCATCGGGAGGCCGCTCCCATCTCGATCCGCGAGATCAAGGAGTCCGTCAATCGCCGGGGATTCGACGGGCAATTCGAGATTCGTCGCCGCTCGGAACGGCATGTCCAGCGCGAGGCAGGCGAGGACCGCGGGGAGGAGTTCGCGATTCGTGCGGGCCAGGATGGCGCGCGTTCCGTCGTCCGCTGGCCAGGCGCGCACGACGGCAACGCAAGCGTCAACGGCTTCGGCGTTCACCGGCGCGAGGATCAGCCGGCCGGGGGCAACAGGACGCGGACGGACGACCTTTGCGAATCGCTCGCGATTGTGCTCGATGAGGCGCACCGCCCGATCCACGACCACCGCCGGGCAGCGGTAGTTGGTCACGAGATCGACTCGAAGGAGGCCCGGCAGTGACGTCTCGGCGAGGGCCAGGAGTCGTCGGACATCGGCCAGCCTCCAGCCGTAGATCGACTGGTCATCGTCGCCGACCAGGAAGATCCGATTCGCCGGCGCAGCGAGCAACAGGGCCATACGGAGCTGCATCCTGTCCAGATCCTGCGCCTCGTCCACGAGGAGGTGGGCGCAGCGAGTGCGCCACAGGGCGAGGACATCGGGCCGTGCCTCGAGGAGTCGCACCGCCCGGACGACGAGGTCATCGAAGTCGAGACCGCCCGCCGCGGCGATCGCCCGCTCATAGGCAACGAATGCCCGGGCGATCGGCCCGGCCTCCGTGTCAGCAGCCACCGCCTCGACATCCACCGCCAGGTCCAGTTTGAACCGCGAGATCATGGTGTCGAGCCGTCGGACCTCGGCGAGATCTGCTGTTGGGAGCACGGATCGGAGGGCCGTCTCCCGGTCCATGAGCGGCGCCACCGGTTCACCGGCATCGCGCAGGATCTCGAGGCCAAGGGCGTGGAACGTCCGAACGCGGACCCGAGCGCCCACGCGATCGCCCACGCGATCGCCATCGTCGGGCAAGGCTTCAGTGAGCCGCGCGGTCAACTCCTCGGCGGCACGCCGGTTGAAGGTGAGCGCCGTGATCGTCGCCGGTTCCGAGCCGCCCTCGACCAGCCACGCGATCCGCGCCACGAGCGTTGTCGTCTTGCCGCTTCCCGCCGGGGCAACACAGAGGACCGGGCCCGGGGTTGCCGTGGCAGCCGCGCGCTGGTCCGGTGCGAGTCGGTCGAGGCGGTCCTGGACGGAGACTCGACTGGGCATACCGGATCCTCGCACTGCACGCTTTACGCCCGCTTGCCGCGGGGAGTCGGCCTTCCCCGCGCTTATGGTTCATCGACACCGGGAACGGGAGCCCCGCGTCGCTCGGACAGGAAGTGGTGCGCCCGTGCACCGGAATACCGCTCCGGAGGGTCGCGGAGCGCCGCCGACCTCACTCGACGCGGTAAGGTGAGGGCCACACCTTGGCGACCCAGGCGGGCGACGCCATCGGTGTCGTGGAGGTGCCCATATGCGTGCCCTTGATGCGCGGACACGGCCTCCCGGAGCGGGGTCGCCCTGCTCGTTGGAGCCGATCATTCACTCCATGATCGAGCGCTGTCGGTCTTCCGGCGGGTGGCGGACGGTGAGCTGGCCCTGATCGTGACCCCGGTCGTTCTCGCCCAACTCGTGTACGTCGCACGTTCTGTCCTCGGGTGGACGCGGCGGGTCACGGCCACGCGGATCGGGTCGCTGCTCGAGGCAGACGGATTGGTGCTCACGGAGCGGCCCACGCTCCTGCGGGCGCTCGAGCTGTACGGGGCAAGTGCGAAGCTCGACTTCGCGGACGCGTACCTGGCTGGGGCGGCGCTCGAGGCTGGCCCTCCCGCGGTGGCGTCGTTCGATTCGGACTTCGACGCGATCGAAGGTGTCCGGCGGATCTCGGCCTGACTTGGCCGTCCGACAGCGTGATCGAGAATTCGGAAACCCCGCGAGCTCGACCCAACCAGCGCAGTGCAAGAATGTCGCACATGAATCAGGTTGGAGTCCGTGGTCTGCGCCGGCAGGCGAGCGCCATTCTGCGCAGGGTGGCGGCCGCGGACCGTCGAGGTCACGGATCGCGGGCGTCCGATCGCTATTCTCCTGAAGACGATGCCGGCGGGCTGCTCAAGCTCGAGCGTGAAGGTCTGATTAGGCGGGCAGACAGCGTTCTTCGCGTCGCCCCGATCGGGCTTCCTCCTGGCGCCAGATGCCGTCGAAGCTGGTCTCCGAGGGAAGGGCCGAGGAACCGCCCGGGTGAGGGCCCTCTATCTCGATAGCTCCGCGTTCGTCAAGGTGCTGATCGACGAACCCGAGTCGGGAGCGCTGCGCGAGTTTCTGTCGACGCGCCCGGAGCGGCGAGTCTCTTCGGCGATCCTGCGCAGCGAGGCGCTCCACGCGGTTCGGCATCCCGGCTCAGACGCGCTGGCGACCCTCCGGAAAGGACTCCGAAACGTCGATCTTGTCGCGATCGACGATCCGATCACTCGATGCGGCGGGCGTCCTTGAGCCGGGGATCCACGGGACCCTCGATGCCATCCATGTGGCGACCGCACTGTCGTACTGGACTACTGCGCATCCGGTGTCGCCGAGACGAGCGGGTTCTATGATTGAGACAGCGAAACCAGCCCGGAGCGGAGACCGTCGGTTGCCACGCAAGTTCAGCCCGAGCCTCATGAGCCCGCACGCGACACGCGAGGCGCGTCGTGAGAAGATCAGCATCGAGATGATCCGCTTGACCTACGAGGATCCCGATAGCATCCGACCTTCGGAGCATGACGAGCTGCGAGAGATCAGAACTCGCTGGTTCCAAGACGAGGGCGTCGAGGTCGTCGTCGACATCTACGATGGGCGTGTCGTCACGGTGTGGCGCAAGGGTCGCAAGCCATGACGAAGAACCTGCTTCTCGAATACGACGAGTCGGTCGACGCGGCCTACATCACGGTCAAGGAGGCCGACTTCGACCACCAGGTGCGCCTCGACGATGCGCGCGGGATCAACTACGCCGCCGACGGCTCGGTCATCGGTATCGAGATCCTGTCGCCCCGTCGCAAGGGCGTGAGGCTGGACGGCCTGCCGTTCAAGGAAGACGTCGCCCGCGTCATGCAGGCGGTTTCGTTCCGCGTGCTCGAGGCAACCCGGTAGAGGTGCTCGAGGCAGCCCGGTAGAGACAGCCTTCACAGCACCGGCGTCAGGCCCGTCTTCCTCCCACGGGCCCATGCCGCACCTGGCCGACTGGCCTCCCGAGGATCTCATCGTACGTCGTCGCCTTTCTCGTCGCCGTTCGGCGCAGGCGAAGCGTGCTTGACCCGGCTAATTCTCCGCGCGGTTCGGCATCCGCAACGGCTGAGGATCTTGACGGGCTGATTGAGCACGGGATGACCAAAGCCGCCGTAGCGCGCAAAGCTGGGACCCGGGGTCGATCTCGTCAGCGCCGATGATCGCAAGCGAGACCTGAGCGACTGAGCGGGGCGGACCGCCTGGCGCACCCGCCGCCTGCCGCCTGCAGCCGGCGACGCGTCAATACCAAGTGTTGTTCCCAGGAGCACAACCGCGACGTGTCGAAGGGGTGGTGCGAGCACGCTCACCCCAATCTCGTCACAACTGTGACTCTGGACGCACAAGGTCGACGACGCGCGGGCCCGGTCCGGTGATTCCCGGCCCGGCGGCGTGCCTGGACTACCGCGCTCCGTCCGGATTCGTCGAGGTTGTGTCGTGGGGAGCACATCGCCGGACACGCCGGGCACGCCGGGCACGCCGGCATCGCCGGGCACGCCGGGCACGCCGGGCACGCCGGGCACGCCGGGCACGCCGGGCACGCCGGACACGCCGGGCACGCCGAGAGCGCCCGAGTCGCCATGCCCCGTAGGATTGCGGGCGTGATGCAGCCCCTCCCCACTGCCCTCGCCGCGACGCTCAAGAACCTGCCCGACCGGCCGGGCGTGTACCTGATGAAGGACGCGCGCGGCGAGGTGATCTATGTGGGCAAGGCGCAGAGCCT
>JAQBHC010000083.1:0-2927 GCA_032128175.1 Chloroflexota bacterium | reverse complement strand
GGAGATCAGACGCCCTAGTCGCCGGTCCGACGCTCGCCCCGCTCGTCACGCTTTCTCGTCAACGAGCCTGAGCCTGACCGTCTAGCCTAGACTCCAGAAGCTGTCCGTAAGGCCGAGCCGGTCGAGGATCGCCTGATTCTCTGCGCGGCTGCGCGGCCGCCAGCTCGGTGCCAGTCGATCCGCCCACCAGGCGTTCGCCAACTCGGCGAGCCTGGTGATCGAGATTGTGGCTCCGCCCATTCGCCCTGCGAGCCAGGTCGTGATGTGTGCTTCCGACCGGAAGAGCAGCATCGTGCTTCAAGTGAACCCGATGTCCTGCCACCAGGATTTCGCCGGTACGAGGACATGAAAGACGAGCGACAAGTCCTCCGGTTGCCCGGCGCGGACGGGGATCCTGAGCGGCTCGGCGCAGTCGGCGCAGTCGGCATGAATGATGCTGTCGACACCTAGCGATGCGCCGATCCCGAAGGCATCCCAGCCACAATTCGCGAACCAGGAACGATCCCCGGTCTCCACGCGGAACCGTGTTGGCCGCGCAGCGAATGGGTTGAGCATCAGGATCTCGCCTTCGGGATCGAGAACGAGGGCGTGGCCGTCGTGGAGCCGTGCCCAGCCAGCGCGCACCTCGGACTCGGCTAGACCTCTTGAGACTGCCACCTCCCGTGCCGAAGGGGCTCGACCGAGTGCCACGAACTGACGATACGTCTCGTTCCGAAGGTCGACGTCCAGGTCATCCATAAGACTTCGGATGATAGGCGCACACTTCCGCGTCAGTTCTGGTTCATGGGGCGGTTCCGCGATTCGTGGGCCACCATCTGTCAAGTGGCCCTCGTGTTCGGGTAGATTCACCGCGACGCACACCGAATCCGGAGGATCGTGTGACCCAGCAGATCGCTTTGCTCATCGGAACGCCCAAGGGCGCGTTCATCCTGGACGGTGACCCCAGGCGCCGCGATTGGCGGGTCAGGGGCCCGCTGTGCGAGGGCTGGGCGATCCACGACATCGCCGTCGATCCGGCAAGCCGAGCGATTCTCGCCGGCGGCGCGAGCCCGTGGTACGGGCCCGCGGTCTGGCGCAGCAATGACATCGGCGCAACCTGGACGCATTCCAGCGAGGGGATTTCGTATGGGGACGACGGTCCAAAGGTCAAGACGATCTGGAACGTGACCGCGGCGCACGACGCGATCTATGCCGGCGTTGAGCCTGCGGGTCTGTTCCGGAGCATCGACGGCGGGGGCACATGGGAACACGTGGCTGGCCTGACCAGCCATCCCACGCGTTCCGAGTGGCAGCCGGGCAACGGTGGACTCATCCTCCACTCGATCGTCCCGCATCGAACTGATCCTGCCCGGATGTGGGTCGGGATCTCCGCCGTCGGCGCGTTCGAGACCCGGGACGGAGGTGAGACGTGGGAAACGCGAAACACCGGGGTCCGAGTTGGGTTCGCCCCGGAGCAATACCCGGACTTCGGACAGTGCGTGCACAAGTTGGTCATGGCCGCCGACGGCGGGGAGCACCTCTATCAGCAGAACCACTGCGGCGTGTACCGCTCTGGCGACGGTGGGCTCCATTGGGATGAGATCACCTCCGGCCTTCCCTCTGAATTCGGCTTCCCGATGGCGGCCCACCCACGCGACCCCATGACGGTCTGGACGATTCCGCTCAACGGCGCAGATCAGGGCCGCTACATGCCGGATGCCAGCGCGGCCGTTTGGAGAACGCACGACGGCGGCGAGGCCTGGATCCGCTCAGGCGCAGGCCTGCCGCAGGAGGCTGCCTACCTCGGCGTGCTCCGCGAGGCCATGGCCGTCGATAACCTCGATCCCGTCGGCGTGTATTTCGGCACGGCTACAGGCCATGTCTATGGGAGCGCCGACGAGGGGCAATCGTGGGCGGTCGTTGCCGAGAATCTGCCACCGATCTGGTCCGTCGAGACGATGGTCATTGACTGATCCGGCTCCGCCGGAGGGAGGACAGGATGCGGAGATCCACGTTCACCTTCCGCGATCGCTCGTGGCGCTGTTCCCGAATTCCAAACGCCGGGTGGACGTCGCCGGGTCAACGGTGCGTCAGGTCATCGACGCCCTCGATGCGCAGATCCCGGGTATTCGGGATCGTCTGCTGGACGCCGGGCCGATGATCCGAACTCATCTCAACGTGTACGTGGCCGGCTCGCGCGCCACGCTCGAGACGCCGGTCGCGCCCGGATCCGACGTCCACATCATCCCGTCGGTATCGGGCGGCTTCCTCTAGCCAATTCCTGGCGGACTTCCAGCGGAACAGATCGGCCATCGGATGGTCTGCCGGCCAGCCCGGAGGAAACACTCCTGTCTCGTTGAGGTCGGTCTCCTATGCCCCGACAACGTCGATTTCGAGGGGCACCGCTCGTGAAACCGAGTCCGAGACTGGACAGTGCTTGATCGCCCAGCGAGCGAGCTCGTCGAGGTCTGCCCCAGATCGACCCGCAGCGGTGATCGTGATGGAGATCCTCATCGAGAGCGCCCCTGCCGGGATGTCGACATCGAGCCCAAGGATCCCACGGTCGTCCGACTCGCTATCGACCACCACATCGACCCCGCCGAGATCGATCCCAGTTGCCGCGGCGCGGATCGCAATGAGCGCCACAACGCAGGATGCGGTCGCGGCCCGCAGGTACCAGCCCGGCGATGGCGCGGATGCGCTCCCGCCGATGCCGCTCGGCATGTCCGTCCGCAACGTCTCGCCGCCTGGGCCCGTGACGTCGACGAGCAGCCCGGATGTGAGGTGAGCACGCGCGGCGCTGTCGCGGTAGCGAGCCTCGTCCGGATGGGCAGTCAGGTACGCGCTCGCGCTGGCGACACTTTCCGCAATGGACATCCCGTACCTCCGTCTTTCACGCCGCGAGGTGCCTTCGCGGTTCTCGCGGCAGGGTCGCTTCGTTGGTCGGT
>JAQBHC010000082.1:0-8500 GCA_032128175.1 Chloroflexota bacterium | reverse complement strand
GGCGTCGACGCCCGACCCGGCGCTCGGGCGGATCGAGCGCGACCCGGACGGTACGCCCGTTGGCATGCTGCAGGAAGGTGCCACCGACCTTGTGGCTCGGCTGATCCCGCCGCACGACCCTCCGACCCTCGCTCAGGCGATCCGGGTGGCCCAGGCCGAGCTCCATGCGCTCGGGATCACCGGATGGCAGGACGCAAACGCCGATCCGCAGGAGGTTGCGGCGTATCGGGCGGTTGCGGAAGCGGGCGCCCTTACGGCACGCGTCGTTCTTGCCATGGGTGCGGCCGAGCTCGACGAGTTCGGTGGCATCGAGGGCCTCGTCGCAGCGCGCGCCGCGATCCAGGCGGCCGCGCATGCGAGCGCCGCCGACGGCCCCGGTCCGGCCCGACTGGCTGCGACGTCAGTCAAGTTCTTCGTGGACGGAGTCATCGAGAACCGGACGGCGGCGAGCCTCCGGCCGTACCTCGATTCCGCCGGCTATCCGACCGGTGGTACGGGCATCTCCAACTACGAACCGGACGAACTCATGCGCCTGGCGGTTGAACTCGACGCGCGCGGCTTTCAGTTGCACTACCACGCGATTGGTGACCGCGGAGTCCGAGAGGCCCTCGATGCGATCGAGGCCGCGCGGCGGACGAACGGAGCGCGAGACGGGAGACACCATGTCGCGCACATTCAACTGATCCACCCGAGTGACGTACCGAGGTTCGCCCAGCTCGACGCCATCGCGAATGCCCAGCCACTGTGGGCCGTCCACGAGGCGCAGATGGACGAGCTGACCATTCCGTGGCTCGGCCCGGAGCGCGCCGGCTGGCAGTACCCCTTCGCGTCGCTGCTTCGGGCGGGCGCCCGTCTGGCCTTCGGGTCCGACTGGACGGTCAGTACTGCCAACCCGTTCCCGCAGATCGAGGTCGCCGTCCGCCGAATCTGGCCCGAGAACCGCGACGCGGCCCCGTTCCTCCCCGACGAGCGCCTGACCCTCGATCAGGCGCTGCGAGCGGCGACCGTTGGGTCGGCGTTCGTGAACCGCCAGGACGAGGCCGGCTGGCTCGGGGCGGGCCGGTTGGCGGACCTCGTCGTTCTGGATCGGGATATCGATGCGTCCGACGCGGGTCCGATCGGCGATACGACCGTCCTCGGAACGATGGTCGGCGGGGAGTTCGTGTTCGAAGCGCCGGCCCTCGAGGCGGGCTGAAGGTCAGCGGCTCCGGTCCAGGTCGGCGGGCCGATCCAGGTCGGCGGGCCGATCCAGGTCGGCAGGCCGATCGATGTCCACGACCGTAGCGCCGGCCGGGTCGAGGCTGAGCCACACCGGCGCTGGAATCGACATCGCTCCGAGGTTCTGGAGGAGCGCCCGCAGCGAACGCTCCTCCGCGGCAAGGAGCTGACGGACGATGGGCCGGGCGGCCTCGACCGACAGGGCCATCGGGAGCGGCTGAACCCGGCCCGGCACGTCCAGATTGACGGCCGGTCGATCCGGACCGGCGGTCGAGGCCAGCCGACGCAGCACAGCAGGGACCAATCGAGGCATGTCACCACCAACAACCAGGGCGATGGGCGTCCGGACCGCGTCGAGACCGGCGGCGAGTCCGACAAGCGGGCCGCCGAACGGCTGCTCGTCGCGCACGACATCAAGTCGAGCATCGAGCGCAGGGTTCGGTGCCAGCGCCCCCGGTGCCAGGTCCGCCCCCGGCGCGAGCACGACGACGATGCGTGGGGCAACCTCCGCCACGGCATCAATGACATGCTGGAGCATCGAGCGGCCATCGATCTCGACCGCCAGCTTGTCCGATCCGAATCTGGACGAGCGGCCTCCCGCCAGGATGATCCCCGTCACGTCTTCGAGCATCAGCGAAGCGTGCGTCATTCCTCGGCCCCGGCCTCGCCGGGCGCCCGCGGTGCGCGCGGTCCAGGCACGTGGCCATCCGGCGTCCTGGCCAGGATCCCGCGGCGATTCAGATCCTCGATGAGGGGCATGACATAGCGCCGGCTCGTGCCGGTGGCGTCGCGGAGCGCCGCGGGTGTCAGCGATTGGCGACGGGCGATGCCGAGGGCCGTCGCGGCCAGGCGGTGGAAGACCGGCGTCGCCCAGGCGAGGTCGGCCTCGACCCGCACGATCCGGCCGGCCGATTCCAGCATTCGGATCCCCTCCGCGGGGCAGCCGGCTGTCCGCGCCGCGACGGCAAGAGCCGGCGGTGCCAATACGTTGAGGGCCGCCTCCAACCGGTCCATCGCCGCCGCGAGCTCCAGTGTCGGACCGGCCGCCCGGGCTGGATCCCGCAGGCGATCCCCCTCGCGAGCGAGTTTGCCCTTGGTCGTCAGGTCGTCCAGGACGGTCTCGATCGCGGCGTCCGCTGCGCCAGCATCTTCACGGCGGATCGTTGCCAGACGGCGGAGCGAGGTTCGCAGTGCCGATCGGACCGCTCCAAGCGGAATCCCGGGCTCGAGTGGCTGATCTCGATGGAAGTCGCCGACCAGTGCGATTCCGGCAGACTCGAGGATCATCTTGATATCGGGCGCGAGGCCAGGGCGCTCATCAGCGGCGCCTCGTCCCCCCGAATCGCCGCGGCCGAGACTGGCGAGAACGGCCCGGGTCCGCTGCGGGGTCAGAAGTCCGTGCAGTCCCAGGACGGCATCGGCGGCCCCGTCAGCGTCCGCATCCCCAACCGCTGCGGCCAGAACTGCCAGCCGATCCGGGCTGGCGCGCCGGCGGCTCACGCCACGCGGCGGTATCGGATCCAGGACCTGGAACCCGGACACGACGCTGCCCGGGGACGGCCGCCGAGCCACGCCTCGGTCGCCCGCGAAGGTGGCAATCGGCGCAGCGAGGCGGAGAATCGCGGTGACGCGGCCGTCCGGCAGGTCAACCGCGTCGCGTCCTCGCCGCCCAATCACGCCATCCACCTGCGCCGTCCCGACATGGACCCGAACCGGCGTTCCCTCCCCCGGCGGCCACGAAGGCCGGTTCGATGCACGGACGTCGCCAAGAACGATGGGTCGCGCAAGGGCAATGAGGAGCCGGGAGGAGACCTCGATCCCTGCGCCACGGGTGAGGACGGTGCCGCGCGTACACAGTCCGGGATCAATGGCGGTGAGATTGATCGCCGTCCGACCAGGCCCTGCCATGTCGACCGACTCGTGATGGACCTGCAGACCTCGAGCGCGCACCTCGATGCCGACCGGTTCCATGCGCAGCGTGTCGCCGATGCGCACGTCGCCGCCGCGGAGGGTGCCAGTCACGACGGTGCCGCGGCCGCGCACCGTGAAGGCCCGATCGATCGCCAGTCTCTCGGGACCGCCTGCCGCCTTCCCCCGTCGCTCGTAGAGGAAGCGATCCCGGAGGGCGATCAAGGCGGACCGGACGGCCGGCACTCCGTCGCCGTTCAGCGCCGCGACCGCCAGGATCGGAGATCCGGCCAGGCTGGTGCGTGCCAACAGCTCCTCGGTCGCGCGGCTGACGTCGGCCAGCCGCGCAGCGTCCGCGACGTCGGCCTTGGTGATGACGGCGATCCCCGCCCGGATTCCGAGCGCGTCGAGCAACTCGAGGTGCTCCAGGGTCTGCGCCCGCGGTCCATCGTTCGCCGCGACAACCAGGAGCGCCGCATCGATCTCACCCGCTCCGACGAGCATGTTGCCGATCAGCGCGTCATGCCCGGGCACGTCCACGAAGTCGATCGACGTCCCGTCCTCGAGATCGAGGTGCGCGTAGCCGATATCGATCGTCATGCCGCGCCGCTGCTCCTCGGGAAGTCGGTCGGCATCGATCCCGGTGAGGGCATGGAGCAGCGTCGTCTTGCCGTGATCGATGTGCCCGGCCGTCCCGATGACGACGGTCATGCCGAGCTCAGCGATCCATGGCGCGGGCGACGACGATCGCGAGCATCGCATCGTGGTGCGCTGGCACGGTCCGAAGGTCGAGCACGACCCCGTCGTGCTCGATCCGGCCGACGAGACAGGGCTCCCCGGCCCGCAGAGTGGCCAGTAGGTCGGTCGCCGCGCGCCCGCTTGGGGCCTGCAGTGCCAGGCCGAACGACGGCAAGGTAGCGCCGGGGAGCGACCCTCCACCGACGGTCGACGCAAGCTCGACGACCTCGGCGGATCCGCCGGGCAGCGCGTCAACGAGGGCCTCGGCCCTCCGTCGGATCCCGTCGACGGGCGCCGCGAGCATCTGCCAGACCGGGATCTCGGCCATCGCCCGACCGGCCCGGTAGAGGGCGAGCGTTGCCGCCATCGCTGCGAGGATCGTCTTGTCGGGGCGCATCGCCCTCGCCAAGGGGTCCCGGCGCAGCTTTGCGATGAGATCGCCGCGGCCGACGATCAGCCCGGCCTGCGGCCCGCCGATCAGTTTGTCGCCAGAAAAGGTCACGAGATCCGCTCCTGCTGCCAGTCGCTCGCGCGGGATCGGCTCGTGCACAAGGCCGACCTGCTCGGTGGGCAGCAACGCCCCGCTTCCGAGATCGTCGATCACGATGGCCTCGTATCGGCGCGCCGCCGCGGCCAGCTCCCGTGAATTGGGGCTCTCCACGAACCCGGACTGGACGAAGTTCGATGGATGGACACGCAGGATGGCCCGGATCTTCGGCCGCGGGCTCGCGAGTACGGCCTCGAAGTCCTCGACCCGGGTCCGATTGGTCGTTCCGACCTCGATCAGCCGGACGCCGGCGCGTCGAAGGATCTCCGGTATGCGCACCCCGCCGCCGATCTCGACCAGCTCTCCGCGTGACACGGCCACGCCGCCGCCGCGCCCCGCGAGGCCGACGGCCAGGGCAATGGCGGCCGCGTTGTTCGTGACAATGAGCGCGTCGTCTGCGCCGGTCAGCGCCACGAGATGGTCCTCAACCGCGCGGAAGCGCGCGCCGCGCCGACCCGACTGACGATCCAGTTCCAGCAGGATCGGACCCTCGGCTGCCAGTCTCGCCGCCTCGATGGCCGCCCTCGCCCAGGGGGCCCGGCCCAGGTTCGTATGGACGATCACGCCGGTTGCATTGATGACCGCGAGTGGGTGGGCATGGGCCGCATCCGGAGGCGCAACTGGCCCGTCAAACGCGGCCAGCATCTCGACGACCGCCGACCCGAGCGTCACGACATCACGCGGTTCATCTCCGCTCGCCAGCCGAACCCGCTCGACGCCGGCGACTTCTCGCGCTGCCATGCGGAGCGCCTCGGGATCGCGGGCGCCGGCGGCGGGTCGCGCCGCAGCGAGGATCCGTTCGACGCTCGGCGGCCTTGGCCGGTCGGTCGTGGACACTCACCCTCCTGTAGACATCAATGGCGGGAGCGCATGGGAGTCGAACCCACCGCGCGACGCCGAGCGCCGCGCCACCGGTGTTGAAGACCGGACCGGGCACCGGCCCGAACCCACTCCCGGATCATCGTAGCCGCTGCGCCGATCCGAGCCGACTGGCGCGCGGGTCGATACCATCTCAGCATGTCGTCAGCTGCCGGTTCCATCCCGCAATTCGGGGCCGCGTCGTGGTCCGATCCGGTCGCGTTCGCCGAGCGCGTCCTGCCGTTCCTCCTCCGCCACGAAGCGGCGAACTGCCTGCCGATCGGGCTCCTTGGGAGCGATCTCGTACTGAACGGCGGAGCGTTCCTGGTCACGGTCGAGGCTGGGAGCGACCTGGCTGGCGTCGCAATGATGACGCCGCCATGGAACCTGATCGTCACGGCAGGCACCGATCCGGCCTGCCTGCCCGCCCTCCTCGATCACGCGATGGACACTGAGTTCTCGATTCCCGGCGTGACCGGACCAACGGCCCTTTCCGGCGTCTTTGCCCGGCTCTGGAGCGAGCGAAGTGGAAGGGGCGTGCATCGGCAGGTGGCTGAACGCATCTACGAGCTCCGTGCCGTCACGCCGGTCGAAGGCATCCCCGGCCAGCTGCGCGCGGCGGTCGAGACGGATCGGACGCTCCTGGTCGAGTGGACCGTTGCGTTCCTGGACGAAGCGATCGGACCGGCAGACCAGGCCCGCGCTGCGCAGATGGTGGACGACGCGCTCCGCCCTTCGCCGGAAGGTCGGCGCCTCTTCCTGTGGGAGGACGCAGGCACGGTTGTCTCCATGGTTGGAGTCGCCGGTCGAACGCCCACGGGGATCCGCGTCGGGCCGGTGTACACGCCCCCGGAACACCGTCGGCGAGGCTACGCCAGCGGCGCCGTCGCGACCCTCAGCCAGGACATGCTCGATTCTGGCCGGGGAGCCTGCTTTCTGTTCACGGACCTGGCGAATCCGACGTCCAACCACATCTACCAGGCGATCGGCTACCGGCCGGTCATCGACGTCGACTTGTACGTGTTCCCGGCCGACGACCCAGCCGACTAGCCTGCCTGGCGTGACGACGCGGCGGGGTCAGCCGGCGGCACGCTCGGCCGCCGACGACGCACCCGCGAGCGCGGCAATCAGCGAGAGCGCGGCCGCGGGACTTGGGAGCGCGTAGCGAGCACGCGTCTGCCCCGCGCCGACGTGGACCGTCCAGGCCTCAGGAGGCAGGCGATCGAACATGTCCTCATCGGTTCGGTCGTCGCCGATGGCCAGTTCGAACTCCGGCGTGGCGCCGGTCGACCGAACGTGCGATACCACCTCGCCCTTGTTCGCCCAGGCATACCGGATCTCGATGACCTTGCTGCCGCGCAGGACCGCCATTTCCGTGCCGGCCAGTTGCTGATCCAACGTCACGCCGAGCTCGTTCGCCAGCCAGGTGCCGAACTCGGGTTCCACGAGCCGGTAGTGCCACGCGAGCGCGTAGTCCTTCTCCTCGACGGTGCTGCCCGGCGCGCGGGCGGCGAAGTGCTCGAGAACGGGCCGGACGCGATCCTTCCAGTCCGTGTTGACTCCCGGACGGAGCGACTGCCATTCGGTCCCGCCCGGCTCGCGCAGGAGCGCTCCGTGCTCGGCCGCCAGCCAGACGCTCGTGAGATGCCCGAACCAGCGCTCGAGGTCGGCGGCCGGCCGGCCGGACACGATGACGACGGTGGTGCCGCGCTTCTTCGCCAGCGACCCGACGATCTCGCCCACCGCCGGGCTGGGGACCGCGTCGGCCGGCCGATCGGCGAGCGGCACGAGCGTCCCGTCGTAGTCGAGGTAACAGACGCGCCGTTTGGCCGATCGGAAGGCACGCCGGAGCGCCGCAACCTTGGGCTCCGTGACCGGGCCGGTCATGACGTCCCGCTCGGCGGCCGCGGCCTGCAACTCGGACACGAAGCCTTCCGCCCATGCCAGGGCGTTACTCCGCCGAACCCGCCCAAGGAGGGCGCCCTGCCGCTCGTGTCGCTCGTCCTCGGGCATCATCAGCGCTCGCTCGAGGGCGTCGGCCGATCCCTGCTCGTCGTACGGATTCACGCGGATCGCCTCACCCATCTCGCCCGCGGCCCCGGCGAACTCGCTCAGGAGGAGGACGCCCGCCCGGTCCTGCTGGCAGGCCACGAATTCCTTGGCCACGAGGTTCATCCCATCACGCAACGAGCCGACCCAGGCGATATCGGCGGCCGCGTAGAGCGCGGCCAGCTCGGACCGCGAGACGGATCGCCGGAGGTAGATGACGGGGTTCCAGGTGGCCGTGCCGAGCTCGCCGTTGAGTTCCCCGACGAGTTCGCTGACCTCGCGCCGAAGCTCGACGTAGCGCGGGATGCGCTCTCTCGAGGGGACCGCGATCTGAATCATGGTGACCCGGCCGCGCCACTCGGGCCGCGTGACGAGAAAGTGCCGGAACGCCCGGAGCCGCTCCGGGATCCCCTTCGTGTAATCGAGCCGATCGACGGCCAGGACCAGCTGCCGCCCGGCATGCCGCGCCCGCAAATCGGCGACACGCTTGGCCACGCCCGTATCCGCACTCACGAGGCGTTCCCACTCGTCGGTCACGATGCCGATCGGATGCGCGGCGAGCGAGACGACGCGCCCGTCGATCTCGACGCGATCCATGCGGCTCTCCGCGCCGAGGACCTGGAGCAGGGTCCGGCGGAAGGCGCCAAGGTGCTCGTGGGTCTGGAAGCCAATGAGATCGGACCCGAGCAGGCCGTGCAGGACCTCTTCCCGCTGGGGCAGGATCCGGAAGACCTCCGCCGGCGGGAAGGGAACGTGAAGGAAGAAGCCGATCTTGATGCCTGGCCGCGCCGCGCGGAGCAGGCTCGGGACCAGCATCAGCTGGTAGTCGTGGATCCAGACCAGGTCGCCGGGCTTCGTCCGCTCGAGGATTGCGGCGGCGAAGCGCTCGTTCGCGTCGCGGTACGCAGGCCAGGTCTCCCGATCGAAGCTGACAAGAGTCGGGAAGCCGTGGAGGAGCGGCCAGATCGTGTTATTGCTGTAACCCTCGTAGAAGGCGCGGGTGATCCTGGCCGGGAGATCGACCGATACGAACCGGTGCTCCTTCTCCCACGATCGAAGCAGCGCGTTGCGCCCGGTGGCGTCGCCCGACGGAGCGTCGCCGGGCCAGCCGATCCAGAGGCCCTTGGCCCGCTCCATCACGGGCGTCAGCGCCGCGACGAGGCCACCACTGCTCAGGTCGGC
>JAQBHC010000081.1:0-5133 GCA_032128175.1 Chloroflexota bacterium | reverse complement strand
GAAAGCGGCGGTCGGGTGGCGGTCGGGCAAGCGCGGCATCTGCGCAGTGCTCGTCCGGGGAGCAATGGCCAGGAAAGACGGCACGAGGTGGCCGGGAGCGGGCGGGCACGCCGGGCTGACCTACATCATTACAAGGCCGCCGTCCACCGCGAGGACCTGGCCGGTGATGTACGCGGCCTCGTCGCTCGCGAGGAAAGCAACCGCGTTCGCGATCTCCTCGGGTGTCCCGAAACGGCCCAACGGCGTTCGGCTCGTGATCTCGTCCTGGAGCGGCTGCGCCAGGTCCTGCGTCAGTTCGGTGAGCACGAAACCCGGCGCCACGGCGTTGCACGTGATGCCCCGGGAGGCGAGCTCGCGTGCGGTGGCCTTGGTCAGCCCGATCAATCCGGCCTTGGCGGACGAGTAGTTGGCCTGTCCGGTCTGGCCGGCCTGGCCCGAGACCGAGGTGATGTTGATGATCCGGCCACCCTTCGCCTTGAGCATCGGCCGAGTGACGGCCTTGATCGCGTAGAAGGCGCCGGAGAGATTGGTGTTGATGACGTCCTGCCAGGCCTCGAGCGACATGCGCATGATCAGGTCGTCGCGCGTGATCCCGGCGTTGTTGACGAGGATGTCGACCTTCCCGAACGCCTCGAGCGCGGCCTTGACGAGCGCATCGGCGGCGGCCGGGTCCGTGGCATCACCCTGGACGGCCAGAACCTGACGGCCAAGCGCTCGAACCGCACTCGCGGTGTCGTCGGCCGCGACGGCGTTGCCGCGATAACTGAATGCGACATCTGCGCCCTGGGCGGCCAGCCGCAGCACGATGGCGCGCCCGATGCCGCGCGACCCGCCGGTCACGATGGCGCTCTTTCCGCTGAGATCGATCACGAGCGCACCTCGGTGACGCCGTCCTGCTTGCGCGCCGGCTCATCCGGCACCACGTCATCAAGTGGAACCTGGACGGTACCGGGTCGGGCCATGATCTCGGCCAGAGCCGCCGGGATCGGATCGACTGAATTCCAGTCCTCCGGCAAGCGGACCTTCACGGACGCCGGATCCACGGACGCGTCGCCGGCAATGCCTCGCGCCGGGTCGGCGGTCCAGCGGACCGTCGCCGCGCCGGATGTGAAGCCGGCACCGAAGGCGACCATGCAGATCGCGTCACCGACGGCCACGCGGCCACTGTTGACGGCCTCGGCCAGGGCAATCGGGACCGATGCCGCCGATGTGTTCCCGTACTTGTCCAGGTTGACCATCATTCGATCCATGGGCAGGTTGAGGCCCTTGGCCACCGCCTCGATGATCCGGATGTTGGCCTGGTGCGGGATGAACAGCGAGATATCGTCCGGCTCGAGACCGGCGCGCCGCACAGACTCGAGGGCCGTCGCGGCCAGGGTCCGGGTGGCAAAGCGGTAGGTCTCCTTGCCCTCCATCCGGATGTAGTGCTCCCCGCGGGCGATCGTCTCGCTCGACGGCGGGCTCTTGGCCCCGCCGGCCGGGAGCCAGATCATGTAGGCGCCCTGGGGCTCAGTCGTCAATTCGACCCCGAGGCTGCCGCCGGGCTCGTCGGACGCCGAGACCACGACGGCGCCGGCCCCGTCGCCGAACAGGATGCAGGTATTGCGCTCCTTCCAATTGGTGATCGCGGACATGACTTCGGAGCCGATCACCAGCACGTGGCGCAAGCCGGTTTTCACATAGGCGTCGCCGACCGCCAGCGCATAGACGAACCCGCAGCAGGCGGCCCCGATATCGCAGGCCGCCGCCTTCGCCGCACCCAGCCGGTGCTGGATGAGGCAGGCCGTGGCCGGCAGCGGGGCATCGCCCGTGCACGTCGCGAGCAGGATCATGTCCAGATCGGAGGCGGCCACGCCGGCGGCCTCGAGGGCACGCTCGGCGGCTTTCGTGCCGAGGTCGGAACAGGCTTCACCCGGGGCAGCCAGGCGGCGCTCGCGGATGCCCGTGCGTTCGACGATCCAGTCGTCCGACGTGTCGACCATCCGTTCAAGATCGGCATTCGTCAGCACACGCTCGGGCGCATAGGAGCCGGTCCCGGCGATTCTCGCCCTCACGCGGTTCCCTCACGAGCGGGCGCCGGCTTGCCGGCCAGGCCTCCTTCAATGTCGCGGCGGATGTTATCGATCACGCGCCCGTCCACCATCAGCTTGGCCTGGCGGATCGCGTTCTTGATGGCCTTGGCCGAGGATCGGCCGTGGGCGATGACGCTGACACCGTTGACGCCCAGCAGGGGCGCCCCGCCGAACTCGGCATAGTCGGTCTTGCGCTTGAGCGCAAGGAGCGGAGCCGCGATGAACGGATAGGACAGCCGGCCCAGAAACGATCCGGCAATTTCCTTCATCAGGAGTTTCTTGATGGTTTCGGCGAGCCCTTCGGAAATTTTCAGCGCCACGTTGCCGATGAACCCGTCGCAGACAATGACGTCGGCCGCGCCGCTGTAGACATCCCGCCCTTCGATGTTGCCGATAAAGTTGATCGCGCTGCCCTTGAGCAGTTTCAGCGCCTCCTTGGTGACCTCGTTGCCCTTGCTGTCCTCCTCGCCGATGCCCAGGAGGCCGATGCGGGGAGCGGACTTGTCGTAGAGATCCTTGGCGTACTCATGCCCCATGATGCCGAACTGGAGCAACTGACTCGCCGTACAGTCCACGTTGGCGCCCACGTCCAGCATCACGGCGGTGCCGGTCAGGGTCGGCAGGGTCGTCGCGATCGCCGGCCGTTCCACGCCCTTGATCCGATCGAGGAGGAAAATCGCGGAGACGACGCTCGCGCCGGTATTCCCGGAGCTGACGACGGCCTGCGCCTCCCCCGACTGGACCAGCTCCGTGGCGATCCAGATCGAGGAATCCCGTTTTTTTCTGGCGATCTGGGCCGGTGACTCGTGCATGCCGACGACTTGCGGGGCATGCCGGACGGTAATGCGGGGGTCGGTACAGTGGGCGCGGCGAAGTTGCTCCTGAAGCTGGGCCGAGTCGCCCACCAGGATCACGCTGACATCGAAGTCCTGGGCTGCCTGGATGGCGCCTTCGACTGCCGGGGCGGGCCCGTGGTCCCCGCCCATCGCATCGACTGCGATTTTCATGAGACGCCGCGCAGGCTCCGCGCCTTAGGACTCTTTGACAGCGATGACTTGCGTGCCTTTATACGTCCCGCAGTTCAAGCAGGTCTGGTGCGGGGGTTTCAACTCGTGGCACTGCGGGCACGCGGCCAGGTTGGGCGCCGCGGATTTCTTCCGCCGCCACTGGGCCCGCCGCATGTCGCGCCGTGATTTGGAGTGTCGATGTTTTGGATTCGGCATGGTCGGTCCTCACTTCGCCTTCGTGGTTCGTTTCGATGTGTTCGGCGTCGTCTCCCGCAACTTCTTCAACACGTTAAACGGTGACGGAATCTGCTCTTCCCGGCATTCGCACCGGCGCACGTTCAAATCCTGCCCGCAAACCGGGCATAGCCCCAGGCACTCCTCGCGACAGAGCGGCTGCATCGGCGTCGCCAGCAGCACCTGCTCCCGCAGCATCTCTCCGAGTTCGATCACCTCGCCCGTATAGATGTACTTGTCGTCGCCCTCATCTTCATCGGATCGCTCCGCCGGTTGCCGCCCGGCCGGCCGGCTCTTCGGGTCCGTATCCTGATGATATTCCCCGACGATCGGCAGCCACAGGGCATCGTCATATTCGTTCAGGCACCGGACGCATTGCCGGCGCGCGGTTCCGCGCAGCGTCCCGGTCACATGCACCGTGGTCCCGGCGCTGACGGCGTTCAGTGCCATGGCCAGCCCTCCGGGAATCCGGACGTCCTCCTGGTCCAGCGTCAGGTCGACCGCGTGGACGTCGCAGGAGAGACTCAACCCTGCGTGCGGAATCTCGTTCAGGTGGAGAATCGGCAAGGCCATGGGCATCACCGCGGGGCCCGTTGCTGGGGTGCGATCGATATACACGGATCATCACACCAAGTCAAACCGGGCAGGACCGCCCCCGGCTTGGCCCGCCTCGCCATGCGACTCCACGATTTCGCGACGAACCGCCATGCACAACGCGGGCTAGTACTCTTCCGCAAACGAGAGCATCGCGATCGTGCGCGCCCGCTTGATCGCAATCGTCAGCTCCCGTTGATGCCCCATGCAGTTGCCCGACACCCGGCGCGGGACGATCCGGCCCCGCTCCGTCAGAAAATTCCGCAAGAGACCGATGTCCTTGAAATCGATCGGCGTCTTGTCCACGCAAAAGCGGCATTGCCGCCGCCGCTGAAATAATCTCCCGCCTCCTCGTTCCACGCGCTGTTCCTCCTCGCTGGTCGTCCTAGCCCTGCGGCTCTTCTTCGATTCCCGGCTCGACGGTGGTGCCCGAATCGCCGCCCCCCGCTTCCTGACGCTTCGGCATGAACGTGACGGTCTGCGCCACCACTTCGTGCTTGCTGCGCTTCTGCCCGTCTTCCGTCTCCCAGCGCCGCTGCTGCAGCCGGCCGTCCACGACGACGCCGTTACCCTTGCTGAGATACTGCCCGCAATGCTCGGCCTGCTTGCCGAACACGACGATATCCACGAAGCAGACTTCTTCCTTCAACTCTTCGGCCTGTCGATACTTCCGGTTCACCGCCAGCCCGAAACTGGCCACCGGCGTGCCGTTCGGCGTATAGCGCAGCTCCGGATTCTTCGTCAGGTTGCCGATCAGAATGACTTTATTAAACCCGGTCACGCTCGAACTCCCTGTGCGGGGGTTGTCCCATTTGGGCCGGCGGCACCGCCGCCGCCTTCGGAGCCGGAGGATGTTCGAGGCGGACCGTCAAGAACTTCAGCACGGAGTCTTCAAGCCGGTAGGCGTGCTCCAGCTCACCCACGACATTCCCGGCCGATTTGAAATGCACATAGACGAAGGTCCCGCGGCGCTCCCGCTTGATTTCGTAGGCCAGCTTCTTCTTGCCCCAATTCTCGACAATCTCAAGCGTGGCGCCTGCCTTCTCCAGCAGGCCCTTCATCTTTTCAATCAGTTGATTCGTGCCGTCGTCGGACAACGACGGACGGATAATGAAGATAGTCTCGTAGAGATGCATGCAGTCTTCCTCCTGGTCAAAGGCCCCAAGTCATGGCTTGGAGCGAGGGATAAGGGCATCGGGCTATCCGATGCGAGCAACGGAACCTAA
>JAQBHC010000080.1:0-18079 GCA_032128175.1 Chloroflexota bacterium | reverse complement strand
GCTGCGCGCGATCTCGTGCTGCGGGTGGGACGAAAGTCCCGGATAGAGGACGCGCTTCACGCTCGGCTGACCCTCCAGCCAGGTGGCCAGAGCCAGCGCGTTGGCCGCGTGGCGATCCATCCGAACGGACAGCGTGAGCAGACCGCGGAGCGCCAGGAATGCCTCGATCGGGGCGAGCGTGGCACCCGTATCCACCTGGACCTTGCGGATCCCGGCGATCAGGTCGCCCGGCCCGGCGACGACGCCGGCCATCAGGTCGCTGTGACCACCGATGTACTTGGTGGCCGATTCGACGACCAGGTCGGCGCCGAGTGACAGTGGCCGGCAGACGTACGTCGAGGCGAACGTGTTATCGACCACGTACACCGCGCCTGCCTGGTGAACGAGGCCGGCCAGTGCTCGATGATCGGTGATGAACGTGGTCGGATTGGCCGAGGTTTCCGCGTAGACGAGCCGAACCGGGCCACGCGCGATTTCGGCCGCGACGGCGTCAGCGTCGGTCATGTCCACCAGGCTGATCTGGACACCGAACCGCGCGAAGTACCCGGCGAACTGGTTCCTGGTTGACCCATACGCGGCGAGTGGCGCCACGACCCGATCCCCAGCCCGAAGAACCGACGCGCAGGTAGCGTGAATGGCCGCCATTCCAGACCCGAAGGCCACGCCTGCCTCGCCGCCGGCGAGTTCTGCGTAGGCGTTGCCGAGGGCGCTGGTCGTGGGGTTCGCGATCCGGCTGTAGGAGAAGCCGGCCTGCCAATCCATGCCGACCGTGCCGAGCTCGTCCGAATCGATGGCCGCGAAGGTGGCCGACTGGAAGATCGGGACCGTTGTCGGCCGTTGATTGACCACGGGGGCACGCGATGCCGCGCGGATTGCCCGGGTCGAGAATCCGAGCTCCCCAGGCGGGCCGTCCGGATGATTCGAGCCCGCGGCCGGATCGTGGCTGGTCATGCCCGGATGCTACACCGGCTGGCCGGGCACCCCCGCTGCGGCCGCCACATCTGCGGGTTCATCGGTCGAAGGGCCGGCGACTCGGTTTCGACCGGCCCGCTTGGCCGCGTACATCGCCTGGTCGGCCTTGAGCATCAGTGCATCGCTGGTGTCCCCATCGCGGTGACAGGCGACGACACCGATTGACACGCTCGGCGAACCGTCCATACCGGCGATCGTGAGCTCGGACGCACCGATGCGGATCTTTTCGGCGAGCACCCACCCACCGCTGGGATCCGTCTCGGGCAGGAGGGCCACGAACTCGTCCCCGCCGTAGCGAGCGGCGACATCGATGCGTCGAACACCGCTCCGGATCGCGTCGGCGATGGCCCGCAGCGCCGCATCGCCGGTGTGGTGGCCGTGACGGTCGTTGATGGCCTTCAGCTCATCGAGATCCAGCATCAGGAGGCAGAAGCCGCGGCCCGACCGGGCGCTCCGCGCCAGCTCTCGCTCGAGCGCTGCGAAGAACAGCGTCCGATTGAACAGGCCGGTCAGGGAATCCAGGGCGGACAGGCGGATCGCGGCGTCGCGGGAGCGACGCTGCTCGCGTCCGATCACGGTACCGACATAGGCAAGCAACAGGAGCGCGGTCAGGTTGACCGCAGTCGTCGCGAGCTGGATCGGGGTCGGCGTTCCGCTCCCGATGTAGGCACCAACGATGTAGCCGACAGCTGCGCCGATCGAGACGATCAAGGTCGACGTCGGGCTTACGACCAGAGCGGCGGCGCCCACGATCAGCGGGAACGTGAAGAAGAACGGGCTGGAGTGGCCGCCGGTGAGAATGAGCAGCGCTGTGGCCGCCACCAGCGTGACTGACCCCTCGATCACGTTGCGGGCACTGCCGAGGGCACGCCGCGGCAACACGGTATGCACGAGGAGCACGAACAAGGCGACCAGCGCGAGGAGCGTGAAGATCGCAGGCGTCGTGGTGGGCCACAGGCCGCTCGAAGCGACGATGACTGCGGTCGAGCCGAGGAATGCCCAGGACACGATGCGCACGATCCGGTCGTATGCAGGCGCATTGCCTGATCCGTCGGCAGGTCCGCCGATCAGGGCGCTCGGATCAAGGTCACCCAGCCCGAGGCCCTCATCGCCGAACCCCTTGTCGGACGCGGACAGGCTCGGCCGACCAGCAAGTCGCCGACCGACGAACGCGGCTCCGACGACGATCACAACCAGGCTGGTCCCTGCCAGCAACAGCACGTCGGCTCCGGGTGGCATCGTCAGCGGGTCCCAAACTGATAGGTCTGCTTGACCAGGCGGAGGTACGTGAAGGTCTCTGTGTCACGGACGCCTTCGATCGCCGGGAGCCGGTCGGTCAGGAAGCTCAGGAGGCCCTCCCGGTCTTCCGTCACGATCTCGATCAGGATGTCGAAGCGGCCGGTCGTGACCACGACGTAGTCCACTTCCGGCAGCGCCGCCAGCGCCTCGGCGACGGCCACCATCCGGCCCGGGGCACAGCGGATTCCGATCAGCGCCTGCTGGAAGCCGAGCTTTTCGGGGTCGGCCACGCCGACGACCTGCAGGATCCCCCGCTCGATGAGTCGGTTGGTCCGCGCCCGGACCGCGGCTTCGGATACGCCGATCGCGGTGGCGATCTGGGTGAAGGGTCGGCGACCGTCAGCCTGGAGGTGCTCGATGATCCGCTTGTCCAGCGGCGAGAGCTCATCCTTGCGGCGGGCTCCGTCCCGAGCGTTGGGCATCATGTCCTCCGCGGGCCAACTCGTGTCGCCACCTATTCCACCACGCGCGGCGCGCCCGCGCCAGCCCGTGCGGAGAGTCAGGCCTTCAGACTGGTGGTCGGGGCGGCGGGATTTGAACCCACGATCTCGTGCTCCCAAAGCACGCGCGTTGCCAGGCTACGCTACGCCCCGAGTCGGGTGATGATACTTCCCTCGAGCCGGCCGGCATCTCTCCCGCAATGTGCGGGCGTGACTCCTGACGATCAGCGTGGGGGCGAACGAGGGCTGTCACTTCGACGCTCGCGAGCGGGGAGGCCAACGGTTGATTCGTGGACTCGCGGAACCTACGCTCCCGCTGCCAGGGCCCGAGCGTCGAGCGGACGTCACCGCTCTACTAGGTCGGACGAGCTGAGGATGGCCAAGGGGTAGAAGTGCGCCCGCTGTTCGACGCCGAACGACGAGGCCGCAATCAACTGCTCGAATTGCCGGCTGATCCGGGGTGGTGTCGTGGCGGCCGGGCTGTACACCGCGTCCCCGGTGGTCTCTTCCGTTGCTGTTGGCGAAGACCCAGCCGCCGACGAGGTTGGCGACATGACCGCGCGGCTGTGCACAGACGAGCACGAGTTCGAGGTGATCTTCGTCGGCTCGATGCCGGATGGCGAGAATCCCGCAGACGATGAGTCCGCGGCCTTTATGGCTGACAATTGCGGACCGGCCTTCGACGCCTATGTCGGCACGGCCTACGAGGAGTCCGAGTTGGACATCTACTGGTTCTTCCCGACGAGAGAGGGTTGGGGCGAGGGCGATCGATCGATCCAGTGCACGGCCTACCATCCCCGGATCCACCGCCTGACCGAATCGATCAAGGGCTCGAATCAATAGATGATCACGTGCCCCACATCACCCCGACCAAGACCCGCGCCCGATGCTGTTCGTGTGCCGTCATGTGATCGTCTCCATGGGTGGAGACTGACGGTTTCTCTCGGTAGTACGCACTGACAGATTCACTCGGCATCGACACATGTGCGAACCGCACAATAATCGGTGCCTTCACCGCTCGGACCGCAGCGAGCGGCCCGAACTCGGTGGCGAACCTCGCCACAGGGTCGATCGGCGCCTCGACGTCCTATGGACCGCCAGGCGGGATGTTGTGGTTGAAACGGAAGACGTTGTCCGGGTCGTAGCGGCGTTTCACGCGCGACAGGCGATCGAACCGCTCGGGCCCAAACGCGGCCCGAACGCGCTCCGCAGACTCGTCGGCGGAGGCGTAGTTGCCATACCCTGCTCCGCTCAGGGAGGAGGGGGCGAGCGCCTCTGCCGACTGGCGCGCCCAGTCGATCATCAAGCCATCCTCCGATGGATGCTCCCAGATCGAGAGCGCCGACGCGTTCCAGCGCGCCTGCCGCTGGCCGAACGCCGCCCCACCAGCGGGCTCCGAGCGGGCGCGTCCCGTGATCGCCTCCAGGAGCATGAACGACATGCCCGGCGGCGTCGTCTCGAGCGTGCGAGCGACCGCGTCGATCGCCCTTGTGTCGAGGTCACGCAGGAAGTGACCCTTCCAGTAATGCCGCAGGCCGAAGGGCAGGGTGCCGGTCCTCGCCTGAAGCTCCGTGTAGGTCACCGGAGTGACACCCCCGGCCGCGCCGGGCAGGGCGCGCAACGGTCGGATGACCGATTCGGCATCCTCCGTCGTCCCCTGGAACGCGATGGGGATCCGGACGACCGGCGGAGCCGTCGCGGGATCGGGCTCCACGCCGTCGACCAGGTCGAAGGTCGGACCGACCGCAAAGATCACGAGCTCCGGCACATCCTGTCGAGCGATCTCGGCCACCGCGGCGAGCGCCTCGCGCGCGTGCTTCAGCGGCACCGAGATGGCACCTGACTGGAGCGGACCGAGCGGATGGATCGTGAAATCGAACTCCGTGACCACCCCGAAGTTGCCGCCTCCGCCACGGAGCGCCCAGAGCAGCTCCGGATCTCCATCGTGGCCGGCGATCACAATCGAGCCATCGGCGGTGACGACCTCTGCTCGAACGAGGTTGTCGCAGGTCAAGCCGAACGTGCCCATGAGGTAGCCGATCCCACCGGTGAGCGTCAGACCTCCGATCCCGGTGTCGCCGAACGTTCCGCCGGTCGTGGCCAGGCCATGAGCCGTCGTTGCCCCGTCGACGTCCTCCCACAGGGCACCGCCCTGGGCGCTGGCGACCCGCCGCGCGGGATCGACAACCACGCGGCGCATCTCGCGGAGATCGACGACCAGTGCCCCATCGGCGACGGCATGACCCGCCACGGCATGGCCGCCACCCCGTACCGCGATCGCAAGACCGGAGTTTCGGGCGGCGCGGACCGCGGCGACCACGTCCGCCGTGGAGCGACACTGGACGATCGCTGCTGGCCGCCGGTCGATCGTCGCATTGAACGTCTGTCGAGCGGCGTCGTACCCGTCGTCATCTGGGCCAATCACTTTTCCCGAAAGCTGACCGATGGCGGCCAGCGCATCGATGAGCGTCATTGCATCCCTCCTTGCCTCACCCCGAACGATGCGCGGTCGTGTCAACCGGCGTCCGACTGACCACCCCCGCAACACCGCGTTGGATACGGTGCACTGGCCCGGGCAACCCCACCAGACCACACCAGACCGTCCTTTGATGACCCGGCCGGCTGATGACTCCCCGCGAACGGTAGCGCCGTGCGGGGGCGGGCACGAGGGCGCCCCGAAACTGACCGGGGGCCCAGCCCAGTGCGATCAACCGGTTCCCGGACGAGAACCCGAATCCCGTCCTGCGGATGGACGACGGCCACCTCATGTACGCCAACTCGCCAGCGCTCCATTGTGCTCGAGCCCCGACCCTACGCCGCGTGGGCCCGCGGCTCCCAAGGCACGCGCGTTGCCACGCTACGCCCCGAGCCGGCCGATGATACATCCTGTCCGCGACGAGACCGATCGGGTCGCACCTGAGTTGATTCCGGCGCGCGAGAACTGATCCGGGCGCGTCTGAGCTGAGCGGCTAGAAACCGAGATCGCGAAGCATGGGCGCCATGCGGCGTGCCGCGCGGGCGCGGTGCGAGATCGCATGCTTTTCGGCGGCGTCGTACTGCCCGAACGTGCGGCCGCCGGGCTCCTGGCCCGCCGGCTCGAAGATCGGGTCATAGCCGAAACCGGCTGACCCCCGCGGCGAGGTGGCAATCCGGCCTCGGCACGTTCCGCGGCGCACGGTCATCGGCCATCCTCCACGGGGTCCGCGATCCGGGGGGAGCGCCAGGGCCAGCACGCAGACATAGCGGGCTCCGCGCCGGCTCGGCGGCAGACCATGGAGCGCTCCGAGCAACTTCGCGTTGTTGTCTGCATCGGTCGCGTTCGGGCCCGCGTACCGACGCGTCCGTACCCCGGGGCCGCCGCCCAGCGCGGCCACTTCGATGCCGGAGTCGTCGGCCAGGGCCGGCAGGCCCGTCGCCTTCGCTGCGAAGCGCGCCTTGATCCGCGCGTTGGCCTCGAATGTGGCGCCGTCCTCGACCGGCTCGCCGATGATCCCGAGGTCGTCGAGGGAGACGAGCTCGCCTCGCTCCATCCTGAGCAGCTCGCCGAGTTCGCGCAGCTTGTGCCCCGAGCGGGTCGCCAGGACCAGTCGGGGTCGCACGCTAGCGACGGACGGTCGCGAGTACCGCGCCCTGCGTCTCGAACAAGTGTGCCAGCCCAACGTTGGCCAGGTCGAGGAGACCGTCCACGCGCGCCCGATCGAACGGCTGGCCCTCGGCCGTGCCCTGCAATTCGACATAGGTTCCCGCGTCCGTGCCGACCACGTTGAAGTCGACTTCGGCGCGCGAGTCCTCGCCGTAGTCGAGGTCGAGCATCGAGGTACCGCCGACCACGCCGACAGAAACCGCCGCGACCTTGCCGATGATCAGCCGCTCCATGCCGTAGGTCTTGAGCGCCGCCGCCAGGGCGACGTACCCACCCGTGACGGAGGCACAGCGGGTTCCGCCATCCGCCTGCAGGACATCGCAGTCGACGGTGATCGTCCGCTCCCCCAGCTTCGCCAGGTCCACGACGCCGCGGAGCGACCGTCCGATCAGCCGCTGGATCTCGTGAGTGCGACCGCCGACACGCCCCTTGACGCTTTCGCGATCGGACCGTTCCGAGGTCGCCCGCGGGAGCATCGAGTACTCAGCCGTCACCCAGCCCGTGCCCTTGCCGCGAAGGTGCGGCGGAACGCGATCGGTGATCGTCGCCGCGCACAGGACCTCGGTGTCCCCGACTCGGATCCGGCATGACCCCTCGGCCCATTTCTGGACGTTGAGAGTGAAGCTGACCGGCCGAAGATCCTCCGCGGCGCGACCATCCGTGCGCCTGGCTGCCGGCGGATTCCCGATGCTCATCCTGCTCGCTCCTCCGCCTTGGCGGCATCCCATAGTTGGTCGAGGGTCTCGAAGTCCAGGTCGCGGATGACCATGCCGCGCTCCGCGACCATACGCTCAACGCGACGAAACCGGCGGCGGAACTTGTCGTTGGCCGCGCGCAGGGCTGCTTCCGTCTCGATGCCGAGCTTGCGCCCGACGTTCGCAACGACAAACAGCAGATCGCCGAACTCCTCGCGCTGGTTGTCCGCGTTTTGCGCGTCGGCAAGCTCCGCGAGTTCCTCGGCAACCTTGGCCAGCACTCCGCCGATGTCCGGCCAGTCGTAGCCGATCGCGGCCGCTCGCTCCTGCATCTCCTGGCTTGCGGCCAGGGCCGGCATGGACCGGCTGATTCCGTCCAGGGCGCCCTTCGCCTCCGCCGGCTCGGCCACATCGCTGTCGCGCAGCGCGGCATCCGCATGCTCGACGCGACGTTCATCCGCCTTGATCTGCTCCCACTGCCGGTTGACGGCGGCGGCGGTTGCAGCGGTTGCATCCGCAAAGACGTGCGGGTGGCGCCGGACGATCTTTCGGGCAATCGACGCCTGCACGTCGGCGAGGTCGAAGACACCCGCCTCCGCGGCCAGCTGCGCGTGCAGGACCACCTGGAGGAGCAGGTCACCGAGTTCCTCGGCGAGGGCCGGCGTGGCCCCGTCCGCCAGTGCGTCATAGACCTCGTACGTCTCCTCGAGCAGGTGCTTTCGGAGCGATTGGTGCGTTTGCTCGATGTCCCATGGGCAGCCGTCCGGACGGCGCAGCCGGGCGCTGATGAAGGGCATCGCCCAGGGTCCGGCCGAGGCGAGCTCGGGCGCAAGGGGGGGCAGGTACAGGGAACGCCCGAGATCCGCCGGCGTCAACTGAGCGAGGGTCGTTGGCTCATCCCCGATCCGGCCCACGAGATGACGGTCCGGGTACAGGCGGCGAAGAACTTCGAGCGGGTCGGCTGCGCCGAGCCGGTGCCGCCCCGGAAGGGCCAGGACATCGGGCGGAACCATCGCCCCGAGCACCGAAGCCGGCACGACGAGCAAGGGCCGCGAGGCCTCGATCGGGGTGGCCACGAGCGTCTCGGCGACGACGACCTGGAGGCCGGCCGCGAGGTCGAGGCCCCAGCGGCTGTGTGCCTCGGCGACCAGCGCGTCGAGCACCTGAACCCTACTGCGACGAAGTGGGAATGCCGGCTTCGCGCGTGATGGTCGCTGCGGCCTTCTTGACGGAGTACCAGTTCGAGAAGGCGCTCTCTCGGAAGGTTGCCAGCTGTTCCTTGCCCGGCTCGAGGAGCTCCTCGACGAGGATCTCCCACAGGTACACGCCCTCACCCTGGATGGACACCACAGCCGTCAGACCACCGACTTCGGCCGAGAAGATCGGCGCCTCCTTGGCCACATCCAGCTGGCCCCTGGCGATCCACCCGAGGTCACCATCGGACGAGGACTCGGGGCCTTCGCCCTGATCTCGCGCGACCTGCCCGAAGTCGGCCCCGTCGAGGACCTCGGCGCGGATCGTCTCCAACCACGCGGTCTCGCCGTCGCCGTACGGACGCATGAACTGCACGACGTGCCAGCCAAAGGCGCTCTTGAACGGCGCCAGAATCTGGCCCGGCTGCAGGTTCGGCGCGAAGATCGCATCGGCGAACGCGGCATCGATCGGGCTCGTTGGTTCGTAGTACGGGAGCTTGCCGCCCGTGGAGACTGCCTGTCCCTCGTCCGAGTTCTGGCGGGCGAGCGCGTCGAACTTGGTGGGATCGGCCTGGAGCTGCTTGTAGATGTCGCGAGCCTCGTCTTCGGCAACCTTCCAGGCGGGATCGTCCGCCTCCAAAACTGCGGCTCCACCCGGGTCGTCCTTGGGGGAGACGAGGATGTGGCGGACCTTCCTGCCGGCCGGCATCGGGGCACTCTCGGGCAGGAAGATCTGCTGGACCCGGCGCTGCATCGACGGCTCCGACAGGGCCGCCACGAGCTTGGCGTCGAGGCCATTCCGAATGAGGTCGCCGCGAACGACCTCCCGATAGTCCGCCATCTTGACGTCGGCCTCGTCGAGGCGCGACTGGAACGTCTGGTCTACCGACGCCGCAGCGATTTCGGTGACCCGGCCGATCCGATAGAAGCCATCTTCCCCCTCGATGACGTCGGTCGGGGTGTTCGGCTGGGCGTCGAAGACCGCCGTCATGAACGGAACGTCATAGCCGCTGTCCTCGGGGAGCCAGCCGAGGTCACCATCCTGCGCGGCTGAGGCCGCACCCGAATCCGACTTGGCCACGATGGCCCAGGCCGTGCCCGCCTTCAGCTTGGCCAGGGCGCCTTCGGCGGCGGCCTTGGCGGCCGCCCGCTCGGCATCGCCGGGGATACCGGTGGTCTCGTTGTTCGTGAGCGCTATCTCGATGACCCAGACGTGGCGCTGCTCGTCCGTCGTCGCCTCGGCGAGCAGCTGCGCGTCAATCTCCGCCTCCGTCACGGCAATGCCTTCTTCAATCGCCAGCTTGGCGAGAAGGGCGGTGTCGATCAGGCGCTCGAGTGCCAGGCCGCCGAGACTCTGGCGGCGCTGATCCAGGAACTGGAGCTGACTGCCGGCCTCGGCCTCGGACATGCGGCCGGCCGCCACGAGCGTGCGGATCCGGGACTCCGTGTACTTGATCCGGAGATCCTCGATCGCGAGCCGCGTCCTGAGCTGGTCCTTCGTGATGGTCGTGCCGTCCACGGTAGCCGCGGCACCGAAGTGGTCATCGTACCACGAATACCCCGCGAAACCGACGAGCATGAGCACCGAGGCCACGATCGTGACCACGAACGCGAGGTTGGTCAGGAAGGTGCGGCGGTTGTCGGAATTCCAGCCGGAGCGGCCGGGTCCCTTGACGATGGGCTTGGCGCGGAGGGTCATTCGGACGTTGTTCCCTGCGAGTGGATGGTGGCGCGGGCAACTGCCGGCGCGCGTACGGGGCGGGTATCGTACCGCAACGCCTCAACGACCTCGGATGAAGCGCGCGAGGAGCGCCATGTAGGCGGTCGAATCTCGTTCCCAGGACAGTTCGGCCACGATCGCAGCGGCTGCTTCGACGCCTGCGCTGCGGGCCGCCGGGTCGTCAACGAGCCGGAGGATCTGATTCGCCAGATCCTTTGCGTCGCCGGGTTCGTAGGTGGCGATCGAGGTGCCAAACGTGCCGTTGACGAGCGGCAAGCCGGACGCGACAGCGGGCCGGCGCATCGCGGCGTACTCGAGGATCTTCGTCGACAGGCTCGCATCGGTGAAGGAGTCGCGCCGGGTGGGTGCGAGGCCGATGTCGGCCACAGCGATCGCGCCCGGAACGGCGTCGATCGGAATTCGCCCATGGAAGGCGACGCGGTCGCTGATCGCGGTGTCGGCCGCGAGCTGCTCGAGCGCCGCCAGCGAGTCACCTCGGCCGTAGACATCCAGCCGCACGGCCAGCGAGGGCCGCAGATCGGCCAGCCGCGCGACCGCGCCGAGCGCCACGTCGAGCTCGTAGGTAGGCGTGAGGGCGCCGGCATAGACGAGGCGGAGCAGCCCGTCCGTCATGAACGGCCGCGCCGCGTGGGCCGATGCGTCGAAGCGGACGAGTGAGGGCGTGTTGCGCACCACGCTGATGTGCTCGCGGGCGACGCCCAGACCCACGAGCCGGTCGCGAAGCGCGTCGTTGACCGTGATCGCGTGCGTCGCGGCGGCAATCGAGACACGCTCGGCGAGGAGCAGCGCGCGATGGATCAATGGGTTGGCGCTGCGCGGAAAGCGACTGCGGAAGAAGTCGGGCATCGATTCATGGAGGTCGATGACGACGGGGACGCCGACAAGGCGGAGCGGAAGCGCGGCCAGGACGAGCCAGTCCGGCAGCGTTGCTACCTGGACGAGCGCGTACCGACGGCGCGGATGGGCCCGTATCAGGGCAGCAGCTGTGCGAACGAAGAAGGCGAGGTACTCGCCGAGATAGGTCCCGATCCCGGCTCCCTGGTGGCGTTGCACGTCGAGACGCCGCACATGCACTCCGTCGACCTCGCCCTCTGGCTCGTCGTCCGCGCGACGGAGCGCGATGACGTCGACCGGCCTGCCGGCCGCGAGGATCGCCTCGGCCTGACGGCGCACCCGGGGATCCTCCTCGTAGTAGCTGTGCGTGATCAACAGCACCGGGCGGCGGGGTTGGTTGCTCGCCGTCTCGCTCATGAAGTCGGCGACGCCCAACGGTCGACCAGCCAACCGAGCGTGCCGGGCGCGAGTACGGCCCGTCCGTCCGCCAGAAATGGTTCGATCCACGCCAGATCGTCCGCGTCGAGTGGCACCAGCATGAGGGGCTCCGTAGCCGTCGTCGCGGCACGGAGGCGCTCGATGGCGTCCGCGACGGCTCGACGGCGCGAGTCGGCAAAGAGCTCGGCCTGTGACGCCCAAAGTTGGCGGCGGCCGAGAGCCCGCAGCGGATGCAGGAGAGACCGCCACTTGCCGGGGCTCCGAGGGGCGGACGGACCGAGCGCCGCGAGCCTGGTCCGGAACGTGGCGCCCACATCGACATCCGCCCAGTCCAGAAGATCGATGCTCGGCCGTGCATCACCGCTGGGCTCCCCGGTCAACGGATGCAGCGGCGCCGAGGTGACGACGGCGAGGTGCGCGAGTAGCGCTGCGGGCACGTTCGCCATTCGCGTGGCCGCCGAGGCTCGGCGGAACCCGACAACGAGGGCCGGCAGGGCGAGCGGGCCATGGTCCACGAGGTTCGGGACGTGCGAGAGGTCCGGGATGTCTGGCTGGTCCGCGAGGTCTCGCGGATCTGGCCGCGCGACCGCCCCGAGAGCGGCGAATCGAGCGAAGAGATCGCGCGCAACAACCGCCGGCGCGAAGCGCTCCGCCACGTGTGCCCGCAGCAGGGCGGGGTCGAAATCCGCCCGGCGGTCGAGCGTTTGGGTGATCGCCCCCGCCAGCGATGCGGGAGCGTGATCCATGGCGATCGTCCCAAACCGGCCGTGGCCGCCCAGGATCTCCTCGACGCCGCCGGACGGCGTTGCCGCGACCGGGAGGCCCATCGCCAGCGCTTCCGCGGCCACGATTCCGAAGGTCTCCCACGGGCTGGGATGGACGAACAGCGCCGCGCGTGCCATCGCGGCGGCTACCCCGGCCCGGTCGGCCGGCGGATCGAACTGCACCTCGTTGGAGATCCCCAGCTCCCGGGCGAGCGCGACGAGGCGCTGCTCCTCATCTTCGGACGGAGCGCGGCCGATCAGGCGGAGCCGAAGCGAGGGACGGTCCCGGAGGACCAGCGAGAAGGCGCGCAGGAGCGTGTCGGTCCCCTTGCTCTCCTTGCGCGCGCCGACCCAGAGCAGCTCATTCGGATCCCGTTCCTGGCCGGGTTCTGGCACGAACGTATCCACGAGCAGGACGTTGGGGACGGCGTCGATTGGGCCGCCACCTGGACCGAGCCGATCCTCGATCCGGTGGGCCAGCGCCGCACTCACCGCGACGAGGGCTCGCCCCGTTCCGATGAGGCCCCGATACGCCGCGGCCACGACAGGATCCTCCAGGCGGTCCGGCGTCGTGCTGTCGTGCTCGGTCGTCAGTACGGGCACCGCCACCGCGTCGCCCAGGGCACCAGCCGCGAGGCCGTCCGGGAGGCCGGTATGGGCATGGATCACGTCGTACGGCCATGTCCGATGGAGGGCCATGCCAACAGGGAGGAGGGTGGCAGCCTCGAGGGAAGTGAGGGCGAGTGGGTCGCGGGTCGCCGCTCCGCCGGCGGGCAACGGTGCCGGGATCCGCAGGACGGGCACTCCGGCCGCTCCCCGATCGGCCGGAGTGGCGAACTCGAGCCGAGATGCGATCGTCGCCGTCCAGCCCTCGATCCGGGCGAGCCGTGCCTGTCGCTCGGGACCATCCAGTCCTTCGGCGTAGACGGGGTCGGGACAGATGACTGCCACCTGCGCGCCCGCGGCCCGAAGCGCGGCGACCTGGTCCGCCACGAAACTGCCGCGGCCGGGCACCTCGTGGGACGGGTACCAGCGCGCAACGACCAGGATTCGCAGGGCCATGACGCGGATTATGGTCGGGCGGCGTCGGCGGCGGGACCCGTGCTACCGTTCGCCGCGATGTCACGGCCGATTCCCGAGTTCTCCGTTGCCCGAACGACCGGCGTTCGCCCCGGACCTATCGGGCTCCTCGGCAACGCAGTTCGTGACGTGTGGACGCGGCGCCGGCTGATCCGCTACCTCGTTCGCGCGGACCTCAAGAAGAAGGGCAACGACACCCTGTTCGGCAATGTCTGGTGGATCCTGGATCCGCTCCTCCAGATGTCCATCTACGTCGTCCTCGTGTCGATCATCTTCGAGCGATCGCAGCCCGACTACGGACTCTTCATCTTCGCCGCTATCCTGCCCTGGAAGTGGTTTTCGAGTGCCATCAGTGACTCGATCTCCTCGGTCAGCGGTCAGGATCGCCTGATCAAGCAGGTGCAGTTCCCCAAGATTGTCCTGCCGGTGGCGGCGATCCTCGCCGGGATCGCCCAATTCGCGTTCGGCATGATCCCGCTCGCGGGCATGATGCTGCTCCTGTACGCCGACCGGATCAGCCCGACGCTGCTGCTCATTCCTGTCGTCGCCGTCGTCCAGCTGGTCTTCATGCTTGCCCTCGGCATCTTCCTGGCCGCGCTCAACGTCTTCTTCCGCGACGTCGGCAACGTGTCGCGGCACGCACTCCGCCTGTGGTTCTATCTGTCCCCAGCGCTGTACGGCGCGACGGTCATCGACGGCGTGGCCCGGTCGCACCCCGAGATCGCGACCTTGATCAAGATCAACCCCTTCTACCCGATCCTGAACGCCTATCGATCGGTCATCTACGAGGGGACCACGCCGGAGTGGCAGGGCCTGGGGGTCGTCCTGGCCATCTCGATCGCGTTCCTGATCGTCTCGGTCTGGTTCTTCAAGCGGGTCGAGCCCACGTTCGCGAAGGTTCTGTGATCACGCATCCAGGAGCATCGTCTGGCTTGTTCGCCGGCGAGGCGGCCGTTGAGGTGCGGGGCCTTGGCGTCCGCTACAGCCTCCGGCTCACCCGGAAGAACACGATCCGAAACTCACTTGCCCAGTTCGTCCGACGCGAAAGCAGCGGCGGTCACTTCTGGGCGCTCCGTGATGTCTCGCTCAGCGTGGGCCATGGAGAGTCGCTTGCGGTCATCGGGCCGAACGGCGCGGGCAAGTCAACGCTCCTGCAGGTCCTCGCGGGGATCATCAATCCAACCGAGGGCGAGATCAGCATTCGCGGTCGACTGTCGAGTCTCCTGACCCTTGGCGCGGGCTTTGACCAGGAGCTGTCGGGGCGGGACAACATCCTCCTCGCCGGGGCATTCCTCGGTATTGAAGACGTCGAAATCCAGGAACGCCTGGACGACATCATCGCCTTCGCCGATATCGGGCAGTTCATCGATGCGGCGATCAAGACGTACTCGTCGGGGATGCGCGCGCGCCTGGGGTTTGCCATCGCGACGTCCGTCAACCCGGACATCCTCCTGCTCGACGAAGTGCTGGCGACCGGCGATCAGGTCTTCCGGGCCAAGTCCAAGGAGCGGGTGCTGGAACTGGCCAAAGGCGCCAAGGCGATCGTCCTCGTGACCCACGACATGCACTGGGTCACCGAGTTCTGCAACCGGGCCATGCTCATCGAGCACGGCCACGTGATTGCGGAGGGGCAACCCGCGGACATCGTTCAGATGCATCAGGACCGCTCCGATGCCGCCCGCCGAGGTGTCCCGCCTCCTCCCGTCTAGGGCCGCCGCGCGAAGTCCCGACTCACCACGGGCGCCCGGTCAGTCGCGCGTATTCGAGCAGCAGGCGCTCGAACTGCAGCGGCCAGCCGTAGCGCGCGGCGGCCATGTCACGAACGCGGGCGCGGGCGGCCGCACGCTCGGCCGGAGGAAGCTCGAGCAGTCCGCGGATGGCGGCCGCGATGTCCGCCGGACGCGTCGGATCGACGAGAATGCCGGCATCGAGTTCACGCACGATCGACGCCATGCCTGGCAGGTTCGAGGCAACGACGGGCACCCCGGCGGTCAGCGCCTCGAAGAGCTTGTTGGGCGTGGCCAGCCGGTGGTTGAGCGTGTCCCCCTGGATCGGGATGGCCACGAGGTCGGCGGATGCCACCCAGTCGAGGAGCTCCCCGGGTGGGACGGCAGGAAGGATCGAAACCCTGGCCTCGATGCCGGAGCGGTCGACCAGGGTTCGCAGGTCAACTGCGAGGCGCCCGTAGCCCAGGAGGACCAGGTGGGCATCCGGGACGTCGACCATGGCCGCGATGAGTTCCGGAATGCCGCGACCGGGCGAGAAACCGCCCTGGTAGAGCACGATCGGCGTCCCGATCTTGAGCCCGAGACGGTCGTGCAAGCGGTGCGGCTGCGGGTCGTTGGCGGGGCGCGGGAGCGACGTGTTCATGACGACGAGCGGGCGCTCGCCACCGAAACGAGCGAGGAGGATGTCGGCGAGCGCGTCGTTCACGGTCACGACCCGGTCGGCGGCACGAGCCCACCGACGCTCCGCGATCCCGATGAGCCGCCGCAGCGGCGCGGGAAGCCGGGCCAGCGTTCCAGCTTCGGTGTACAGGTCGCGGGCGTCATAGACCAGCTTGCCGCCGAGGCGGCTGCGGACGGCGATCCCGACGGGCAGGCCCATCAGGCCCATGGCGTGGATCAGGTCCGGTGGGCGAGGCGCCAACGCGACGGCTGCGGTTCGCTGGCGGGCGATCGCTTCGAGCTGGCGAAGTTGCCGGACGGGCGACGGGAGCCCGGCCTGAATCGCGCGGCCCATTCGTCGGATGCGGTAACCGGACGGATCGATGGCGTTATCGGGAAGGTGCGGACCGGGCCGGGCAATCACGGTCACCTCATGCCCGCGGGCCGACAGACCGGCCGCGATCTTGTGCGCCCGACCGTCGAATTCCCCACTCGAGGGAAGAACGATCACGGCGCGCTGGGGAACCGGCGAATTTGGCTGTTCCGGTGCGGCCGACGGCTCCGTCGAGTCAGGCCGTAAGGCCGTCACGCCTGCCCCGTGATCTCAGCGTAGAGGCTGACCAGGCCCGCCGATTCCGTCTCCCAATTCCAGCGCTCGTGGGCGGCCTGCAGACAGCGGGCGCGCAGTTCGGCGCGCTCAGCGGGCGGTGCGAGGACGATGGAGCCGATCGCTCGTGCCAGCGCCGGAACGTCATCCGGCACCGCGACCAGTCCGAGCGGACCGAGCGGATCGTCACACACGATCCGGCGCATCTCCGGGAAATCGCTCGCCACGACGGGAACACCGGCCGCGAGCGACTCGAATAGCTTGTTCGGCGTCGACATCCGATGGTTGATCGTGGACGGCTGGATCATGAGCACACCGACATCGGCAGAGGCCACCCAGTCGCCGAGCTCGTCGGGCGAGACGGCGGACAGGACGTGGACACGCCCCCGGGATGTCAGACCAGCGGCGATTACGTCCAGCTCCGCGCGCATCCCGCCATATCCGAGGAACACGGCGTGGACGCCCTCGAGTCCCGGTTCGCCGACCGCCGCGGCGAGCTGCTCGAGTCCGCGATGGCGCGAGAAGGCCCCGTGGTAGAGCGCGATCGGCGCATCTGCGGGGATTCCGGTCGCAGCGCGGATCAGGTCCTGTCCGACGGTCGGCGACTCGGATCGCGGCGGGCAGTTGTGAACGACCACCGTTCGAACGGGAGCGTAGCGGCGCCCCAGTTCCGTGGCCAGGCTGTCGTTGACCGTCACCAGCGCCGCGGAACGCCGGAGCCAGCGGCGCTCCAGCCTCGACATCATGCGGCGCAGCCAGGCTGGCTGCTCCGCATTGGCGCCCGATTCGAGGTAGATCTCGTGGCTGTCGTACACGACCTTCGCTGGGGGATGCGCGTCGGATGCCGCAACGGCTGCGGCCAGCCCCGTGAGGTCGTGCCCGTGATACACGTCGGCTGCGCCGGCCGCTGCCGCCGCGGCGCGCGCCCAGGCCTCGATCACCCAGCGCCAGCGAACCAGCCACTCAACGGGCGATGGACGTCTCGTGGAGCTCGGGCGCACCGCCGGGGCCGGGCCCGGGGCCGATGTCGATGTCGCCGCTTCGGCCTCGGCCCTTCGATTCCTGAAGCGGGCGCGGAGGTAGAACGGGCCCCGGATCACGCTCAACGGTGCGGATGCCAGGACCGCCAGGCCCGCGATGCCGACGTCTCCCAGGCCGCCCGGCAGGCGACCAAACCCGCGGCGGGCGCGCGGGATCGCCCAGTTGGTGATCCGCCACGGATAGCGCAACCAGAGTCGGAAGAGCCGATGACCCGGAGGGATCGGCACGCGCAGGATCACGAACCCATCGCGCTCTTCCCGCTCGCCGACGGTCGACGCGGCATCCGTGGGGCGGGCGATGATGGACACGTCATGACCGGCGGCGGCCAGCGAGCCGGCCTCGCGAAGCACACGCGAATCGGTCCGGCAGTCGTTGAACACGAACATGACGACACGGCTCACCGGCCGAGGCCCTCAAGCGCTGCCACGATCGCCTCGACCGCGCCAACCGGCCGCAGGTTCAGGGCGGCCGCGCGCTCACGGGCCAGTCGCGCGCCGGCGTCGAGTGGAGCGAGCCTCGCAAGCTCGGAAGCCGCTTTCCCGAGATCGAGCCCGACAATCACCATGCGCCCCCCGGATCCGGCGACAACCTCGGCCCATTCGGTCGAGTCACGCATCACGAGGCACGGAACACCGAGCCAGGCGGCCTCGCGCTGGACCCCACCCGAATCGGTGAGCACGGCGGCAGCGTGGAGCTGGAGCGCCAGGGACGTTCGATAGCCCTGCGGCTCGACGACCACGACATCAGGCCCACACGAGATCCCGGCCGCGCTCATGGCGGCCACGGTGCCCGGATGCAGCGCCAGGATCACCGGCCGCGAGAGCGATGCCGCGCTCGACAGGATCGCGACCCAGGCGGCGATCGCCTCGGGCTCGCGGTTCTCCTGGCGGTGAACGGTGGCGAAGAGGTAGCCGCCCGGCGCCAGGGTTACGCCCAGGCGACTCC
>JAQBHC010000079.1:0-3148 GCA_032128175.1 Chloroflexota bacterium | reverse complement strand
GTCCTCGACGCGGCGGGCGGCACGGGCATCGCGAAGTGGAGCGGATCGCAACGCACGGGACCAGCGGCCTGCAGCAACGGGCCAGGTGTCACTTCCGTACCTGGCCGCAGACCGACACGATGCCCGCATGCCTACCGACGCCGTCCCAGCTCCCATCGGTCAATCCCCTGTGTCCGCCCTGAGCCGGCGGGGCTTCCTGCGCACTGCCACGCTCACGGGTGGCGGCCTCATCGCCGCCGTCGTGGCCGCGTGTACGCCATCGGGGCAGGCTCCGGCCTGGACATACGGTCCCGCGCCGGGACTCGGCGAAGCCGGCCCGTCAGCGCCTCCGGCGAGCGGAACCCCTTCCGCGGCGCCCAGCACCGACCCGGGCCATGTGATGCCAAGCGGAACGCCCGAGTACGTTGGGCACGACGCGAATGCCCTCGATGCTGTTCAGCGCTTCCTCGGCGGGGAATCGGGGCAACTCGAGGGGCTCGGCAACCAGCCCTACGGAAACCCCATCGTCGAGGGCGGTGTGAAGATATTCAATCTCACGATCGATGAGATCCAGCATCGGATCGATGCGAAGAAGGCGCCACTCGCCGGGCTCGGGTTCAACGGGACGTGGCCCGGGCCACGAATCGATGTCGTCGAGGGGGACAGGGTTCGGGCGGTCTTCACGAACAGGATGCGCGAATCGACGGGTATCCACTTCCATGGCCAGCGCGTTCCGAACAACATGGATGGCGTTCCGCACATCACTCAGGAGCCGATCAAGCCCGGCGAATCATTCGCCTACGAGTTCACCGCCGATCCGAGCGGCTCGCACATGTACCACTCGCACCACAACGCCACCGATCAGGTGGGGCGTGGCCTCCTCGGGGCATTCATCGTCCAACCGAAGGACCCGGCCCTGCGGCCAGAGCGCCGGTACGGCGTGAGCCAGGACATCGTCTGGATCAGCAACGATTCGCTGGGCGGTTTCACGATCAACGGGCGGGGCTTCCCGGCGACATCGCCGATCGTGGCAAACCTCGGGGACAAGATCCTCATCCGCTTCATGAACGAGGGCAACATGATGCATCCATGGCACCTCCACGGGGTGCCGATGCAGGTGGTCGCCCGCGATGGCCACGACCTCGGCTCCGCCGGCTTCCTGTGCGACACGCTCGGCGTGAATCCGGGCGAGCGCTGGGACGTCGTTATCCACTGCACCGAACCCGGCGCATGGGCATTCCACTGCCACATCCTGACCCACGCCGAGGGCGCGGACGGTATGTTCGGCATGGTTACGGCGCTCGTGGTCCAGGATCCCGCGTCTGCCGCACTGCAGCGGACGACCGGCGCCTCGGCCACCGTCGCGGCCGCGAACGCCGCTGGGTCCACGGCACTGACATGTCAGATCCCGACGGCGTGAACGCCGTGCCGGGTCTCGTGCCGTTCCCGAATGCGATCCCTGCTGCGCGGCGGATCCTGCTCGCGACCGATCTCTCGCCGGCATCAGAAGAGGCCGGCCTGGAGGCGCTTGATCTGGCTCATGGGCTGAGTGCCGAATTGCTCATCGTGAGCGTGATCGACCCACGCTCACTCCGGCTGCCCGGGGGCCGCTTCCGCACGCGCATTGATCAAGTCCGGACGGCCCGCGAGGCCGCTGCGCAGGAACTCGTATCGCGCGGACGTGCCGCGGGAGTCCGGGTGACCTTCCTCATCTGGGAAGGGGAACCGGGCGAGTCGATCATCGAGGCGGCCCGCAGTGAACAGGTGGACTTCGTCGTGGTGGGCAGTCACGGACGGGGAACGGTCGGCCGTTTCTTCCTGGGGAGCGTGTCCGACCACGTGGTGCACAACGCGCCGTGTCCGGTCGTCGTCGTGCGCGCCCGGGCCTCGGCCGAGCCAACTTGACCAGCCGAACCGTCCTGACCAGCCGAGCCAACTTGACCTAGGCCATGTAGGCCCCGCCCGGATCCAACTCCTCGCGGATGAGGCGCAACTCCTCGGCTGACGGAGCGGCCGTCGTCGCCAACGTGGGCGCGATTCGGGGATCCCAGCCGATCGTCGCTCGGACCTCGTCCAGCGTGGCGCTTGGGTGCAGCGAGTCGAGGCGCATCTCGCCATCGTGGTCGAAGTGCCAGATCCCGAGGTCGGTCACCACGACCGATGGGCCACGGCCGAGCCAGCCGCCCTCGCGTCGGATACGTTCCGACTGCTCGGCTCCGCCGAGGTTCCCCGGCGAGGTCCGGAAGTCGATCTTGTCCACGAACGAGCGGGCGCTCTGGCGCATGATCACGAAGACCTCGCGGGCATTGATCGCGATCTCGCACGCGCCACCGCTTCCAGGCAGGCGCGTGGTCGGCGCGTCGTAGGACCCGATGACCGTCGTGTTGATGTTCCCGAAGCGATCGATCTGCGCCGCGCCGAGGAACCCCACGTCGACGAGCCCGCCCTGCAGATAGAAGCTGAACAACTCGAACATCGAGACCACCGCCGTGGCGCCGGTCACGATCGTCGGATCGCCGATCGACAGCGGCAGCCGGGCCGGTCGCGCCCCAAACACGCCCGCCTCATAGACGAGCTCGAGGTCTGGCGCGACCGTTCGCTGGGCGAGGTTCACGGCGATGTTCGGCAGGCCCACGCCGACGAAACAGACCCGCTGGCCGGCAAGCTCGCGAGCCGCCGCCACGATCATCATCTCGGACTTGGAGAACAGCGGCGGTCCAGCCGGCGGTCCAGCCGGCGGTCCAGCCGGCGCTCCGGCAGGCGCGTCCGAAGGCCTCATCGGTAGTCCCCGTACTCGACCGATCCGGACGGCGCTCGGCCTCTGGAACGCCGGGAGAGCGGTAAGACCGATGGCAGGTATCGACGACAGAGGTTTGGCACCCCCCTCGGTCGCCTCGAACGCCCCGCGTTCCAATCGACGGTGGAGTCGCGAGATCGAGTGGTCCTGGCGCTGGCGCTCGGTCGTAACGCTCTCCGAGCGTTCAAAGCGAGCCCCGGAACAGCGCGCCCCGGAACCGCCCGCCCCCGAGCGTTCCCAGCGCGCCTCGGAGCCGTTCGCAGCAGGGCCGCCCTCCGAGCGTTCCATTCCCGCCCCGGAGCCACGCCGCCCGGAGCCGCTTCGGAAGGCCTCATCGGTAGTCCCCGTACTCCACCGATCCGGACGGCGCCG
>JAQBHC010000078.1:0-4541 GCA_032128175.1 Chloroflexota bacterium | reverse complement strand
CTCCGTCACGGGGCGACCTCCGGTTGCACCATGCGTCGACGTCGTGCGCGCCGAACGGTCCATGGGGCGGACCCGATTGTATGCCCGTCCCCAGGTGCGATCGCCTCAACTAGCATGGGCCGATGAAGGGATCGCCCGGAGCCGATGATCGTGCTGCGCCGAGCGACGTCGCGGAGCGTGCCGCGGCACGCGATGTCGAGGATCGTCTGACCCTGGCGGACTGGCGACGGCGCATCGCAGACCTCTACGCATCCGTCCGCCAGATCGCGTCCGCGAATCCCCAGGGCGCTTGGGACTACTGGCGGGCCGTTCGGGACGAGCTCTATCGGACGCACCCGCAGTCACCGGTCCCAGCTGCCGAGCGGTCGGCGTTCGCGGGCCGCTACTGGCCGTACGATCCCGCGCTGCGATTCGTGGCGGCCGTCCGCAACACCGGATCACAGCACGGCGCCTCGGGGGCCGCCGAGACCGAACCCGAAACCGCCCCTGGCCTCGGCATGCGCCTGCCGATGAGTAGCGGGGACACGATGACGTTCACTCGCATCGGGACGGTCCACCTTCCCCTGCCGCAGCGCTCGCGGACGCTGGGTCTCTTCTGGATGGCGGGTTATGCGGGCGGCCTGTTCCTCCCGTTCCGCGATGCCACGAACGGGACCAGCACCTACGGCGCCGGGCGCTACATCCTGGATGCCGCGAAGAGCGCCGACCTCGGAACCGCGGAGGCGCCCGAGCAGCTGATCCTGGACTTCAACTTCGCGTTCCAGCCGTCGTGTGCGTTCGACCCGCAGTGGGCTTGCCCGCTGGCGCCACCTGAGAATCGGCTTGATGTCCCGATCGAGGCCGGCGAGCGGCTCGGCTGACCGCGGTGCGAGCGGCTCCGCCCACGGCGCCCCGGACCGCGGCGGGACCGGGCCGCGGGTCTACGCCCGGCCCATGATCGCCGGGACGCTTTACCATCGATTCGTGACGAACGATCTTCCTGCTGCCGCCGTGCTCATCGACCGAATCCGTCGATTCCTCGAGGCGCCGCATGTGGCCTCCGTGGGAACGACCGGCGAGGACGGAGCCCCGCACCAGGCCATCGCGTGGTACCGGCTCGACCCGGACGACCGGATCCTCCTGAACAGCCGCTATCCGCGGCGCTGGCCGGCGGACCTGCAGCGTGATCCCCGGGTGTCCCTGGCCGTCCTCGATGGAGGCGATTCGATGCGCTGGGTCGGCATCACCGGGGTCGTCGAAACCACGATTGACGACCTCGAAACGGCCCGCAACGACATCTGCGACCTCGCCGTTCGCTACGACGACGCGCGTCCAGGCCAGCTTGCCGCGTTCCGCACCCAGGCGCGGATTTCATTTCGGATCAGGATCCTGGCGATCCACGACCACCTGAAGGGCGGCTGAGCGTGAGCGACGGAGGCCCGGCTCCGGACGCGCGGGGGTCCGGCGTCAAGCTGGGGGCGCAGCTCTGGTCGCAGCAGACGGACTGGCCGTCCATCCGTGACGCGACGCTGGCCGCCGAGGCCGCGGGCTGGGACTCGGTCTGGACGTGGGATCACCTGCTCGCCATCTTCGGACCGGCCGACCAGCCGATGCTCGAGGGCTGGACCACCCTCGCGGCCCTCAGCTCGATCACCAAGCGCATGCGACTCGGGTTGATGGTGGGCGCGAACACGTTCCGCAACCCGGGGCTCACGGCCAAGTTGGCGACGACGCTCGACCACGTGTCCGAGGGCCGAGCCATCCTTGGGATCGGTGGTGCGTGGTTCGAGCGTGAGCACGATGCCTTCGGGATCGATTTCGGGGCCGGCTTCGGGGAGCGGCTGGATCGGCTCGATGAGGCAGTCATGCTCCTCCGCCGCCTGCTCGACGGTGAGCGAATCACGCACGACGGACGGTTCTATCACTTCAACGACGCGCTCTGCGAGCCACGGCCCGTCCAGGCGCACCTCCCGATCATGATCGGCGGTTCAGGGCCGAAGAAGACGCTCCGGACCACCGCCCTGCGGGGCGATCTCTGGAACACGTCGGGCACCCTCGAGGACGTCCGGACGCGCCTCGAAATCCTCGATGCCCACTGCGCGGCGGTGGGACGAGATCGTGCCGAGATCGAGCTCACGATCAGCTTTCCCGTACTCATCCGCAATCGGCGCTCCGACGCCGAAACGGCCTGGGCGGCGGTGATCGGCGCCAACGGGACCACGCACGCCGGAGAGGTCCCTCATCTGTTCGGAAATCCGGAGGAGGTCGCCGATGCCATTCGGCCGTACGTAGACCTCGGGTTCAGGACGATCATCGCTCGACTGCCGGCCCCCTACGACCTCGAGACGATCGACCGGATGATCGAGGTCCGGGCGCAGTTGTCAGGTGATTGACTCAGCTCGACCGCAGGTCGTCCTGCTCGCCGGAGGCGTCGGCGGAGCGAAGCTCGCGCACGGGCTTCAGGCGCACCTGGGCGACCGGCTGACCGTCATCGTCAACACGGGCGATGACCTGGAGCGCCACGGGCTCCTCGTATGTCCAGATCACGACACGGTGATGTACACGCTCGCCGGGATAGACAACCGCGAGTTGGGCTGGGGCCTCGCCGGCGAGACGTTCACGGCGTCCGACATGCTGGCGCGATACGGCGAGGAAACGTGGTTCCAGCTCGGCGATCGCGACCTGGCGACCCACATCGTGCGAGGGCGGCGGCTCGGAGAAGGCGCCCGCCTGACCGAGGTCGCCACGCATCTACAGGCTTCGCTCGGAGTCCGCGCCCGGATCCTCCCAATGACGGACGCGGCGATTCGAACGGAGGTGCGGACCGACGACGGCTGGCTCGACTTCCAAACCTATTTTGTTCGACTGCACCAGGCCCCGGAGGTACATGAGGTCCGATTCCAGGGGATCGCGGACGCCGTCGTCAGCCCCGAAGTTCTCGACGCGTTCGCCGCGGCCGAGGCGATCGTCGTCGCGCCGTCCAATCCGTTCCTTTCGGTCGCGCCGATCCTGGCGGTCCCGGGAATGCGCGCAGCCATCGACACCGCCCGAGCCCGCGGCGCGCCGGTCGTCGCTGTGTCCGGAATCGTCGGCGGACGCGCGATCAGGGGACCGGCCGACCGCATCCTCGCCTCGCTCGGCCATGAACCGACCGCCCTCGGTGTGGCCCGGATCTTCCAGGACCTGATCGACTTGTTCGTCCTGGATACTGTGGATGCAGGGCTCGAACCGCACGTGCGCGCTCTCGGTCCGGAGGTTCTCGTGACCGACACGATCATGAGCGACGACACGGCCCGGGCCCGCCTCGCGGCGACGGTGCTCGAGACTCTAGGCGCTCGCCGGCGCTAGGCGCTCGCCGCTCGCTGGCCCCAGGATCTTGCCGCTCGCCGGCGCTAGGCGCTCGCCGGCGCTAGGATCCGGCCCGTGACCTCCCATCCCGACTTCAGCCGCCCCGACTTCAGCCGCATCTGGGCCATCGTGCCCCTGCGCGGTCTTGAAACGGCGAAGACACGGCTGCGTGCCGCCCTTTCCGGCGAGGAGCGGCTCGAGCTCGTGATCTCGATGGTCATTCGCACCCTCACCGCAACCCGCGACGCGCGGAGCCTGGCCGGGACGGTGCTCGTCACGGCGGATCGGGCCGCCGCCGACCTGGCAGCAATGTTCGGTGCGCAGACGCTCGTGCAACGCCTGCCCGGATTGAATGCGGCGCTGCGCGAGGCGCGGAGCCTGGCGATGGGCCTCGGGGCCTCGGCGACCGTCGTCGTGCCCATCGACCTGCCGGCTGTCAATGCTGAGGCGCTCGACCGTCTCATCGATGAGGTCCGCGAGGCCGCCGGGTCCGGTTTGGACGGGGCGGCGCCCAGCGGGGCCGCCGAGTCCGGTTCGGACGGGGCGGCGCCCATCGTGGCCGCGGTGCCGGACCGCCACGGACTCGGGACGAATGTCCTTTTCACCGCGCCGCCCGCGGTCATCGAGCCGGCGTTCGGCGAGGCGAGCCTGGCAGCGCACCGGGCTGCCGCGCTGGCCGCAGGTGCCCGATTCCTTGAACTCGGCGGTCCGCTGACCCTGGACGTGGACACCGGCGCCGATCTTCTCGTCGCCGACAGTGCCGGCCGGCCCGTGGTGTCGGTGCCTGCGCGAGGCGGTGGACCCGGTGCCTCCTGATCCGCATCCCGTTCCGCCGGTCATGCCGGGCCCGTCGCTCACGGTGATCGGACTGCTCGGAATCCCCGAGGTCGTCCCGGGCGACGACCTGGCCGCACTGCTGCTGCGATCCCTCGATGAAACGGAGGGTGCGCTCCCGCTGCGTCGGGACGACGTCCTGATCGTGACCCAGAAGGTGGTCTCCAAGGCCGAGGGCGCAATTGTTGCCCTGGACGGCATCGTGCCCCGGGCGGAGGCGATCGAATTCGCCGCTCGCTGGGACCGCGATCCCCGTCAGCTCGAGGTCGTCCTCCGCGAGGCTCGCCGCGTCGTCCGGAGGGCCAACGGCGTACTGATCACGGAGACGAGTCACGGGTTTGTGTGCGCCAACGGCGGTGTTGACGCCAGTAACGTCGGGC
>JAQBHC010000077.1:0-5223 GCA_032128175.1 Chloroflexota bacterium | reverse complement strand
CTGGGCCAGAATCGTGGCCGAAATCACCGCCGGTCAGTAGCGGAACACCTCGGGGGCGCCCGCCGCACCGCCCGCCCCCCCCCCGCGCGGGGGCCCCACCCCCACCCCCCGGCTTCTCCCCGCCCGTTACCCAAGGGGGGGCGCGGGCCGGGCGCCCGCCGCCCCCGAGGTGTTCCGCTACTGACCGGCGGTGATTTCGGCCACGATTCTGGCCCAGATCGTCGCGGCGGCGCCGAGGTCGCGCTCCGGCTCACCCTTCAGGAGTTCTTCGCCCGTCATGGCGAGGTTCGGGAACGCGGCGAGTGTCTCCGCATCCACGAGCGCCATCGCCTTCGGGTTCGGGACCTTGTACAGGGTCAGGTCGACGACGCTCTTCCCGACTTCCGGACGAAGGATGTAGTCGATGAACGCGTAGGCGGCCGCCTTGTTCTTCGACGACTTCAGGATGACCATCGTGTCGCTCCAGAGGTCGCTCCCTTCCGATGGGATCACGAACTTGATGTCGGCGTTCTCTGCGATGCCGTAGTTGCACCAGCCATCCCACGCCTCCACCAGCAGCGCCTCGCCCGACACGAGCTTGGAGTAGAACGTCGTGTCGTCGTAGGCGAGGAGGTGCTTCTTCGCCTCGATGAGCAGGTCGCGGGCCTCATTGAGCCTGGCCTCGTCGGTCTCGTTCACGGAGTAGCCGAGGACCTTGAGGGCCGGCAGCAGCAGCCAGCGATCCGTCGCGAGTGCGGTGATCTTCTTGTCCAGCTCGGCCGATGGCTTGAGCAGGTCATTCCAGCTGCTCGGCGTACCGCTGACCAGATCGGAGCGGTAGCACAGGCCGGTGGTGCCCCAGGTATAGGGGACCGAGAACTTGTTGCCGATGTCGTACCCGAGCTTGTCGGCTTCGGGTGTCAGGTTGCCGATGTTGGCGAGCTTGCCGTGATCGAGGGCTTCGGCCCAGCCACGGTTGTTCAGGCCTTCGGCGAATGGCGCCGAGACGAACACGACGTCAAAGCCGACGCCATTTGCGGCATCCAGCTTGCCGACGATGTCCTCATTCGTGGTGTGCTTGCTCCACTCGACTTCGACGCCCGTCTCGGCCGTGAAGTTCGCGATCATGTCCTCGGGAAAGTAGAGGTCCCAGTTCGAGACCACGATCTTGCCCGATGGCTTCTCCGGCGCCCCGACGCCGCATGCGGCCACGATCAGCGCGACCACGCCCAGCAGTGCAACGGCTCTTCGAGCCGTGCCTGCGCTGCCCCGTCCGTTCATCAATCCCTCCTCCAGTGTTCCAGCGAGCGGCTCAAACTGACACGACCGGCTCGCCGGTCCACGCCACCCGTTCGATGAGTTCGGCTGCCCGGGCAGTGCCGGACGTGCCCCGAATGCGTGCCGACATGGCGCCCATCCGTGCTCGAAGTGAAGTATCCGCCAGCAGGCGGTCAACGGCGCCCGTCAGCTCCTCGTCGCGGAAACCGTAGGTGGACAGCCTGACCCCGAGGCCCGTCTCATCCACCCGCTGGGCATTGTCCACCTGATCCCAGAAGAGCGGCAGCACGATCATCGGCTTGCCGTGATGGAACGCCTCAGTGACCGTGTTGTTGCCGCCATGCGTGATCACGAGATCGACCTGCGGCAGGACTGCTGGCTGGGGAAGGAATCCGGACCCGGTCATGTTGTCGTGCAGCGTGATCTCATCTTCGAGCGGACCCTTGGACACGATCACCCGATGGCGGGTCGTGCCCATCACGTCCACCAGTCGCTGCATCAAGGCAACGTCGGCGGAGCCGAGACTGCCGAGCGACAGGTAGATCAGCGCCCCGTCGCCGTCGCGCAGGTGGTCCGGCAGCGTCCACACCTCGCCGGTCTCGCGGACCGTGGAGTCGAGACGGTGCCAGGCCGGCCCGAGCGGGTTCTGACGAACGTAGTCCGCCTCGGCCGGATAGGAGTACAGGTTGAGCCACGGCGATTCGTGGATGAATTCCGGACCCGTCTCCGCCCAGGCCAGAGCCGGCGCGCCGCGATCCTGCACATAGGCGTTGAAGTCTTCCCACATCGGCCGGTGCGTCCGGTCGACCTCATCCTTGAACGCCCCCCATGCTGATCGGTCGGCGACCGGGTAGCCGGACGACAGCGGGGCCACGGCCGGGTCCTTCACCTCGGCCGGATTGCATGACACGATCCGGACCCATGGCAGGCCCGAGGCGAGAAGCGCCGGAAAGGCGAGGACGTTGTCCTCGACGAGCACGTCGGGCTGGACGTCGTCGATGATCGCGCGCAGTCGATCGTCCACGTATTTCGAACCGTCGATGAGCGCTTGCCAGGTCGGCTGCATGAATTCGCCGAGTTGCTCGATGGTCGGCCTGCGGAAGATCGGCGACGTGTCCCGGATGAAATCGATCCAGAACTGTCCAGGAATCTCGGCGGTCTCGGGCGGCGGACCCAGCCGCATCAGGCGCTCCTCGAAGCCCTGGGCCTCGAGGCGGCCGGCAAAGGATTCCTCGACGATGAACACGACGCGATGCCCGGCTCGTTGCAACTGCTGGCCGATCCCGACGCAGTTGTTCGTCGGCCCGTAGGCCCCTTCGGGAAAGAACACGACCGTCCGTCGACCCGGCACTGGACCTCCTGTCCGCGACTTCGTTGCAGCGAGTTCGAGCGAGTATGCCGAATCGCGCCCCTGCGGTCACGCCCACTTCGCCAGGTGCATCGCTCCCGTACCATCGGCCGGATGCCAGATCAACCCCGCAAGCAGCGCAACCCGCGTCCGCCGGGTCCATCGCGTCCGCCTGTCCCTCCCGACTTCAGCGATCGCTTCGCCTGGCACCCGGAGCCGGAGTTGCTGGGGATCCGGGACCCGGAAGGGGCGCGCGAGGCATTGCGGGCGGCGGGAGCCGCGGCGTGGGAAACAGGGCTGGACTACCTGTACGACCACGCGCTCGATCGGGCCATGGGCGAAGGGACGGGGTTCAGCGCTCTCAACGCGAGCTACTTCGGGCCCGCGGGCGAACCAGGGCCAGCGCCCGCTGACCCCACGCCGCTCGGCGTCCTCCTCGAGGAATTCCGGACGAGGGTCGCTCCGCACACCGCCAGCGCCTACCATCCCCGTTCGTTTGGCTATTTCACGCCGCCACCACTGATCGCCTCGATCGTCGGCGAGGTCCTCAGCCAGTTTGCCCAGCAGGGCGTGGACATCTTCCATGCCGGCCCGATCGCGACGACGATGGAAAGCGAGGTCGTCCGCTGGCTATGCGATCTGCTCGGGTACGACCGAAACAGCTTCGGATTGCTCACCTCTGGCGGCGTCATGGCGAACTTCATCGGGATGGCGCTGGCGCGCGACGCGCATGTACCGCAGGTGCTGGGGCTCGACCGGCCACCGCGCGGGCGCGCCCTCGAGGACTTGCGCGTCTACACCGGCGACCAGAGTCACTTCTCGATCGGGCGGGCGTTGGACGAGCTCGGCTTTCCGCTCGAAACGCTGGTCACGGTGCCCGCGGACGCGGACTTCCGCCTGCGAGGTTCCGCGGTCGCGGCGGCGATCGTGGCGGACCGCGCTGCGGGCCTGACGCCGATCGCCATCGCCGCGGTCGCGGGGTCCACCAACACCGGGGCCGTTGATGCCATCGGCGAACTCGCGGACGTGGCGGAGCGGGAAGGCCTGTGGCTCCACGTGGACGCGGCCTACGGCGCTGCTGTTCGACTCTCGACGCGGGACGCCGACCGGGTCACCGACCTCGAGCGGGCAGACTCGGTGACGGTGGACCCGCACAAGTGGTTCTTCCAGGCCTACGACATCGGCGGGCTGATGGTCCGCCAAGGGACGCTCCTGGAGGAGGTCTTCGGCGGACGCCGTCCCGAGTACTACCGGGCCGGCCACGGTTCGATGGCTGCGACGGGGGCCGGCAAGCCGCACGACGCCGCCGATCCGCACGCCGCCGCCGATCCGCACGACGGCGCCGATCCGCACGACGCCGGACTGAACTTCTGGAAGTCCGGGTTCGAGGGCACACGGCGCTGGCGTGCCCTCAAGCTGTGGTTTTCCTGGCGCCATCTCGGAACGTCAGGCTTGGGCCGGCTGATCGAGGCGAACAACGATCTGGCGGCGCATCTGGCAGCGGTGATCGCGGCAAGCGACGACTTCGAGGCGCTCCCAGCCGTTCCCAACCTCTCGGTGGTCTGCTTCCGGCATCTGCAGGCCGGCATCACCGGCGAGGCGCTGGACGCACATCAGGACGCCCTGCAGCTTGCCCTCGAGGTGTCCGGGGCAGGGTGGGTTTCGACAACACGATTGCGGGACATGACCTGGTTGCGAGCCGGGATCCTGAATACGCAGGCCGTCGAGTCGGACGTCGAGGGCCTCCTCGACACGCTGCGCGAGCTCGCCGCCGATTCATAGCCGCACTTGCCGGCACCGCTCACCCGTGGTGCGCGTTCAGTCGGGCCCGGCCGCCCCCGGCACCAACGTCGGCTCATCGGCCCTCGCCTTGCGGCATCGATAGCAGGCGACGACACCGACGGCATTCAGCGAACGGCAGCCCGAGCACGACCACCACGCCGCCGGGATTGCCGTCGCGAGCCGTGCTCCGGCTCGTCGCGACACCCACCGAACCCCCATCGCGGCCAGGGCCAGCCCGGCAGATGCCAGCGCCAGCGGCCCGAACCAGGAGGAAATCCGCGGCGCGGTCGTGGGATCACCGAGTGTGGAGTAGGCGCCGACGAGCTCGGCGACGATGCAGCCGAGTCGCAGGTCCACGCCTGCGGGTCCATCCACGGGATACCGCTGCGTGCAGGTTGGCGGCGGCTCGGTGGACGCCGGAGTCGGCGACGGCTCGGCAGCAGCGACCAGGGGCGCAACCGCAGCCAACCACACGATCCAGAAGATCGAGGCGAGCAGGAGGGCCGGCACGGCGCCGGGTCGTATCCGTCGCGAGCCTGGCGCAACACTCAGCGGCGGGCCCACGTCCACGCGGCTCGGCTAGGTCTCACTGTCGTCGGTCAAGGCCGAGGCGGAGCCGGCAGTCGGCGCGGCTCCGCGGCGCGAAAGGCGATCCTGCAGCCGGAAGAGCTCACCAATGGCGGGCAGGAACCAGGGCCGCCCCTCGTACGGCGCGGGCACGAGTGGGAATCGGAGTCTTGCCAGCGCTGGGGGCTCGCCGCCGCCGAGCCACTCTGCCGCACGCGTCCCGAGGTACGTGGACATGAGGACGCCCGTTCCCGAGTAGCCCGTCGCAT
>JAQBHC010000076.1:0-7179 GCA_032128175.1 Chloroflexota bacterium | reverse complement strand
GGGGTCGTCCTGTCGGCGCTGGCAGACGAGGGGAGCGGTCTCGCGTCGTTGCCCGGCGATGCCTCGAGCGCGCCGAGTCCGACCGGCGCAGCTGAGGGACTCGTCCTGCCTCCAACAACTTCCGCGGGGCCCGGAATCCCGGGCGAGGCGCTCGCGACGCGACCCGTGCCGATGATCGCCGGCTGGCTGCGTTGGCTGGATCCGGGAACCGGCGAATTCCAGGGCGACGCGAGGCCGACCGGCGAGGTCGATCCCACGCTGACGTTTGTCGACGCCAGAGGAGCCGCCGTCCAGATCTGTGGCGCCTTCCCGCCGCGGCGTGGCGACCCTGTCCTTCAGCTCGACATCTGCGCCTTCGATGGGGACGGGACGCAGGTCGGGCGCCGCTCGCTGCGGACCACCCTGGGGGCCGAATTGCTCCCCCTGTTCGACGCGACCGTGTCCAGGGATGGGCAGTGGCTGTGGCTCGCGACCTCGGAGCGCATTGGTGGCGACTGGCACGTAGCAATCGATCGCGTGGACCTGACCGACCTGTCGATTGCCGCATCCCGCGTGATCCGGATCATCCCGGTGGCGGGGGCTCGCTTCTCTGGCGAAGCACCGTCGGCCGAGGGCTGGGTCGTCGCTGAATCCTCCGCGGTCCGACCGGTCGTGCGGGCGTCACCCGATGGGTCGCGGTTGTCGCTGACCATGACCGAAGTTCCACGTGCGGACACGGTGACCTTCCTCCTCCAGCAGGAGCGGGTCGAACTGGATTCGTCGCTGGAGTCCGCGGGTCCCGTCGAGGTGGTGTTTCCGGTCTTCCCGGCCCTTGATCTGGCCTGTGATGCGTCCCGCTCAGCATGGGCGACGAGTCGGCATTACCTGACGCTCTGCAGTCATCCGGAGCCGAACGGAGACAGCCAGCCGTTCGTCCGGATCGAGACGTCCGATGAGATCACACGGGACGTGGCCATCGGCCCTCCGGTCCTGACGAACGATCACACGACTGACGACAGCTCGTGGCTTCTGGATGCGCAGCGAGGCAAGCTGTATCGATGGTCGCACCTGCGCCAGACCTTCACGGTCCTTGACGTAGCCACCAGGGCGGGGACCATGGTGATCATTGATCCCTCCGGCCCGAGTTTCATCGGCCTCGACTGGCCCGCTTCGGATCCCGGCAGTGGTCTCCTCGCCTGGTCGAGTCTCGATGGAGGCGCGCCTTCCGGATCGCCGAATCTGCGGCTGGCGGGAACGCGCGACGGCTCGGTCCTCTATGCGCTCGGGCTGGTGCCAACGCCTCCGACCGGCGCTCTCCCCCTCGTGGGGTTTGTCCTGGCGATCGACGCGTCCTCGGCCCAAGTTCTCGGGCGCTGGACCGCGCCTGGTCCAGTGGATCAGATCGCGCTGGCGCCCGGGGACGGTCCGCTCGTTGAATTCCTGACCCCAGGGCTCACCAGGAGAACCCGCGACCCATCCGGGGAGTGGACGACCGTGGTCTGGTTTGCGGATCCACGGACTGGGGCCCAACTCAAGGTTCTCGGACCGGTCCGCGGTTCTGGATCATCAGCGCCCACCATGCTCCAGCCTGCGGTGGCGGCCTTCGCCGGCTTCTGACAACGGCATCTGGGCCTGCTATCCTCCGCACTCGCCGCGGACCCGTGGTGTAGCGGCCCAACATGCCAGCCTGTCACGCTGGAGATCGCCGGTTCGAATCCGGTCGGGTCCGCCATTAACTCGAATGCATCCTGCGCCCCGTCCGCCCGCCCGGACGGGGCGCTCTAATGCCCGGGTACCCTGATCGCGTGATCCGCCGGATGATCGTGCTCCTGACCGCGCTGACCGTGCTGCTCGGAGCCTGCGCGTCCCCGACGGTCACAGCTACCCCCAGCGAGAGAGTCGCGGCCACGCCCACGGTGGCACCGACGCCGACGCGCACCGCAGCGCCGACCGCGACACCCAGGCCAACGCCGACCGTCGTCCTCCGCGCCTTGGTGCCGGTCACGAGTTTCCGGGCCGCCTGGACAGAAACGTCGGCCGCCGAGGTCGCGGAGATCCTGGCCGGCACCTCGGACCGCTACACGGCCATCGAGGTGGTCGACGGACAATCCGCGGAAGTTGCCGCGGCGCTCGGGCTCGACGCGGCCACTCTTGATCCGACGCGCTACTTCCCCGCGGCGGATGTCGCGACGCTGCGGGCGGACCTGGGGGTCCATCGTGACTGGCTTGGCTTCTTGCTGGGGGACGACGTCGATCCCAGTGTCCGGGCGCTCGGCTGGGAGGGCGTCGCCCTGTTCGGCGGGGATCGCGCCGCGACCCTCTACGCGTGGCCACTTCACGCTTCCTTCGAATACCCGCCGGGCAACGCCCCGGAACCGCCCGCTGTTCGCTATGACCCTGCGAACGCCTGGACGCTCGTGGCCGCCGGGGACATCCTGCTCGACCGTGGCGTGGCCAAGACCGTCAAGACCGACGGCCAGGGAGTGGACTTCCCGTTCGATGGAGGAAGCGCGACCATCACCTCCCGCTATTGCTGCTCCTCGTTTGGCTGGGTTCTGCCACGGACCGAGCGGACCGGAAATGCCGGGGCGATCCGGACGCTCCTGGAGGGCGCCGATCTGGCGATTGCCAACTTCGAGAACCCGGCCCCGGATGTTTTCAGGTTCCACTCGTCCGGGACCGTGTTCAACGCGGATCCCGCGCTCATCGAGGGTCTCGCGAATGCGGGCATCGATTACGTCTCGCTCGGCAACAACCACATCCGGGACGCGGGGGCGCAGGGCATCCTGCAGACGATCGCCAACCTCGACACCTGGCAGATTGCGCACAGCGGCGCCGGCGCCACGTTGGCCGCGGCACGCACGCCCGCCCTGCTCCAGGCGGGAGGGGTCACCGTGGCGATCCTCGGGTACGACACGATCGCCGGCGGCTACTTCGCCACGAGCACGCGGGTCGGCAGTGCCCCGCTGACCGCGTCCAACGTGAAGGAGGACGTGGCCGCCGCACGAGCAGCCGGCGCCGATCTCGTCATCGTGTTCCCGCACTGGGGCACCGAATACGACGCCACGCCATACGCGGGCCAGCGAAATCTCGCCCATGCGGCCATCGATGCCGGCGCGGACATGATCATCGGCAACCACGCTCACTGGGCGGCCGCAGTGGAGATCTACGCCGGCAAACCGATCTGGTATGCGCTCGGCAACTTCGTCTTCGATCAGACCTGGTCCGAACCGACCATGGAGGGCGTGACCCTCGAACTGACCTTCGATGGAACGCGGCTCGTCCAGATTCACATGCGCCCGCACGTCATCCTGGACAAGGCGCAGCCGAACTTCATGGATCCCGCCGGGAGCGGGGCCGTGGTGATGGACCAGGTGTTCGAGGCCTCAGAGGGCATGCTGCCCTGGTGATTCGGGCCCGACCGACGCGTCGCCGAGTCAGTCGAGGCCGGCGAACACGTCCGTTTCGGGTCCTGTCGAGGGCACGCGCGACTCGCGGAGAATGAGAGCCTCCCTGGACCAGAATTCGCGCCAGCCCTCCTTGCCGAACCGGAGGAGCGTGCTGTCCGGGCTCATTTGCGTGACGTGGCGTCCAATGGCGGCCCATTTCTGGTCGAGCACCGCGGCGATGTCGATCCAGGTGGTGATCGATTCGTCTGGCACGAGCATCCGCTCCATCTGAGCGTTCCACTCGGCGAGTCGCTCAGGGGTTCCGTCCTTCGGTTCGCTCCAGAAGCTCTCCTCGCCGATCGCTTCCATCCGATCTCGCATCGCATTGCGGACCGAGGTGGGGATCGCCTGTTCATAGAGCTTGATCGGCGACCAGGGGGCCAGCCCGCCGTCTGCGGCCGCCGGCCCGGTGCCGCCGTGCTCCGGCGCGAGCTGATCCGTGTACCAGGCAGGATCCCCAGCCCGCGCGAATGCCCGGACGGCGACATCGTGCGTCCGGATGTGATCGGGATGGCCATAGCCCCCGAAGTCGTTGTACGTGGTCATCACGTCCGGGCGGTACGTCCGCACCAGCCATGCCAGCCGGCGGGCCGCCTCGTCCTGGTCCGATTGCCAGAAGCAGCGGGGATCCCGGTTGCCGGCCCGCCCCATCATGTCCGAGTCCCGATAGCCGAGGTTCTCCCACTCGGTCACGCCGAGATCGGCCATGGCGGCCTCGAGCTCCCCGGCCCGGATCTCGCCCAGCCGGCGGTGATTGTCCGGGGTGTCCATGTCCTTGACCACGATCTCACCGAGCTCGCCGCGGGTGCAGGTCACGAGCACGACGCGGTGGCCGGCGGCGACGGCCTTGGCCATCAGGCCGCCGGTGCCGATGGTCTCGTCGTCGGGATGCGCGTGGACCGTCATCAGGGTGTATCGACGCGGGTCATTCATGGTCATGCCATCCTACGGCGGAATTCAACGGCGGCCCGTCTGCGTCACGGTCGAGTCACGGGCGAGGCCCAGACTGGGCATCGAACACAGCCCGCTAAATGGAACTTCATGGCCAGGACCGAAACCAGACTCCAGCGCCCAGCCGTTACCGTCGCGGCGCTCGGCGTTGCCTTCCTGCTGATCGTGAGCGCGTGTTCAGGCAGTGCGATTGGACCCGACCAGACTGGGTCAGCCACACCTGAGCCCCAAGCCTCCGCGTCCGCAACCGCAGATCCGGAGTCTACGCCGGGCGCCTCCAGTCCCCCCACCGAGACCGCGGCACCGGGTACGCCCGGCGTCGTCCTGACGCAGGCGTGGGCGACTGCCGACCTCATCGACGTCCGAACTGGGGCGTCGTTCCGGATCGCGGATCTCGTCGCGTCCGATCGGGTCGTCTTCGTCGAGACGATGGCGATCTGGTGCACGAATTGCCGCAACCAGGGGCGCGACGTCGTCAAGGCTCTGGCCGGGCTCGATCCCAACCGCGTCACCTGGATTGGCGTGGACGTGGACGGTTCGGAAAGGGCCGGTGATCTGGCCGAGTACAGCCGATCGCTCGGGTTCGACTGGCCGTACGTCATCGGGTCGAAGGACTTCCTGCGCGCGCTGGCCGACGAATTCGGAGCCCAGGTGCTGTCGCCGCCATCGACGCCGCTGGTCGTCGTCGGTACGGATGGGACCGTGACGCTGACCGAGTTCGGCCACAAGAGCGTCGACCGGATCCACGAGCTCGCTGCGGCCCACGGGGCCTGACCCAGAGGGTCACGTCACGATGTTCGATCAACTGACCGCGGCGCTGGCCGGCTTTGGGCCGGTCGGCCTCGGCCTCGCCAGTGCGGCCTCGCCCTGCCTGCTCCCGCTGTACCCGGGATTCGTCGCCTATCTGGCCGCCAACAGCCGCGCGCTGGAGGGCCGGCGCGGAACCGGCCTCCTCGGCTTGATCGTGCTGGCCGGCGTCCTGACGATGATGACCCTCATCGCGATCATCCTGGTGATCGTGGCGGTGCCGACAAGCCGGCTGCTGGCTGTTGCGACGCCCCTGATCGATGGGCTGTTGATCGTGCTCGGCATCATGCTGATTGCGGGCCGGAATCCGTTCGAGCGCCTCCCCCGGAGCGACGGTTCCGGTCGTGTCCAACCCGTACGGCCGAGCGTACCTGTATGGGATCTTCCTCGGGCCGATCGCGCTCCCGTGCGCCGGACCGTTCCTCATCTCACTTCTCGGGATCAGTCTCGGTGTGGCCGACGCGGCGGGGAAGATCGGCACGTTCCTGCTCTTCGGGCTCGGGTTCGGCCTGCCCCTGGTCGCGCTGTCGTTCCTGACCGGACTGCGAGCGCAGGCGATCGTCAGGTGGATCGTTCGGCAGCACCGCCGCATTGAGCTGGGCGCCGGCGTCCTCCTCGTCATCGTCGCGGTGGCTGATCTCATCGACAAGTGGGAGTCGATCGCCCTGACGCTCGGCCTCCGCTGAGCCGTTTGCGTGACGGTGGCGGACGTTCGCCGCCCACTGAATGGACAGTACTTTTGATCCGCTTACGTCCGCACGCGGTTTGCAGCAATCTCCGGGCATGTTTGGATCCGTCACCCGCCGCCTCCACCTCGTCCTGAGCCAGCCGGGTACGCCTGCCCCCGTTGCGGCGCCCGAGGCCCCGGAGCTACCGGAGCTCGAGTTCGTCGCCTATGCGGAGGAAAGTCGACTGTCTGGACGGATCCGGATGGACGGTCGTCGCCTGTCCGACATGCTCAACGACTACGAAGAGTTGGTGCTGGAAGACGTCCTCATCGAGGGCCTTCCCGGGGGCGGGGAAACGCTCGTCCCTGAGTTCCTCGTTCGACGGAGCGAGCTGCTCCTGGTTCATGCCACCGGCCCACGGGGCAACCCGGAACTTCGGACCCGGACGATCGCTCGAGCCTTGACGCTCAAGTCCGGTCCGTACATGGCCACTGGCGACGTGCACTCCGGTCCCGGGATCGATCCGCTCCTGTTCTTTCGACGACGACGCGCAATGGTGCCGATGACCAATGCCTCTATCCAGTACCGGAACGCCAGCGGTCCGGTCTGCGAGTACGTCGATGTCGTCGCCGTCAATCGAGACCTGATCGACTGGGTCCGCGTCGCGGAGCCCGGCGCAGTCGCGCGGGACCAGGCCGAGATCCAGTTCGATCGGATGGGTCGGCCAACGAACTAACCGCCCCGGCCGGTCCCGACGGCCGTACCATCCCGGCGATGGCTCCATCAGCTCCGCGACCCGGTCCGCTAGCCGGCCTTCGCGTCGTCGACCTCTCCACGGTTCTGGCCGGTCCGTATTGCACGATGCTCCTGGCCGATCTGGGCGCGGACGTGATCAAGGTGGAACCCCCCGATGGCGACGCGACGCGTGGCTGGGGACCGCCATGGGTTGGTGACGCCGCCGCCGGGACCCGGACCGCGGCGTACTTCCTGTCGGTCAATCGCAACAAGCGGAGCCTGCGTCTCGATCTCCGCAGCGACGCCGGCCGCGAGGTGCTTGGTCGCCTGCTCGCCCGCGGCGACGTGCTGGTCGAGAACTTCCGTGCGGGTGGTCTTGCGCGCCTCGGTTTCTCTGACGAGGCACGCCGAGTCCTGAACCCCGACCTCGTCCACGTGGCGATCAGCGGGTACGGCGTCCACGCGCCGGATGCGGCGAAGCCCGGCTACGACTTCATCGTCCAGGCCGCTGGGGGGTTGATGTCCATAACGGGAGAGGCGGACGGTCCGCCGCTGAAAGTCGGCGTCGCGATCAGCGACGTGGTGACGGG
>JAQBHC010000075.1:0-9999 GCA_032128175.1 Chloroflexota bacterium | reverse complement strand
GCGGTCACGCCATATCGAGCGACCGACGACTGGACGGTGGGTGCCTTTCCGTACACCGCCGAGGTGGTCGAGCGGCATCGGCGCGCGAAGCTGGCGAGGCGTCGCGCCGCGTTCGAAGAGATGGACCGCCTCGCGCACCTGACTCGCCCGGATCCAGGCGGCCTGAGCGCCAGTGACTACGTTCGGGCCGAACGCGACCACCCGCGGGCTCTGGAAGGTGGGGATGCTGCCGATCGAGCTCTGGAGAAGCTGGCCCGTGACCGACGTCGTCGTTGACAGCAGCGTCGCCGTGGCGTGGATGCTCGCCGACGAAGCGATGCACGAGCCGGCGAGACGATTCCGGTCCTCGCTGGCGACAGGGGACCGTGAGCCGATCGTGGCTGAGCATTTCGGATTCGAAGTTCGACACGCGCTTGTCCGTGCGGCGCGCCGGGGACGGATCGACTGGCCCGAGGTACGGGCGGCGTTCGCGACCCTCGATGGGTTCGAACCGAAGGTCGTCCGGCTGAGTCGACGTGACGATCCGATCGTCGACCTCGTTGAGCGTTTCGAGCTCAGTTGGGGCGACGCGCACTGGGTGGACATAGCAATGCGGCTGGACCTGCCGCTCGTGACCGCCGATCGCCGGCTGGCTCGCTCAATCCCGGATGAGGTTGCGATTGTGGTCTATCTGGGTGACGAAGCGGCGGCGTGACGAGCCGGCTACAGCCAGGGCAGGTGCACCGGCAGGAACGCGTTCAGCAGCAGGCCCAGGACGAGGAGACCACCGGCGCGGCGCGTGTGCACGAATGAGGCACCCACGAACCAGAGCGGCCAACCGACGTAGCTGTGCGGGGGCGTCTCCGGCCGCGGGCTCGAGTACGTCTTGAGCGTCGTCATGAGCCGCGGGATCCCAAGGACCACGAGGGCTACCCAGGGTCCGATCCAGCCGATCAGCACCGCCCCGATCACGATCGGGTAGAACGCGATCATGAGCACCTGCGCGACCTGCCGGGCAAGTCGCTCACCGAGGATCACGGGCATCGTGCGGACGCCCTTCTTCTTGTCGGCCTCGATCTTGTCGATGTGCTTGCCGAAGAGAACGGTCGTGACCAGGATCGCGTAGGGGAGTGAGGCGATCCAGACCCAGCCCGGGATCTGGCCCGTGGCGACGAAGAACGTTCCGACGACCATGAGCGGGCCCCAAACGATGAAGACGCCCGGCTCGCCCAGGCCGATGTGCTTGAGTCGGATCGGAGGCGCAACGTAGAAGACGGACACGAACAGACCACCGAGGGCAAAGGCCGCGACCAGCGGCCCTCGCTGCGAGACGAGGAACAGCATGATCGCCAGGTCGATCGCGTTGGCGATGAGGATCGCCGTGCCCAGCTGGCGCTTGGTGACCCAGCCGGACAGGATCGGGTGCGGCGCATAGAGCGCCCGGACGTAGTCGTCCGTGTCAACGCCGCCCTCCAGGTCGAAGTAGTCGTTGATCATGTTGTTCGCGGCGTGCGCGACGACGAGCCCGACGATGGCGAGGCCCAGCAGTCCCCAGTTCACTGCGACCTCGCCGGTCAACTGGGCAGCGCCGACGGCGAGGAGGCCGCCGATGAGCCCCGAGGTCACCGTCATCGAGAAGACGGCCGCCCGGGTGATCACCAACCACTTGCTGACGGCGTCGGGAGGCGTCGTCATGCCTTCCGGCAGATTGGCGGTATTGAAGACGGTTTTCCAGATTCGAAGCCGGCTGGCAAACATGGGCATCTCGACCTCGAGCGGGGATTTCACAAAACGTGCGCCCTGATGGTAGCACTATTCCAATGCGAGACGGGGCCTGATCAGGCGGTCGGCGGGGCTTCGGCCACGACCTCGGCTTGTGAAGCGCGGAGCTCCTCGCGGACGACCCGACGGAGCAGCGCCTCCAGCTCGTCCGACGAGGCCGTGACCCCGGACGGGTCTGTCGCTCGTGCTGTTCGGTCGTCCGCCTCGGGTTCTACGAGGTACCCACCAAAGCGGCGTTCAACGAACTTCTCGAGCCCCTTCTTCAGGGGAGCGAAAGAGGTCGCGAGGATGAGCGTGGTGATGATCGTGGCCGCGTCCGATTCATTGCCGGTCGCCGAGACGAATACCGTCTGCAGCAGCTTCTGGATGGCAGCAAAGGCGCCGGTCAGGATCGCCGTAAGCGAACCGAAGACCAGGGTTCGACTGATCACCGCGTCGATGTCATAGAGCCGGTATCGGAGCACCGCGATACCCACGGCAATCGGGACGGTGGCAATTGCTGCGATGAAGATCGCCGACGTGATCGGGCCGGGGACGACCGATACCCACATCGTGCTGATCACGAGGCCGACGGACAGTGCCAGCCATTTCAGCTGCTCCCGGATGACGCCGCTCGCGCTTCGCCATCGCTGGAACAGGCTTGCTCCGCAAGCCACGACGGTGACCCCGAGTACGCTCAGGACGACGTACGACGCGGCCTCCAGGGTGGCGTCGTCGATGGGCAGTCGGAAATCGCGGCGGACGACTCGCTCGGTGTCGATGGCGCTCGGGAACGCAACGATGATTCCGCAAAGCACCACCGTGCTCGCGACGAGGACCCACGCAACCGGTCGCCAGCGACGCGAGGGCAGATGTCCGTCCGGGAACACGAGCGGTATCGCGCCGGCCATCAGCGCGAGGATGGGAACCCAGATAAACGCGTTGACGAGCGCCCCAACGTTGCTTGCCGGCAGTGACGTCCGTGTTCCGGCCGCCGCATACTCGGTGAGGAACAGTTGGCCCGCGCTCAGGAGCCCGATCAGCGAAAGGAGGAGGCCGATCCGGTTATCTGGACGGCGGACCATGATCAGCCAGCCCAGGACCCCTGCCCCAGCGGCGAAGATCACGGGGAAACCCCGGAAACCCCAGCCTCCCTGCGGCGGATAATCGAAGGTCAAGAACAGCATGGTCAACCCGACGACGACGAGGGTCAGGGTCGGCGCCGCAAACGCCCAGGCGAGCAGACTGTCGGGACGCTTCATTCTCAGCACAGTTTGAGAGCAGGCACGCCCATGTCAAGCCATTGACGCTCGACCCGTCGGCCTTCCGCACACGGTGCGATGATGTCGCCGATGCGACCCGAGGATCTCCACCGCGACCTGGCTTTCGAGACGCTGGCGGTCCACGCGGGCGCGGAGCCCGATGAGCTCACCGGTGCGGTGGCCCCGCCTATCTACCAGACCGCCACGTTCGCGCAGGACGGCGTCAACCGACCTCGAGGAGGGTACGACTACGCGCGCACCGTGAATCCCACGCGCGATCGGCTCCAGCGTGCAGTCGGCGTGCTGGAAGGCGGCGGAGATGGGATCGCGTTCGCCTCCGGCTCCGCGGCCACCGCGGCGATTGCCGAATTGGCGCCGGCCGGCACCGAGATCGTGGTCGGTGACGATGTCTACGGTGGCACCTACCGCTATCTGGAGCGCGTGCGGCGGGGCCATGGTGTTGACACGATCTACGCCGATCTGGCCGGCGATCCGGACGCACTGTGGGAGGCCATGACGGAGCGGACTCGCCTCGTCTGGTTCGAAACGCCGACCAACCCGCTGCTCAAGATCGTGGACATCGGGGCCGCGGCGAAGGCCATCCGTGAGCGCTTTACAGACTCCCCGGACCGGCCGCTCCTCGTGGTCGATAACACGTTCGCGTCACCGGCGCTGCAGCGCCCCCTGGATCACGGCGCCGATATCGTCTTCCACTCCGCCACCAAATACCTCGCCGGTCACAGCGACACCGTCCTCGGGATCGCGGTCACCCGCGACCCGGCCATCGGCGAACGACTCCGGTTCCTGCAGAACGCCATGGGCGGAGTGCCCGGCCCGTTTGACTGTTTCCTCGTTCTGCGAGGACTCCGGACGCTCTCCCTGCGCATGGATCGCCACGTCGCAAACGCCCTGCAGATCGCCGAGTTTCTTGCCGCGCGGGATGACGTTGCGACTGTCTACTACCCGGGCTTCAGCGACGGGCGTCACGCTCATCCGGGAGCCACCGTGGCTGCCCGACAGATGCGGGGGGCCGGCGGGATGGTCTCGTTCATTCCGGCCGCAGGGGGCCGCCACGGCCGGACCGGCCCGGAGCGCGCCGTGGCGATCGCTGAGGCGACCCGGATCTTCACGCTTGCGGAGTCTCTCGGCGGGGCCGAGTCCCTGATCGAGATTCCTGCCCAGATGACCCACCTCTCAGTGGCCGGGACCGTGCTTCAGGTTCCGGGTGATCTGGTCCGGCTGTCCGTGGGGATCGAAGCTGCCGAGGACCTCATCGCAGACCTCGGACAGGCGCTCAACGAGAACTGAGGCAGTTACCTGGGTGCTTCGGTCTGGGTGCTTGACCCGCGGTCGGGCACGACCCGGGCGTACTCCCGGTGCTACCATCCGGGCAGTAGTTGCGACTGCGGAAGCCGACTCTGGCGGGCCTCTGGCTCGCCCCACGCGCGGCCGGTCGATTCGAAGCCCTGACGGGCCGGGCCATCTTGCCCGGCCGTCTGCGCCGAGGAGACCGAAGAACCGATGAGCACCGCAACCGCCCCGCGAACCACTCGCAGCCTGGCCCGACCGGGCAGGACCAACCTCTCGACCGCCGAGCTGTACGAGCTCGCTCTGCGTGAGGGCGAAGGCCTGCTCGCCGCGGGCGGACCACTCGTCGTCCGCACGGGCCAGCACACGGGACGCTCGCCGAAGGACAAGTTCATCGTGGTCGAGCCGTCGTCCGAGGCAAACATGTGGTGGGGCGACGTGAACCACCCGGTCTCCGAGGAGCACTACGATCGGCTCCGGGCACGCCTGATGACCTACATCCGCGAGCGCGATCTCTACAGCCAGGACATGTTCATCGGCGCCCATCCGACGCATCGTCGGTCCCTGCGGGTCTACACGGAGACGGCGTGGGCGAGCATCTTCGCCCGCAACCTGTTCCGGCGGCCGACCCAGGACCAGCTGACCGCCTTCGTGCCGAACTTCACGATCATCGATGTCCCGTCGTTCCAGGCGGACCCGGCGACCGAGGGCACGCGGACCGGCACCGCGATCCTCGTCAACCTCGCGCGGATGGAAGTCATCATCGTCGGCACGATGTACGCCGGCGAGATCAAGAAGTCGGCCTTCACGGTGATGAACTACCTCATGCCCGACGAAGGCGTCCTGCCGATGCACTCGTCGATCAATGTCGGCAAGGCCGGCGACGCGGCCGTTTTCTTCGGGCTTTCCGGAACCGGCAAGACCACTCTTTCGGCGGACCCTGAGCGCAGCCTCATTGGTGACGACGAGCATGGCTGGGGCGACGGCTACACCTTCAACTTCGAAGGTGGCTGCTACGCCAAGACGATCCGCCTGTCACCGATGTACGAGCCGGACATTTTCGCGACCACCAAACGCTTCGGGACCATTCTGGAGAACGTGGACCTGGACCCGGTGAGCCGGCAGCTCGACCTCGATTCTGAGCGCTACACGGAGAACACACGCGGGGCCTATCCGCTCGAGTTCATCGGCAACGCGGACCCGACCGGGATCGCGGGCAACCCGAAATCCATCGTGTTCCTGACCGCCGACGCCTTTGGCGTCCTGCCGCCGATCTCGCGGCTCACTCGCGAACAGGCCGCCTATCACTTCATCTCGGGCTACACGGCGAAGCTGGCAGGAACCGAGATCGGGGTGAAGGAGCCGACGGCCACGTTCTCGGCCGCGTTCGGCGCCCCGTTCCTGCCCCGCCATCCCGGCGTGTATGCGGAGATGCTCATGGAGCGTCTTGAACGGCACGACGTTCCGGTCTGGCTGGTCAACACTGGCTGGACGGGCGGGCCTTACGGGGTCGGCGAGCGCATGCACATCGATCACACACGAAACATGGTTCGGGCTGCTCTGAGCGGGGAACTCGATGATGTTCCGACGGAGCTCGACCCGATCTTCCGCGTTGCCGTACCGATGGCGGTCCCCGGCGTACCGGCCGACGTTCTCAGGCCTCGTGATACGTGGGCCGACCCGATCGCCTATGACGCCGCGGCCGGCCGAATCGCGCGCATGTTCCACGACAACTTCGCGAAGTACGCCGACGGCGTGAGTGCGGCGGTGCGGTCGGCCGGGCCTGCCGTCCCCGAGGAGCCGGCATGAGTCGCAACAAGGTTTCCGTCATCGGGGCCGGCAACGTCGGCGCCACGACGGCGCAGCGGATTGCCGAGGCGGGCCTCGCCGACGTCGTGCTCGTGGATATCGTCGAGGGGCTGCCCCAGGGCAAGGGATTGGACCTCGCAGAGGCGGCACCAGTCATGGGCCACGACGCCCGGGTCCTCGGGACCAACAGCTACACGGAGACCGCCGGGTCCGACATCATCGTGGTCACCTCAGGGCTCGCCCGCCAGCCTGGGATGAGCCGCGATGATCTCCTGGCGAAGAACGCGGGAATCGTTCGTGCGGTCGTGACGGCCGCCGTCGCGGAGTCGCCGAACGCCATCCTGATCATCGTCACGAATCCGCTTGATGCGATGTGCCATGTGGCCATGCAGGCGTCGGGCTTCCCGCGCGAGCGGGTCATCGGCATGGCCGGCGTTCTCGACGCCGCGCGATTTCGAACGTTCATCGCGATGGAGCTGGGTGTCTCGGTCGAAGATACCCACGCCTTCGTCCTGGGCGGCCACGGCGACACGATGGTGCCGCTGCCGCGCTATTCGACGGTGGCTGGAATCCCGATCACCGAGTTGATGTCGCCCGAGCGGGTCGCTGCCCTCGTCGATCGCACCGCGAACGGCGGCGCCGAGATCGTGGCCCTGCTCAAGGCAGGATCGGCTTACTACGCCCCCGCCGCTGCCACGTTCGAAATGGTCGATGCAATCCTGCGCGACAGGAAGCGAGTCCTCCCGTGTGCCGTTCGACTCCAGGGCGAGTACGGGGTTGACGGACTGTTCGTTGGGGTACCGGTCGTCCTCGGCGCCGGCGGCATGGAGCGGGTCATCGAGATCCGCCTGTCCGACGACGAAGCCGCGGCCTTCAAGCGCTCAGTCGGGGCGGTCCGGGAGCTGGCGGACAAGCTCAACGCCTAGCCCCCGGCGCCACCGGGGCCCTAATTCCAGAAGGCGTTCGGCCGGTACACTCGGGCCGTGAAGTCCGTAACCTCCCGCACGCCCGCGGCCCGCCCATAATGCTCGCGACCATCACGTTCGAATTCGATCCGCTCTTCTACGTCGGGGACATCAGCATCCGGCTGCAAACTATCGCCCTGGCGGCCGTGCTGTTTGCGGCGCTGATCCTGCTCGTGCGGATTGGGCGCGTCACCCCGCTGGCGGGGCCATACGTCCCGCCGCTGACCCTCCGAGCCGCCGACGTGCCGATTTTGGTGTTGGGAATGGTGCCCGGGGCCGTGCTCGGGGGGCGTCTCGACTACGTGCTGGTCCATCTGGACTACTACCTCGACGACCCGGCGTCGATTCTGGACGCGACGCAGGGATCGCTTGGGCTGGGACTCGCGGTCCCGGGCGCGATCCTGGGGGCCGCGATCATCGGTCGGTTGATCGATACGCAGATTGATCGCTGGTCGCACGCATCAGTCCTGCCGATGCTGTTCGCGCTTGGTGCGGGCAAGTTTGTCGGCATTCTTGCCGCCGAGGGTCAGGGCCGTCCGACCGATCTCTCGTGGGCGACCGCGTACCTCGGAGATGGCCCCTGGAGCAGCCTCGCCGCCAGCTTGCCGTCCCATCCCGCGCAGGTCTATGAGGCGCTGTTCACCTTCTGGGTTCTGGTGCTGGTGGCGATCATGCTTCGGGTCGGAGCCTTTGCCCGGCGGGACGGGTCGGTGCTGCTGGTCGGGGTCGCGCTATGGGCGATCGGGCGAATGATCGTGGCCACGACCTGGCGGGATGCGGCAGTCCTCGCGCCGTTCGGGGCCGAGCAGCTGATTCTTGGGGTCGTCGTCGTGGGCTGCTCCGGGATGATCCTGCGGTTGCGCACGCGCTAGGGGATCGCCAACCCGCGCGCGCGCCAACCCGCGGGTGCGCCACACGCAACAGCTGGGGCACGGCGCGTTGCATCAGGCTCTCGTGCCAGGCCGCCCGACGGCTGATTCGGTCAGGCGCAGTATCGTTGTGGGACATCGCCATCGCTGTTCGGCACCAGGCGCGCTCATCCGAGGTTTCCGCCATGACCCAGATCGCAGAGCCCGAAGTCGCTCGTTCGTCGCCAGCCGCCGAGACGGTCCCGCACTGGATTGGCGGTCGCCGCGTCGCAGGGACTTCAGGTCGCCGCGGGCCCGTGTTCAATCCGGCGACCGGGCAGATCGCGCGCGAGGTTGACTTCGCCTCAATCGCCGAGGTCGATGCTGCGGTCGCCGCCGCAAAGGCGGCGTTCCCGGCCTGGCGGGCCACCGCGCTCTCGAAGCGCACCGAGGTCATGTTCCGGATCCGGAATCTCGTGGATTCCCATCGCAAGGAGTTGGCGGCCCACCTCACGGCCGAGCACGGCAAGGTGCCGTCGGACGCCCTCGGTGAGATTGCGCGAGGGGTCGAGAACCTCGAGTTCGCGACAGGTATCCCGACCCTGATGAAGGGTGCGTTCTCCGAGCAGGTCTCGACCGGTGTCGACGTCTACCAGATCCGGCAGCCGCTCGGCGTCGTGGCCGGCATCACGCCGTTCAACTTCCCGGCGATGGTTCCGATGTGGATGTTCGCGAACGCGATCGCCTGCGGCAACACGTTCATCCTGAAGCCGTCCGAAAAGGATCCGTCCGCCTCGATCTACATGGCGGAGCTGCTCGCCGAGGCCGGCGTGCCAGCTGGTGTCTTCAACGTGGTCAACGGCGACAAGGTCGCGGTGGATCGAATCCTCGATCACCCGGACATCTCGGCGGTGAGCTTCGTCGGCTCGACCCCGATTGCGCGCTACATCTACGAGACAGGAACCAAGAACGGCAAGCGCGTTCAGGCCCTCGGTGGTGCGAAGAACCACATGATCGTGCTGCCGGACGCCGACATCGACATGGCCGCTGATGCCGCGGTCTCCGCCGGGTACGGGTCGTCTGGCGAGCGGTGTATGGCGATTGCGACGATTGTTGCCGTGGGGGCCGTGGCGGATCCGCTGGTCGAGGCGATCGCCAAGCGCCTTCCGAAGGTCAAGGTCGGTCCCGGGACGGATCCCGAGGCCGAGATGGGCCCGCTGGTTACGAAGGTGCACCGGGACAAGGTTGCCTCGTACCTCGACAGCGCCGCTGAGCAGGGCGCAACGATCGTGGCCGACGGTCGGGAGCACCCGCTCTTCCGCGAGTCCGAGGGCTTCTTTCTGGGCACATCCCTGATCGACAACGTGACCACGGGGATGGACTGCTACCGAGACGAGATCTTCGGGCCGGTCCTGACGGTGACGCGCGTGGCCACCTATGACGAGGCCCTGAAGCTCGTCAATGACAACCAGTACGGCAACGGAACCGCGATCTTCACCCGCGATGGTGGCGCCGCCCGGCAGTATCAGTTCGATGTCAACGTCGGGATGGTCGGGATCAACGTCCCGATCCCGGTGCCCGTCGCCTACTACAGCTTCGGCGGCTGGAAGTCATCGCTCTTCGGCGATCTGCACATGTACGGCCCCGAAGGCATCCAGTTCTACACGCGCTCCAAGATCGTGACCTCGCGCTGGCCGGATCCGGGCACGTCCAAGGTGGACCTGGGCTTCCCGCGCACGCGGTAGGTAGGGGCGGGCGCCTCGTTCCGTTGGGCCCGCGCGCCTCGCGCGGCTGCCCGGGCGCCGGAGCGCCTCGTTCCGTTGGGCCGGGGCGCCGGAGCGGCCGACGCCGAGCGGCCGACGCCCCGCGCGCCGACGCCCAGCGCGCCTGCGGCTCCGGCCAGACCCTTCCGTGCGGCCCGGTCGCGTGCATGGACGCGCCGAGCGTAGGGGCCATGACTAAGCGACGATGGCGCCCGGTCCAGGGCCCGCCCGGCCAGCCGCGGCCCGCCCCCGCGTAGCCCGGTCCAGGGCCCGCCCGGCCAGCCGCGGCCCGCCCCCGCGTAGC
>JAQBHC010000074.1:0-11733 GCA_032128175.1 Chloroflexota bacterium | reverse complement strand
GCGATCCTGGTGACGTCGTCATAGCGCCCCGCGAAGATTTCCGTTGCACCGCCCTCCGTGCCCGTCCGGAAGGCCACAATCCCGCCTTCGTTCATCGTCGGTCCGAGCGGACCCGCGTCTTCGGCAACGATTCGCATGTCGCCCTCACGGGTCACGATGACGGCACGCTCGCCGGTTTCAAGGTCCGCGTAGCAACAGACGGCACCGCCGGCGTCGATGTCGGGGTGGCTGCAGATCTCCCGAATCGGGCTGGACGTGGTCCCGGGGACGGCCAGCGCCGGACCGCCGTCGCTCAGGTAGACGCCCGAACCACCCGCTCGAAGCGAGGCTTGGAAGGCGACGATTCCGCGATCGTTGATGGCCGCAACGTACGGCGTGAAGTCCCGGAACGTCTGGTTGTTTTCGGCGATCGGCGTGAGCTCGTACCCACGAGGGCGGAGCCATGTTCCAGATCGGTGCGTGCTCCGAGCCATCGTCAGGGATCGTCCTCCGGCGTCGACGCCATATCGGCGGCGTGATCATAGGGTCCAGGTATCACCACGGGCTACACGGCCGTGCGGAGGCCATTGGTCATGGTCACCCGGTGGTTCGTCGTACCTTGTGCCCAACATTCGTTCGACGAGATGGTCTGCTGCGAAGGAGACGAAATGTCGCGAGTCGAGCTCAATACGGCACTCGATGGGGTGCCGGAGTTCGTCGCCGACGCGGTTGAACAGCTTGCGGCCTCACTTGGGGATTCGCACCCGACGGTCCTGGCGGGCCGCCGGGCGACGGCGGCTCTCGCCGCCATCCCGGGCGACGCTGTGATGGTGACTGAGGCGACGCTCGCCGCGGCGTTCAATCGAGCCTGGCCCGTCCGCCGGAATTCGGCGACCCAGTCGGCTCTCTCGGCGGCGTTGATCCTCGCGGCTCTCCGCGCCGATCCGTGAGCGCCTCGGTCTGAGCACCGAGAATTCTGGTGTCAGCTGCCCGGACCGCGGACCTCGCGCCAACGCAACCAGCCAGCCGCCACGAGCGCGGCCGCCAACACGGCGAAGGCCGGGATGTCTCTCTCGGGGACTCCGCCAAGGTCACGGCCGAGCACATGCGAGACGGCGTGGAGCGCAGCGCCGACACCTACCCCGAGGAGCGCCACCGTCAGGCCATCTGGTCGGACGAGCAAACCTGCGAGCAACAGCACGAGGCCAAGGCCGATCTGGAAGGCACCGATGTCCTGCAGGAAGTGCTGGTTGTACGGCTCGAATCGGGCGAGCGCCTCAAAGAACGAATTGGGGTCGATCATCGCCCATGCCCCAAGTAGCACGAATCCGGCACCGCCGACGATCGCGACGACACGGGGCAGCGAATTGACCACGGCCGAACTATCTCGGCCCACTTCCGATCGTGCCATTGGATGCGTCCCTCCCCACCTGTTGCCGCGGTCCCGTTGGATATATATCGCCAGACGATATATACGCCGATCCCTGACGCGGGTCAAGCGTCTGGTCTTGTTTGGGGGGTGCGCCACGGAGCCGGGCCGACATATGGTAGCGTGTATGGCATGGAGAAGACCACCGTCTACCTGCCGAGCGAGTTGAAACGTGCCCTCGAGCGCGCCGCGCAACTGGAGGGCCGCAGCGAGGCCGACCTGATCCGTGAGGGCGTGGCCGTCGTTGCCGAGCGGCACGCGGCGCGCGAACCCACCGCACCCCTCTTCAACAGCGGTGATCCCGACTTCGCATCGCATGTCGACGAGCTCATGGAGGGCTTTGGCGAGCAGTGATCATCGTCGACACCAGCGGAGTCCTGGCTGCGCTCGATGGCGGCGAGAGACATCACAAGGCGTCATTGGCCGCGATGCGCGATCGAAGCCCGCGCCTCCTGTCGCCGCTGATTCTTGCCGAGCTCGACTATCTTCTCGCCGCCCGTGCGGGTCCGCGAGCTCAGATGGCGCTGCTCAAGGACGTGGCGGATGGGGTTTACAGACTCGAACCATTCACGGTCGAAGATCTCAACGAGGCCCGTGACATTCTCGAGCAGTACCGCGATCTGCAGTTGGGACTCGCGGACGCATCCGTGGTCGTCCTTGCGCGGCGGTACGGAATCCACGATGTCCTGACACTGGACGAGCGGCACTTCCGCGCCGTCCAGGGCCCTCGAGGGCGCCCCTTCCGAATCCTGCCCGCCGACGCGACCCTGGCGTGAGCGCTGCTACGAGCACCCTCGGCGTCATCGGTGCCGGGACGATGGGCGCGGGGATCGCCCAGGTCGTGCTGGAGGCGGGCTGGCATGTCCGGCTCCACGACGCGTTCCCGGGGGCTGCCGAGCGAGGCCGAGATCGGATCCTTGACGGACTGCGGCGGCGCGCCGCGAAGCAGGGGCTCGAAGGCGACCCGGCCGCCCAATGGGTAGATGAGCACATCGCTCGTCTGATCTTCGTGCCGAGTGCAGTGGCCGTCGCTGAAGGCGCCGACCTCGTGATCGAGGCGATCGTCGAGGACCTTCAAGCCAAACGCGAGCTGTTCGCTGCCCTGGACGGCGCGGCCCCGGCCAGCACGATCCTTGCCACGAATACGAGCGCGCTCTCGGTCACCGCGATTGCCGAGGCCGCCCAGATGCACCCTGAACGGGTCCTCGGTCTCCACTTCTTCAACCCGGCACCGGTGCTCCCGCTCGTCGAGGTTGTCGCTGCCGCGCGGACGGACCCTGGCGCTGTCGCGGACGCGAGCGCGATGGTCACGGCTTGGGGCAAGACCCCGGTTCGATCCACGGACAACCCGGGGTTCATCGTCAATCGGGTGAACCGGCCCTTCACGATCGAAGCGCTCCGGATGCTGGAGGCCGGCGAGGCCGGGATCGTCGAGATCGATTCCGCGATGCGGGCCGATGGCTTCCTGATGGGACCGTTCGAGTTGATGGATCTGATCGGCCTCGATGTCAACCTCGCCGCCGCAACTGGGGTGTGGGTGGGTCTGGGTCGGCCGCAGCAGCTTCGTCCCTCACCGATTCAGGCGTGGCTCGTGGCGCGCGATCGACTCGGGCGCAAGACCCGGGTCGGGTTCTATCGCTTCGACCCCGGCCACGCCCCGGTTCCCGAGCCACTCCCGCACGGCATCGCCCCGGTTCCGAAGGCCGGCGACGCTCTCGCCCCCGATGACATCGTTGGGCGTATCCGAACCGCGATCGCCGCCGAGGCCGTCGTTGCCCGCGACGCCGGCGTGGCCTCAGAAGCGGATATCGACACCGCGCTGCGGCTCGGTGCCGCGCACCTCGAGGGTCCGTTCGGGTGGCTACGGCGACACGACCCTACAATCGGCCCATGACCCGAGACCCCCATCGACCGCTGCGCGAAGCGTGGATCGTCGAGGCCGTTCGGACGCCGATCGGGCGGTACGGTGGAGCGCTCGCGGGCATTCGCCCCGATGATCTCGCCGCGCTGGTGATTCGCGCGGTGGTCGATCGGTCGGGGATCGACCCGGGCCTCATTGAGGACGTCATCCTCGGCTGCGCGAACCAGGCCGGCGAGGATAACCGCGACATCGCGCGCATGGCGCTCCTGCTGGCGGGCCTTCCCGTCGAAGTCGGTGGCCTGACCGTCAATCGCCTGTGCGGCTCGGGGCTTCAGGCGATCAATTCCGCAGCTCATGCGATTGCGGTCGACGACGGTGACGTCTTCATCGGCGGCGGCGTGGAGTCGATGACCCGCGCGCCATACGTCATGGCCAAGGCCGAGAACTCATACGACCGCGGTAATCGCGAGCTGCAGGACACGACGCTCGGCTGGCGCTTCATCAATGCGCAGCTCGCTGCGAAGCATTACCCGTATTCGATGGGCGAAACCGCCGAGAACGTCGTCGAGCGCTGGAAGGTGAGTCGCGAGCGCCAGGATGCGTTTGCGCTCGCCAGCCATCAGAAAGCCGTCGCAGCGATCGATCGCGGCAGCTTCGACGGCCAGATCGTGCCGGTGCCGGTCCCGCAGAAGAAGGGCGAGCCGATTCTCATCACCCGCGATGAACACCCTCGCGCGGATTCGACGATGGAGGCGCTGGGGAAGCTCCGGGCCGCGTTCCGCGAAGGCGGGTCGGTCACGGCGGGCAACAGCTCGGGGATCAACGACGGGGCGTCGGCCGTGCTGCTCGTGGAGGCGGATCGTGCCCGAAAGCTTGGCCTGAAGCCGCTGGCGCGCGTGGTGTCAACGGCCGTGGCCGGAATCGACCCCGCGATCATGGGTGCCGGTCCGATCCCAGCGGTTCGCAAGGCGCTCGCACGCGCGGGGATCGCCGCCGGGGACCTCGACCTGATCGAACTGAATGAAGCGTTCGCGAGCCAGTCGGTGGTATGCATCGACGAGCTCGACCTGGATCCGGACAGGGTCAACGTCAACGGCGGCGCGATCGCGCTCGGTCACCCGCTCGGGATGAGCGGCGGCCGGCTCGTCACGATGCTCGTGCACGAACTTGCGGCTCGCCGCGGTCGATACGGCCTCGCCACGATGTGCATTGGCGTCGGCCAGGGAATCGCGACCATCGTCGAGCGCATCGAGGAATAGGCCCGCTTCCGGCCGCCAAGTTGCTGGGCCCCGGCCCGGCCGCCAAGTTGCGGCCCGGCTCCGGCCCGGTCCGGTCGGCGGCCCGGTGGCCGGCTCCGGCCCGGTCGCTCGGGGGCCCGGTGGCCCAACTCCCGCCCTGTGGCCCAACTCCCGCACGCCGTTGCCTGGGGAACAACGATTTCCGCGCAGTGGGTCCGAATCTTGCGGGCGAGCCAAGAAAGCGACCCGAATTCGACAGATTCAGCCCGGATTTCGGCGAATTCTTGTCCCTTGGGCATGATCGCAGCACGCGAGCTCCTAATCATTGTGTGGCAGTCAAGCGCCCGGCGCGGCCACGCGACTGCGCCGGCACGGCCACGCGACTGCGCCGGCACGGCCACGAGCGCTGCGCCGATTGCGGCCGCGTGGGGGCCCGGCACGGCCAGGAAAGCCAAACCGATTAGGCCGTCGCGGACTAAATTCGGCAAGGTCCTTGTCTAAACCCGTTGACCTGCGTACGATGTAGGCCTCGATCGGGTAACCGGTCCCAAATTGAATCAATCCGTATCCTCTGGAGAGGACACCTGATGATCGACCAGCAGCTCAACGTCGTTTCGCTCACGGATGCCGCGGCAACGCGTTTGCGCGAGTTGACGAAGGAAGAGACCAACCCCGACGTCGGCCTTCGCGTCTACGTCTACTCCGGCGGTTGTTCCGGCTACAAGTACGGAATGATGCTCGAGGACGCACCGACCGCCGAGGACAACGTGCTCGAAGCAAACGGCGTCAAGGTCTACGTTGATGGCCAGAGCATCGACCTGCTCAAGGGTTCGTCGATCGACTACGTCGATACCCTCATGGGTGCCGGCTTCACGGTCAACAACCCGAACGCAACGACCGGCTGCGGCTGCGGGAACAGCTTCCGCACGGCGAGTGACGAGGGACAGGCGAAGTCCTGCGCTCACTGACCGACTCTCGACCTTCACACTACCCTCGAAACCGCCGGGCAGCCGGCGGTTTCCTGATTCTCGGGGAACCATGACCGCCCTCGATAGAGCGCTCCACGCGGCCGATTCGCTTGCCGACACGTTCCTCGTCGGCAAGCACATTCCCGGGATCGTCTACGGCGTCGTTGCGAACGGCGAACTGATTCACAGCCGCAGCATCGGCACGCTCCGTGTCGGTGAGGATGCGCCACCCGATGCCGACAGCGTGTTCCGGATCGCCTCGATGACGAAGAGCTTCACGGCGGCCACGGTGATCCGGCTGCGGGACGAGGGCCGACTCTCCCTCGACGACCCAATCGCCAGGCACGTGCCCGAGCTCGAGGCAGTTCAAGGCCCGACCGCCGACGGACCGGTCATCACCGTTCGTCACCTGCTCACGATGGCCTCGGGTCTGGCGACCGACGACCCATGGGGAGACCGCCAGCAGAGTCTGGATCCGGCCACCTTCTCCGAGCTCCTGCGCGGTCCGTTGACCTTCGCCTGGACGCCGGGAACGAGATTCGAGTATTCGAACCTTGGCTACGGGATCCTTGGTCGGTTGATCACGAACGTCGCCGGGGCGGAGTATCGGGACGTGGTCCGGGAGCGGATCCTGGCGCCGCTCGGAATGGACGCGACCACGTACCTCGAGGATGAGGTCCCGGCCGATCGCCTCGCTCATGGCTACCTCTGGCGCGGCGAAGCATTCATCGAAGAACCGATCGATGGCTATGGGGCGCTGGCTTCGATGGGCGGCATCTTCACTTCGGTCCGTGACCTCGCCCGATGGGTCGGCTTCTTCACCGATGCGTACCCGCCCCGCAGCGATCCGGAAGGCGCCCAACCCCTGTCGCGGGCGAGCCGCCGCGAAATGCAACAGGCTGCCGGCGCGTGGTGGCCGAGTGTGACGCTTCCCAACCCGGACGCACATCCGGAGATCGCGGCGGGCGGTTATGGGTTCGGGCTTTTCGTCGAGGACAACTTGCGCTGGGGCCGGATCGTGACGCACAGCGGCGGGTATCCGGGCTTTGGATCCAACATGCGCTGGCAGCCATCCTCCGGGCTTGGCGTGATCGTGCTGGCAAACCACCGGTACGCACCGAGCACGCTCCTTGCGCGCGACCTCATGACATCGCTGCTCGGATCGGAGACGGTCCCGGTTCGGCGAATCCACCCATCGAGCGCGTTGTCGGATGCGCGTTCCGGCATCGAACGGCTTCTCGCGGGCTGGGATGATGAGCTGGCGGCTCGGCTGTTCGCGATGAACGTCGAATTGGACGAGCCGTTCGACCGGCGGCGCGCGGAGATCGAGCAAATTCGCGACGTGCATGGGGCCCTCCGACCCGACCCTGATATGCCGGAGCAAGCCCAAACGCCCCTGCACGTCGTGTGGTGGCTGGCCGATGCGCACGGCGGCCGCGTCCGCGTGGAGATCCGCCTCTCCCCGGAAGCGACGGCGCTTGTTCAGACGTTCGGGCTGACGTCGGTGCCGGCGCCGAAGGAAGCGCTCGTGACCCTGGCCAGCAAGCTGGTCGCGGCCATCAACGGCCCCCATCCGGCGATCCCCGCCGCCCTCAAGCTCGGCCCCGAGATCGATCGCACGGCGCTCGATCGCATCGCCCGGGTAGTGGCGGCTCGGCATGCACCGCTCGTCCTCGGCCACGCCGTCGCCGGGGATGGCGTGAAATCGGCGACCTGGCGACTGCGCGGAGATCGCGGCGAGCTGGAGCTGGCGATCACGGCGGACCCGGAAACGGATCTGATCACGGCCCTGTCGATCGTTCAGCGTCCGCCGATCATGCCCCAGCATGGGGACTGAGCCGCGCGCTCGCTGAGCGGCGGAGGCTGCGCGGCCTGGAGGATCAGCACCTCGGAGGCCGAGCGGCCCAGACGGACAGCAGCGCGTTCGCGACGCTGTCAGCGCGTCTCGAAGGAGTCAGCGCGTCTCGAAGGAGCGCTTGGAGAGGCCGTAGGCGAAGCCTTCAATCGCGAACATAGGGGCGGTCTCTGGCCGAGCGACTGCTCCGAGCGTCACGAAGAGGGGGGCGAAGTGCTCGACGGTCGGGTGTGCATAGGGCATCCCGGGCGCCTTCTCACGGAAGGCGAAGAGCGTGTCCAGGTCGCCGGATTCGAGGGCCTCGCGGGCCCAGTCGTCGAAGTCGATCGACCACTGCGGCGCACCCGGTTTGCCCATGAAGTACTCGCGGATGAACGGCAATCCGTGGGTCAGGAACCCGCTGCCAATGATGAGAACGCCCTCGTCGCGGAGTGGAGCAAGGCGCTTGCCGATCTCAAAGAGATGTTCTGGATCGAGGTCAGGCATGGACATCTGGAGGACTGGGATGTCGGCATCGGGGAACATCGCCATCAGCGGGACCCATGCCCCGTGGTCCAGACCCCTTTCTTCGCGGTCCAGGACCGGTTCGTTCGACGGCATCGCTCCCCTGACCCGAGCTGCGAGCTCGGGCGCGCTTGGCGCGCCGTACTCCAATTCGTAATAGTGCTGCGGGAAGCCGTAGAAGTCGTAGACGAGCGGCACCCGCCGCGTGGCACTGAGGGCCAACGGCGCCGTCTGCCAGTGTGCGCTGACGATCAGGATGGACCTTGGCCTGGGCAATCCGGCAGCCCAATTGTTCAGTTGACCCACCCAGGCGGCATCCTCGAGCAACGGCGGCGCGCCGTGTCCCAGGTACAACGCGGGCATCGGGCGATCCGCAGCCGACGATGCGGCCGCGCTGGGTACGGGTTGGAAGTCGCCGGTCTCGGTCATCGGGCTCCTCGCGCCTGAGGCAACCTCAGCGCGATGGGATATTGGTTGCGGAGACAACAGTAGACCATGGGACCGCTACGCTAGTCTTCCGCGATGAGCAAGGTGGTCCGCTTCTCGATTGCGCCGGTGCGCAGCCTTGGACTCGAGCATCCATCCCAGATCGTGCTGACCGACCTGGGCGTGGCGGAGGATCGCCGGTTCTACCTCATTGACGACGACGGACGGTTCATCGACCGAGTAGTCGTAGGGCGCCTCGTTCAGGTCGCGGCTCACACTGATTCAGCGGGCGAGCTCCTCCGGCTCACCCTGCCTGATGGCACGGTTCTTGAGGGGCCTGTCGAATTGGGTGGCGCCGTCGAGACGCATATCTACAGCCGCACGGCCCTGGGTCACGAAGTGATCGGTCCGTGGGCATCGGCCCTCGAGCCATTTGCCGGACGAAGGGTCCGAATCGTGCGCACCGACCACGTAGGTGGGACACGTCGCGGCAAGCCGGTATCGATCCTGACCCAGGGGTCGCTGGACGAACTGGCGCGCCAGTCCGAGGTGCCGGAGATCGACGCCCGGCGATTCCGGATGCTGATCGAACTTGACGGGGCGATCCCGCACGAGGAGGACCAGTGGCTCGGCGGGCAGATCGGGATCGGCGAGACCGTCCTGCGCGTGACCGAGCTCGACGGGCGCTGCGCCATCACGACGCAGGATCCCGACACTGGTGAGCGCGATCTCGATACCCTGCGCACGATCGTGCGCTATCGAGGCCTGATGCCCGACGCGAAAGGTGCGCCAAAGGCGATGTTCGGCGTCCTCGCCGAGGTTGAACGGCCGGGCCGAATTCGTCTGGGCGACCAGGTCCGCGTTCTCGCCTAGCGGTCGACCTGGCTGACCTCGAAGGTGTTGCCCTCGGAATCCTTGAACCAGCAGGCCCTGTACGGGCCCGAAGTCAGGAGTCCGTTCACGGTGGCCATCCCGTTGCCGAGATCGAACTCCTCGAAGACGACACCACGGGCGCGGAGGTCCGCCATCACACCTTCGACGTTCGTCACCGTCCACCCGGCCTGCGTATTGCGAGCGGTACCTGCGAATTGGGTCTGGTAGACGTTCAGCCACGTACCGTCGCCGAAGCGGTACCAGAGGCCACCGTTCGGGTCCTCGACCTCGGGAACCATGCCGAGCTTTAACTCGTACCAGGCGCGGGCTCGAGTCACATCCTCCGCGGCGACCGTAGCGTGAATCGGGAAACCGGCAAGCATCGTTCACCCCTCCTGCCTATTCGCTGAAGCGCTCTTCCTTCCAGGGATCGGCGTCGTTGTGGTAGCCGTAGCGCTCCCAGAAACCGAGTTGATCGTGATCGAGGAACTCGAGGCCGCGCACCCACTTCGCGCTCTTCCAGAAGTAGCGCTTCGGGACGAACAGGCGAAGTGGCCAGCCGTGCTCCTTCTCGAGCGGCTGGCCATCGAAGGTGTCGGCGAGCATGACGTCGTCGTCATCGAGAACGCTGAGCGGCAGGTTCGCGGTGTAGCCCTGCTCCGAGTGCGCCACGACATGCGTGGCGCCGGGCCGGACCTGCGCCAGCTGCAGGATCTCCTGGATCGCGACGCCCTCCCAGACGGTGTCCAGCTTGGTCCAGCGGGTCACGCAATGGATGTCCGTCTGGACGGTCTTGCGCGGCAGCGTCTTGAACTGCTCCCATGTCAGCGTGAACGGGGCGTCAACCTCGCCGAAGACCTTGAAGTCCCACTTCGCGAGGTCGGTGTTGGGGACGGAACCGTAGTGGAGGACGGGGAACTTCTCAGTCCGGTACTGGCCCGGCGGGATGCGCTCCATGACCGCCGGATCCTGGGACTGATTACCGAACAGACGCTCGAACATGGAGTACTCCGTGAGGTGGTGCCACCACTATCGTCCCATACGATGACAACCGCGTGACCGCGGCGGGCATGGGCGCAGAAGAAAACGCGGCGCGGCGTGCCGGTGAGGTTTGTGGGTCGCCACACAGCTGCGTGCCGGTGAGGTGTGCGCGCCGCCACATTGGTCGTGCCGCCACATTCCAAGAAGGATTACCAAGCGTCATTATCGGTGCGTGAACCTCGGCTCCGACCCCAGGCCCAGAAGCTTTGCCCGAATTGATCCAGTGAAGACATATCGGGCCGCTGCGGCGGTTCCGGTCGCGACCTCGGCGCCCTCGGCGCCCTCGGCGTTTTGTCGCTGACCACCATCCGGGGTTCGCTAAGCCTTCTTGGAATGCGGCTCGTCTTGAAGCGCGGCTCGTCTTGAAACGCGGCTCGTCTTGAAACGCGGCTCGTCCCATACGATGACAACCGCGTGCCCGCGGCGAGCATGGGCGCAGAAGAACACGCGGCGCGCAGAAGAGCACCTGGCGCGCTGCGTTCCAGGAACACGCGGCGCTCCGTGCCGCCACGTAGCTCGACGCGAGAATCGCAAGGCCCGCCGGGCTACCGGCGGGCCTTGGTCTAATTGGCGTTGAGCGGCTGGCGTCGAGCGGTTACTTGACGAAGCCGTTCGCCTTCAACCAGGCAGCCGCGACGTCCTTGGTGTCCATCAGGCCCACCGAAACGTCGTAGTACAGCTGGGCGAGGGTCGGGGTGTCGATCTTCGCCGAGACATCGTTGAGGATCTTGGAGAAGGTGGCCTTGTCCACCTTGGCCAGGTAATCGTTTCGCACGAGCGGCGAGATGTTGTCGGCGGGCTGCGTGCCCTTGTCGTCCTCGAGTCGGACCCAGCCATTGACGATGATCTCGGGGCCAGTCGAGCACAGCTCGGCCACATCGATGGTCCCGGCCTTGAGCGCTTCGGACATTGGGGTGTCGCAGGCGCTGAGGAGGGTGACGTCGAGCGCCGAAATGTCGATGTCGTAGCTGTCCTTGAGCGCACCGGCGCACAGCGGATTGGTCGGGCAGTCGGTCGCCAGGCCCCACTTCAGATCGTTCTGCACTGCCGCGAGATCACCCCAGGTCTTGAGGCTGTACTTGTCCGCCGTTTCCTTGCGCACCACGAGCGCGTTGGTATCGACCCCCGGCGTGTAGTCGAGGACGGTGATTCCGCCGCCCTTCCCGTCGAGAATCGTCTGGAGCGCCGTGCGGTTCGCCGCCGGATCGCTGCTGGAGGTGCCGCCGTACCCGGAGGCGAGGCCACTCCCGATGTACTCCGGCTGAAGGTCGATCTGACCGCTCTCGAGGGCGGGCAGCAGGACCTTGCGGCTGCCGAGACCGATCCCGGCGCGGTCAACGGTGTAGCCATCGGCCTCGAGGGCCTGGGCATAGATCTCGGCTACGACCCGAGCCTCGTCGAACCCCACGGATCCGATCTTGATGGTTGGCTTGCTGCCCACTCCCGTCGAGCAGGCGCCCAAGAGCACCAGCAGCGACGCCCCGAGGGCGAGCGTGCGGATTGACCGCATTTGGGTCTTCCTCCTTCATCTGGGCCAGCAAGGATGCGGCCGTGAGCGG
>JAQBHC010000073.1:0-18995 GCA_032128175.1 Chloroflexota bacterium | reverse complement strand
CGGCCCGGGGGCGGCTCGGGCGCGGCCTGTGGGGCGGCTCGGCCCGGGGCGGCTCGGGCGCGGCCTGTGGGGCGGCTCGGCCCGGGGGCGGCTCGGGCGCGGCACTCGACGCGCCGTTGCGCTCGGTGCAAACAACTGCGGCTTTCGAGCGTCCGCGCTCCCTGAGCTCGTCGGTTCCTTGCAGCACACGCAACGATTCGGCCAAGCGAGGTCCCGCCGGCTCGTTTCTTGCGCGGGACGCAAACGCGGAGCGGGCAGGACCGTCCTTGCGCGAGTTGCTTGCATGGGACGCAACACGTCGCTGGATGTTTGCGCTGGGTGCAAGGAATCGACGAGGGCACCGTTCAGCCCATCCGCGGGTCGGATCGGCGGCAGGGCGCCGCGTGTCCACAGCGACCCGCGTGTGGGGCGGATCGCGGCGCCCTGATACGCCCCGAGTAGACTGAGCCGAATGCACGCGCGGGCCGGGGCGGCCGCCGCCCAGTCCGCCACTTCCTGCTCAATCGGAGGCGCCAAGACATGCGAATCGGGTTCATCGGTCTCGGACGAATGGGCGGCAACATGGTCCGCCGGTTGCTGCGTGACGGGCACGAGATCGTGGCCTACAACCGCTCGCCGGAGAAGACGCAGGAGATCGCCACCGAGGGCGCCGAACCCGCGTTCTCGATTGCGGAGCTGGTGGGCAAGCTCCAGAAGCCACGCAGCGTCTGGATCATGGTTCCCGCCGGTGATGCGACCGAGGCGCAGATCGCCGACCTGCTGGAGCACCTGGAGCCGGGTGACACGATCGTCGACGGCGGGAACACGAACTTCCACGACGACGTCCGTCGCCATGCTGAACTCGCCAAGCGAGGCGTGCGCTATGTCGATGCGGGCGTTTCCGGCGGGATCTGGGGCCTGGCCAACGGCTTCTGCCTGATGGTCGGCGGCGAGACCGATTCCGTGACGCCGCTCGAGCCGATCTTCCGCAGTCTCGCGCCCGAGGACGGATACCTCCACGCCGGTGAGCCAGGCGCCGGCCACTACGTGAAGATGATCCACAACGGGATCGAGTACGGAATGATGCAGGCGTACGCCGAGGGCTTCGAGATCCTCCACGCGTCCGAATACGAGCTGGACCTTGCGAAAATCGCCGATCTCTGGATGCACGGCTCGGTAGTCCGGTCGTGGCTGCTGGAGCTTCTCGGCCTCGCGTACAAGGGCGAAGGCCAGGATCTCGAGCATCTCAAGGGCTGGGTCGCCGACTCGGGCGAGGGTCGCTGGACGGTGCAGGAGGCGATCGACCGCGACGTGCCGGCGCCAGTGATCACGATCGCGCTCCAGACGCGTTTCCGCTCGCGCCAGGACGATTCGTACGGCGCCAAGGTCCTGGCCGCGTTGCGCAACGAGTTCGGTGGCCACGCGGTCAAGAACGCCTGATATGGCACGCCCTGCGGCGACGGCCGCAGCCGCGCCACGCACGATCCGGGAGCTCCGGCTCGAGCACACCGGTCGCCGCCGCCGGGCGCGAAAGAAGGACGCCAACCCGCTCCGCGAGGGTCTTCGACTGGAGCGCGTGCCGGATCCGCATGTCCTGGTCCTGCTCGGGGCCACGGGGGACCTGTCTCATCGCAAGGTGTTCCCGGCCCTGGCCCAACTGTGGCGTACGAACCTCCTGCCCCAGGATTGGATGCTGGTTGCTGTCGGACGGCGACCCTACGACGACGACACATTTCGGGCGGAGGTCACCAAGGCGCTCGAGCGATTCAGCCGCGTCCGGCTCGACAACGACGTGGCGCGGCAGTTCCTCGACCGGATCGTCTATCACCAGGCGGACTTCGGAGATGACGCGGCCTTCGATCGCCTGGTGGCTCGGCTGGACGACATTGACGCGGAGCACGCGACGCGAGGCAATCGCCTGTTCTACCTGGCGACCCAGCCGTCAGCCTTTCCAACGATCGTGGCACAGCTCGGGCGATGCGGCCTGGACCATGAGGTCCACGGCGGCGGCTGGCGGCGGATCGTCATCGAGAAGCCCTTTGGCCGGGACCTCGATTCTGCGAAGCGGCTCAATCGGGAAGTCGGCCGCGTGTTCCGCGAGTCACAGGTCTATCGCATCGACCACTACCTCGGCAAGGAGACCGTTCGAAACCTGATGGTCTTCCGCTTCGGGAACGGCATCTTCGAGCCACTCTGGAACCGACGGTACGTGGACCACGTGCAGATCACGATGGCCGAATCCATCGGCGTCGAGGAGCGCGGCGCCTTCTACGAGGAGACGGGCGCGACCCGCGATGTCGTCCAGAACCACCTGCTTCAGCTCCTCACGCTGGTGGCCATGGAGCCGCCGGCGACATTCGAGGCGGACGCCCTTCGCGACGAGAAACTCAAGGTCCTCCGCGCCATTCCTGACTTCGGTCCGGCCGACATCACCAGGAACGTGGTGCGTGGCCAGTACGGCCCCGGATGGGTCGCCGCGGAAAAGGTGGCCGGGTACCGCGAGGAGACCGCGGTCGATCCGGAGTCGGAGACGGAAACGTTCCTCGCGGCACGCCTCCAGATCGACGACTGGCGCTGGTCGGGCGTCCCGTTCTACCTGCGAACAGGAAAGCGGCTGCCCAAGCGCGCGACCGAGATCGCGATCCAGTTCAAGGCGGTCCCCCACCGGCTGTTCCAGGACGCCTCGGTGGACCCGGAACCCAACCTCCTCGCGATCCGGATCCAGCCCGATGAGGGCATCCTGCTGCGTTTCGGCTCCAAGGTTCCCGGCCTCGGGCTCGATATTCGGACGGTGACCATGGACTTCACCTACGGCTCGGCATTTTCGGTCGACTCCCCGGATGCCTACGAAACGCTCCTGCTTGACGCCATGCTCGGCGATGCCTCGTTGTTCACCCGGGCCGACGAGGTCGAGGCGGCCTGGTCGATCGCCACGCCCATCGTCGAATCATGGATTGAGGGGCCAGCGCCCGAGATGCCGAACTACGCGGCCGGGACCTGGGGCCCGGACGCCGCGAACGCGCTCATCGAGCGCGACGGACGGCGCTGGCGGCGGATCTAGAGGCAGGGCCTGATGGATCGGATCTCACTCCAGGCGCCATCCATCGTCGGACGGCCGACCCTGCGCTGGTCGTCGCGAACCGACTCGCTGGCCGGGATCGAAGCTGAGCTGGCCCGGATCTGGTCGTCAGCGCCATTGACCACGGAGGGCTCGGATGGGGATCCGGAGCGACGGATCGCGGCGCGCACGAGCGTGCTCAATCTGGTCGTCATCGCTCGCCAGCCGGAGGTTGGTGAGCGCGCTGCCGCGGTCATTCGCATGCTCAGCGGCCGCCACCCGTCCAGGACCCTGATCGTCTCGAGCGCGGATCCGGATGGGCCTTCCTGGCTGGACGCCCACATCCAGGCGCACTGCGTGCTTCCGCGAGCGGACGCTGCCGAGGTCTGCGCCGAGTTCATCGATCTCGTTGCCGGCGGCGAGACGGGGCGCCACCTGGCGGCGATCGTCGCCCCGTTGCTGGTCCACGACCTGCCCGTGACCCTCTGGTGGCCGGGTGACCCGCCGCTCGCGTCGCGCCAGGCGCTTGATCTGCTGGCCATGGCCGACCGACTGGTCGTGGACGGTTCGCAGTGGTCGGGGGACGGGCTGGATCGACTCGGCGCGCTTGCCGCGCTGGTCACCGACCATGACAACACGGCCAGGGATCTGGCCGTGACGGACTGGGCGATGCTCCGCCAGTCACGCTGGCGCGAGGCCATTGCCTCGAGTTTCGATCGTCCCGAGTTGCGGCCGTTCCTCGGGAGCCTGACCGGCATCACGGTGCGCTACGCGGCTCACGCCGGGGCCGGCCCGGGCGACACGAACCTCATCAAGCCGCTCTATCACGTGGCCTGGTTAGCGTCCCGCCTCGGGCTCAAGGTTGGCACGGCACTGGCGCCCGTGGCGGCCGACACGAACGGATCAGCGTCGGATGACGATGACCTGGGGACGCCGCTGGCCGGTGAGCTCCGGGCCGGGCGTCGCCGTGTCGCGGTCGTGGTCACGCCGATGTTGTCACCGATGCATTCCGGCACGACCCTCACGGTGGAGCTCTCGGCGCGACGCAGGGGCGAGGCCCTCGAGGTCGTGGTGTCCGCCGAGGCGGAGGCCGTCATGGTGAGGGCATCCCTGGACGGCAAGAGCATGCCGGTCCGGCGTTTCATGGCCCCGCGCCTGACCGAGGTCGAGTTGCTCGCGGAGACGGTCGAATCCGTCGGGCCGGATCCCGTCGCCGTGGGCGCCCTGCTCGCCGCGGCAGACCTGGTGAGGACAGCATGAGTGACCCGGGACGCGGGGGGGGCGCCTGGGACGCGGCGCTTGAGCCCGAGATCCTGGTCCTGCCCACACCGGCGGCCGCGTCCCGCGAGGCAGCCCAGCGGATCGCCCTGGCGCTCACGGCCGCCGTTGCGGCCCGCGGAGCCGCGCACTGGGTGACGACCGGCGGCTCCACGCCCGGGCCGATCTACCGACACCTGGTCGGCGACGAGTTGCGAACGACCGTGCCGTGGAGCGACGTCCACCTGTGGTGGGGCGATGAGCGCTGGGTGGCGGCGAGCGACGTCCTCTCCAATGCCCTCGTCTGCTGGGACCTTCTCCTGCGTGACGTTCCCGTGCCGCTCGAGCAGATCCACGTTATGCCGGTCGGCGCCGCCCTGGAATCCGGAAAGGGACCTGAGGCCGTCGCCGAGGCCTATATCACAGCGCTTCGAGGGGCCAAGCTCGATGTCGATGCCGCCGGGTTTCCGCGACTCGATGTCGTCCTCGCCGGGATCGGCTCGGACGGGCATCTCTTCTCGGTCTTTCCTGGCTCGTCCACCTGGGACGACCCGGCCTGGGTTCAGGCTGTTCCCGCACCGACGCATATCTCGCCGCGCGTGGCCCGAATCACGCTCCATCCCCTGATCATGGGGGCGGCGCGGATGCCGGTGGTGGTCGTGAGCGGAGGGGCCAAGGCCGCGATCGTCGGTCGCATCTTTGGACCCCGCGAGGACCCACGCGATCTCCCGGGACTGCTGGCCCGGCGCCCAGGTGGCATCTGGATTCTTGACGATGCGGCGGCGGCGGAGTTGCCCTCCGAGCTTCGCGGGACCAGCATCGAGTGACGGATCCGGACCGGCTCGTTCAGTCCACCGACGGGACGACGATCGCGGTATTCGAATCGGGCGCCGCCGAACCTGAACATCGTCCGCTGATCCTTGTGCACGGCACGACGGCGGACCACCTGACCTTTCGGGTGGCCGGGCCCCTGCTCGGGCAACGGCGCCGGCTTCACGCGATCGATCGACGGGGACGCGGCGCTTCCGGGGACGCGCCGGCCGACTACTCGATCGTCCGGGAATTCGAGGACGTGGCGGCGGTCGCCGACTCGGTCGCGGCGGTCGCCGGTGGCCCGGTGGACGTCCTCGGACACTCGTTCGGCGGCCGTTGCGCCCTCGGCGCGGCGCTCCTGACCCGGGCCATTCGGCGCGTCATCTGCTACGAGGGCGCGCCGCCCCGGGACACGGCTGCCACTTCGGCCTACGAGCCAGGATGGCTCGTGGCCGCCCTCCATGGAGACCTGGCGCGCGGTGATCTCGAGGCGCTCCTGGAGCGGTTCATGCGCGCGGTGGTGGGCATGAACGACGCCGCTATGGCCAGCTTCCGGGCCAACGCCGTGTGGCCGCTGCGCGTTGCCGCGGCACCGACGATCCTGCGTGAAATCGAAGCGTCGAGCGCCGCGGAGGCCGGGCTTGCCGCTCTCGGCCGGGTCACGGTTCCCGTGCTTCAGGTCGTCGGGTCGGACAGTCCGGCCGCGTTTGCCCGCAACACCGCGGCGCTCGACGAGCGCCTCCCGGATGGCCGATTGGTGGTCATCGGCGGCGCTGCGCATGCCGCTCACCACACGCATCCGGGCGAGTTCGTGGCGGCGGTCGAAGCCTTCCTGGACCGGTCGGGTGACCGCGCTCTCGACGGGATGTACCCGCCGTACTGACCCGACCCTTCGGGACCTTCGGCACTCCGCAAATCGGTGGGCAGGGCTACCATCCCGGTATGAGTGACAAGTCCGCGCCGGCGCCCGATTCGGCGCCCGCTTATCCCTACTCACCCGGCCTTGAGGGCGTCCCGGCCGCGGAATCGGCGCTCGGCTATGTGGACGGTGCGGCTGGGCGCCTGACCTATCGCGGGTATCGAATCGGCGATCTCGTGGAGCACGGCTCATTCGCGGCCGTCGCACATCTGTTGTGGACTGGCGAGTGGGATCCCAGGCATCACCTCCCCACCGCCCCGGTTCCCGCAGAGGTCATGACCGTGCTCCGCGCGCTGCCAACCAGCGCGAAGCCGATGGACGCACTGCGAACCGCGGTATCGGTGTGGGGGGCGACCCAGACGCTCGACTGGCCGCCAAGCGCCGCTCAGGCGCGCGCCCTGACGGCCTTCTCGCCCTCGGCGCTGGCGGCATTCGCGCGGCTCCGGCAGGGTCTCCAGCCGATCGATCCGGATCCGGAGCTGAACCTCGTGCCCGGATTCCTGTATCAGCTCACGGGCGAGCGACCCGACGCCGGGACGGCGCGAGCCCTGGATGCGTACTTCGTCGTCGGCGCCGAGCACGGGCTGAACGCCTCGACGTTCGCGGCCCGCGTGATCACATCCACCCGCAGTGACATTGCGTCCGCGGTGTGTGGAGCGATCGGGGCGATGAAGGGCCCGCTGCACGGGGGTGCTCCCTCCGAGGTCGTTGAGCAGCTCCACAAGGTGGGCACTCCGGAGCACGCCGAGGAATGGGTTCGGGACGCCCTCGACCGCGGCGAGCGGCTGATGGGCTTCGGGCATCGCGTCTATCGAGCGTACGACCCACGGGCGGCCGCGCTTCGCAAGGTCGTGGAGTCGATGGAACACAAGCCGGACTGGCTCGATCTGGCGATCAAGGTTGAAGACGTCGCTCTCCGGGTCCTCGCCGAGCGGCATCCCGAGCGACCGCTCAAGACGAACGTCGAGTACTACGCAGCAGCCGTGCTGCAGGGCGTGGGGCTCACGCCGGACCTGTTCCCGGCGACCTTCGCGCTGGCGCGCCACGCTGGCTGGACGGCGCACATCCTCGAGCAGTCGGCGGACAACCGGCTGATCCGCCCGACCGCGGTCTACACCGGGCCAGCCGAGCGCGACCTTCCGGGCTGACGGTCAGCGGGTCGCATCGGGCCCGAGGGCCGACCGTTCCCTAATTGAGCTCGACGGTCACCGGCCGAACCTCGTTGTCACCCGCCAAGGATGGCGCCCGGGTCGTCTGCGGACGGCGTCGGAACACGGCGATCCCGCCAACGAGCAGGACCGCCGCTCCGAGGAAGAACGGCGCAGCCAGGCCCGCTCGGACCACGAATCCGCCCAGCGCCGGACCGACAATCCCGGCCGCGTAGAGGGGCAGATAGACCAGGTTCAGCGTCTGCGACCGGCGCTCCGCCGAGACCTCGGTCGCCAGCAGGCTGAACACCATCGCGCTGATCGATGACGCGGAGGCGGAGAAGACGACCGCCACCATCGCGAGCAGACCGAGACCGCCAATCTGCGGGGCAAGCGGCGTCAGGACGAGCGCGGCCGCGCCCACCAGCAGGGCGACCACGAGGACCGGCCGGTAGCCGACCCGATCGCCGAGCGCCCCGATCAAGGGCGCGAGGAGCGCGCCGGCGAGCGCGGCGGTCCCGGCGACGAGCGCGATCCCGCTGGCGAGCCCGGGGCCTCTGCCGACAACCGTCTCGACCACGACCGGCACGTAGGGGCGCGACATCTGGTTGGCCAGGAACGCGATGCCAAAGATCAGGAAGATGGCGCGGACGGCTCGATCTGACAGGACGCCCCGTACGGCGCCGAAGGCGAGGGTGAGCGCGCGTCCCTCGGGGATCACCTCCGGCCGTACCTCACGTGACCCGAACATGACGAGTAGCGCGGTCCCGATCGACAGTGCGGCGGAGACCGCAAAGACTCCGCTCAGCGACCAGCCCAGCCGATCGATGAGAATCCCGGCGAGTGTCGGACCCACAGCGAAACCCACGGGCCCAGAGGCACCGAAGATCGCGATGACCAGGCCGAGTCGGGGTCGTGGCGTGGCGTCCCGGATGGCTGCCAGCATGACCCCCGTATTCCCGAGCTGAAAGCCGATCAGCAGAACGCTTACGGCCACGTGCCACGGCTCGCTGGCCAGGGCCATCCCGAGGAACACGACGGCCTCCACGAGCGCACTCCGGACGATGACGGCCTTCCGGCTGTACTTGTCGGCCCACACGCCCCACAGCGGCACAAGCGGCATGCCGAGCACGAAGAGCAGGGCGCTGAAGAGCCCGATGAACGACAGCCGATCCGCATCGCTGACGCCGATGGCCGTGAGTTGAGACGGCAAGAGGGCGAACACCTGGCTGACGCCGAGACCCTCGACCATCGAGGTGACCCAGAACACCGCGACGAGCGGAACCCAGGTACGCGATCCGGATGTCGGCATCGGGCCAGCCTACCGTAATCGAAGCCGCCTCCCGGGTCCGGGTAGATTCATCGGCATGCCATCGCCCGATGCGGTCCTCGGCCTCCGCGAGCCCAACGTCCGAAGGACACCGTTTGGCGCAGGCGTGGGCGAGGGCGATCGATGCGTTCGGTGCGTTCGATGAAGGACCCGGATGGCGAGTTGCTCATCCCGCCGGGAGCGCTGGTCGTCCTGATTGGCGCCGCCGGGAGCGGCAAGTCAACGTTCGCGGCCTCCCGGTTCCCCGGCGAGTCGATCCTGTCCTCCGACGCGCTGCGGGCTCGCCTCGGAGCCGGCGAGAACGACCAAACGGTGACTCGCGCAGCATTTGCGCTCCTGCATCGCCTCCTGGACGGCCGCCTGGCGAGCGGCAGACCGACGGTGGTGGACGCCACCAACGTAACCATCAGAGCCAGGGCCTCGCTCCTCAAGATCGCGCACCGTCACGGGGCGCCGGCCGTTGCGGTGATCCTGGAGCTGCCCGTTGACCTTGTCGTGTCTCGCAACGCGGCCCGTGCCGAGCGTGTCGTCCCGGAGGGTGCCGTCCGACGCCAGATCGCGGAACTCGGCCGCGCCGGCGACGACCAGCTGCGGCACGAAGGCTTTGCGATCGTCCGTCGCCTGCGATCGGCGGCCGACGTCGCCGCTATCCGCGTCCTGATCTCGGACAGGCGCTAGCCCCGGACGGCGGGCGCAATCATCCCTGCGACCCACCGGCGATCAGCGCGATGGCCACCAGCGCGAGGGCCACGCCGGCCGCGTGCGACGCGGTCACTCGCTCTCGGAGGACCGTCGCCGCGAGCAGCACCGTGACCACCGGATAGAGGGACGACAGCACCGCCGCGATCGAAAGCTCGCCGATCCTCGCGGCGGTCAGGAATGCCACATTGCCGGCGAGGTCCACGATTCCGACCCCGAGAACCAGCGGCCAGGCCGCGCGCGGCACCCGCCATGCAGTGCGCCCGACAACGACGACGACCACGAATATGAGCACCTCGAGCGCACGCACCATGGCCAACGGCGTAAGGAGGCTGGCGATGTCTATCCGGCTCAGGACCGCGCTGAACAATCCGAGCGAGGCGCCGCCGAGCAGCGCATACCCAATCCCGGATGGACGGCCATCGGCATGGCCCGGCGCGACCGATACGACGACCACGGCGACGATGGCGAGGCCGAGCCCGACGATGACCGCCGCCGATGGCAGACCCTGCAGCGCGATCCCGATCAGGGCCGGAGTGACCGCGACGAGAACGCCGGTCACCGGCGCGACGATCCCCATGCGGCCGACGGCCAGTCCGCGATACAGACAGCCAATACCGATCGCGGCGAGGACCGCCGACAGCACCGTCAGCCAGACATCCCCCGACGCCATCGCTGACTCGTTGAGGGCGATCGTCCCGGTCGAGGCGACGATCAGCCCGACGCCCTGGGTCGCAATCAGAACGCCCAGAATCGGAGCGCGCCGGCCCAACACGCCGCCGCCAAAATCGGACGCGCCCCACATCAGCGCGGCGCCGAGGGCAAGGACGACAGATGCCAACGCCGGCGAAAGGTCGAATGCCGGCATCAACGCCGCCGCGGCGATCAGTCCGGTTCGGACGAAGCGGCGTCCGCAGCGGTTGGCGCGGCGAGGACCTGAACAGCGTCGGCGGCGCCGTCATAGCGGTCCGAGGTGGTCAGATAGATGACCTGGAAGTCAGCGCTGATCCGTTTGAGCAACTCCAGGGCGCGTGCCGCACGGGCGTCGTCCAGGGTGACGAAGGGATCGTCCAGGATGAGGGGCGGGCGGCGGTCCCCGGTGACGAGCCGTACCAGTCCGATCCTCGCGGCGAGGTAGACGGAGTCCAGTGTTCCCTGGCTCAATGACTCGACCGGGACCCAGTCGTTCCGTTCCGGAGAGAAGACTTCGATCCCAAGATCCGTGTCGTTGACCCGCACCCGCCGATAGCGGCCGTCGGTGACCTGGGCGACGTCGTTGACCATGTGCTTCTCGAGGTAGCGGGTGGCCCGGCGCATCGTCGCCCGCTCCGCGTCATCGATCGCCTTGAGGGTTCGCTGGTAGACGCGATCGCGGCGCTGCAAGGTCGCCAACTGTTCGCTCCACAGCGCCAGGCGCTCCGCGTGCGCAGCCACGGCCTCGGCATCAACGGTATTTGCCTCGACCCTCGCGCGGGCGCCCGCCTCGTCATTGCGTGTCTGATCGATCAACCGCTCGGAATCCCGGACCTCGACCTCGAGGCGCTCGCGAGCTCGCGGCTCCTTGGCGATCGGGCCGAGGTGCTCCAGTGCACTCGTCTTCTGCTCGATATCGAGGGCCGCTGCGTCACGAAGGCCGGGCAGCACCTCTGCCGGTTCTCGACCAACAAGCCCCTCGAGCTGGGCGCTCAGCCGGTCGATCGAGGCGACATGCGCTTCCTCGGCGGCCAGGAGCGCCTCGACGGCCGCCACGTCATCCAGTTCGAGGCTGGCGAGCTCGGCGGCCATGTCCAGGTCCTTCTCCACGAGCTCCTGCTCGAGTTGCGACCGCCCGCGCAAGCGTCGATCGATCTCGGAATCGCGGAGCTGGCGCTCACGTCCAATGTCTGTCGCCTGGAGTTTCTGGCGGCGGCTGTACAGGGCGAGGCCAACACCGGCGACGACCAGGCCCAGCGGCCCGATCAGCCCGCCGGGAACCACCAGGATCGAGGACGCCGACAGGGCGGCGGCGGCAACGCCGGCCAGGACCGTGATGAGCGCCGCCGTGGCCGTCGGCTGCCAGCGGCTGGCCTCCGGCGCCGTCAGGTCGAAGTGAACGTCACCCTCACCGGTGAGCATCGCGCGGAGCTCCCGAATGCGGCCGTCCAGCTCGCGCATCCTTGTGACCGTGGCCCGGAGAACGGGCAGCGGGCCCTTGGCTGGATGCGAATCCTGGAGCCCGGCGATCTCCTCCGTCACCGCGACCGCGGTGCGATAGCGCTCGAAGCGCTCCTGAGAGACCGCGCGCTCGGCCTGGAGTCGCTCGGCCTGCATCGCCTTCTCGAGCATGGACCGGCGCTCGAGCAGCGCCGCGTCCGCATCGACGCGCCGCTCGTGGGCGACGGCGAGCCGATCGCGGTCACTCTCCAGTTGGCTCAGGGCCGCCTCCCCCTGCTGGACGGCGGCTCCCGCCTGCTCGACGGCTGCCACGGCAACTTTGAGTCGGCCGGGACTCTTCTCGCCGCGGGTGTTGAGGTCGTGAAGAGCCTTGTCCAGCTTGCGCCGAGCCTGGCCCGTCCCCCTGTCGGCGCCCGAGATCGATGCCTGGAGGCGATCCCGGAGTGCCCCCTCGTCACGGGCGACGTCGTCCATCTCATGATGCCGAATCGACGCGGTTGATCGGAAGAAGGCCTCGGTCGGGATGCCGGTGAGCTCCGCAATGATCTGATCTGCCTGGGCCGGGTCGGTCACGACCTGGGCCTCGTAGTCCAGCCGAACGGTTCCCTTGGGGCCGCGGAACACCTTTTCAAGACTTCCTGGGTGGAGGCCGTCGAGTTCCTCCTGCTCGAATTCGATCCGAACGCTCGGCCGGGCGTCCTCGCCCGCGCCCCACGAGCGCATCCCCTCCATTTCGGCGGAGGCCGAGGTGACACGGCGGGTCAGCGCGAGCTCCAGCGCTCGCTGCAGCGTCGTCTTGCCGGACTCGTTGGGACCGCGGACCACGGTGAGCCCCCGGTCGAGGGTCAGGTCCAGATCCAGATGGCGGCGAAGGTTCGTGATCTGCAGACGCGTGATTCTCACAGCGTCACCTCCGCGCCCGCGAGGAGCAGCCGTCCGAGGCGCAATACGTCGCGCTCCTCGGCAACCGCGTCAGCATCGCCGGCCGCCTCGAGTTCGACGACCCTCGCCTCGACATCCCGGACGAAGGCGCCGAGGATCGTGTCCTCGGGTGGCAGCGGACCCTCGGACAGCGCCGGCGCCGATCGATCCCGGACGCGGACCTTGAGGAATTGGCTCGTGAGGGCGGCTTCGATTTCCTCGACGTTGGTGTCAAGCGCGTCTGGCCGTACGCCGATCAAACGGACATCGAGCACGAGGTCGGCATCCGCGCGAGCGGCCAGCGTCTCAATGAGGGCGGGCTGCGATGCGACGCGGGCGGCATCAATCTCGATCTTCTCGAACACGGTTCGACCGACCCGTCGCTCCTCGATCGTGACCTGCTTCTTGGCGTTCTTCATGTCAAGGGTGACGAGCAGCACGTTGCCGGCCCGATCCTGATCCAGTGCCACCGGCTCCGGTGCGCCCGCATAGGCGTAGGTCGTCTGATCGGCTTTCCCCTGGCTCGACGAATGCCAGTGCCCGAGCGCCAGGTAGTCCAGCTTCGTGGCCGCGATCTCGTCGGTGGTGATGACCACCTCATCGTGCTCGGTCTGCTTCGGGATGGCGATCGAACCGTGGACCATGCCGAGCCGCCAGGTGGACGGGTCGTCGGCGACCGAGAGGCCGTCAAGCGGAGACCGGGGCGCCCGTTTGGTGGCGAAGACCTGGGCATGGACGGTGAGATCGAGCGGCTCGAACCGCACCGAGGTCCGCTCCGGCGTCAGCACCGTTACGAAATCAGGGCCGGCAGGGCCGGCCAGCGCCGCGAGATCGTGGGCTCGATAGATGGACGCCCGGTCGTAGACGTCGTGGGTGCCGGGGATCAGCACGGATCGGATTCTCGCGTCGACGAGGCGTCCCAGCTCCGCGGCAACCCGGTCCACGGATCGACGGGGCTGGACGTTGGAGTCAAACAGGTCACCGACGATGAGGAAGAGATCAACCTGCTCGGCGATCGCTAGATCGACGCTCGCCTTGAACGCCGCGAACTGGCGCTCGCGCTGGGCGGTTGCCTGTTCTCCGAGGTCAGCGTGCCGTGCGCCGAGGTGGACATCAGCGGTGTGGAGCACACGGAGCATTTGGTCTCTGGGCCTCCCTCATTCGAACGCAGCGACGCCGACGGCGCTCCCGGGGACCGAACCCATCCGGGTCCGGAGGATCTCCGCTGTTGCGGCCCCCGAGCCCAAGGGTCCCGACGAGCGAGGCGCCCCCATAGCTCCTCGCCCGTCACCCGAACCGTCGCGGGTGATTGTGACAGGTAGGCTGTCACGCCTCTTGGTGCCCGAGTTGGACGTTCCCGGATCGGTCGATTTCGGGCCATCCGGCGATCCGATGTATCCTCGTCCGAACGAAACTGGTGCGCCCCGCCCAAGGGACTCCACATCGGCACGACGGGTCGCGCGGCCCCGGCTTCTGGCCGATTTCGCCGTTCCCGGCCGATCAAGCGGTGTGCATCACGTTGTCAGCGCGCTCGGGAGGCTACCCAGTGACCTACGTGGATCGGACGCTCAGTTGCGTCGATTGCAGTCAGGAATTCATTCATTCGGCGGACGATCAGAAGTACTACTCGGAAAAGGGGTTCTCTTCCGAGCCGAAGCGATGTGTCTCATGTCGCGCGAGCCGACGGGCAGCCCGGGACGGCGGGTACGACGCCCCTGACATCGGTGGCCCACGAGGCTACGAGAGCAGCACGAGCCGCGAGTTCTTCGCGGTGCTCTGCTCGGAATGCGGCAACCAGGCGCAGGTCCCGTTCCGCCCGCGGATGGATCGACCGGTCTACTGCTCGGATTGCTTCCGCAAGGTTCGACCCGAATAGTCCCCGTCTGGTCCGGAATAGTCCCCGTCGGGTACGGCCAGCGGGGACGCCGCCAGAAGGAACGATTCGCCGCGCCGGAACCGCTCGCGATGGCGCCCCTGCCAGACGGTCACGCGCCCGCGCCCGCGGACCTCGCACAGGCCATCGCGTTGGATGATGGCGGTGTCCTCGTCAATCCCCAGGACCATGACGCCGGGCGGCGCCTGAAGGGCGACGAGGGCGACGAGGGCCTCCGGCCAGGCATCGTAATGGGGCAGGACGGCGCACTCCGGGAGAAGATCGAGGCCCGCTGACCAGCGGATCGGCCAGGGGAGCGCCCGGAGCCGGAACGCAGCCAGCCAGCCGGCGATCGCCATCGATCCCGCTGAGCACCCCGCTACGGCAGCCCCTCGCAGGTTTGCCGCCCGGATCGCGTCACCGAGTGGGCTACCGGTCAGCACCGACCGAAGGTGTGACGGACTACCGCCCGAAACGTAGATGAGGTCCGCCTCGCCGATCGCCTGGAGCGCGGCGCCATCCGATCCGTCCCTGACCGTGCGCACCTCGATCAACTCGACCTCGGCGCCAAGGGCCGCGAAATGCGAACGCCCCATGTCTGCCCATGCTCGAAAGGTCGCTTCGCCCTTCGGCGCGCTGGCAGTGGGCAGGATTGCCACGCGTGGACGCGATCTCGCGATGGTGGCGAGCAAGTCGCGATCGATCGTGACCATCGAAGGCAGGAACTCTCCGGCGCCGACAAGCGCAACGGGTCCAGGCACCCGTCGAGTCTAGCGCGTGTCGCCCCAGGCCTCGTTCGCCCGTAGACTCCGGCGATGAAGTCCGCTGCGCGTGGCGCCCTGGCGGCCGCCATCATCGGTTCGGCGACGGTCTTCCTTGACGGGACGATCGTGAACATCGCACTCCCTCGAATCGGGGCGACGCTCCCCGCAGTTGCGATCGGCGTGCTCGAGGGCCAGATCTACATCGTCGCCGGCTATATGGCGACGCTCGCCGCGTTCCTGCTCCTCGCCGGGGCACTGGGCGACCAGTACGGCCGGCGTCGAGTCTTCGTCATCGGGTTGGTCGGGTTCGGGCTGACGTCTCTCGCCTGCGGGCTGGCTCCCACCCTCGATGTCCTCGCCGCTGCGCGACTGTTGCAGGGAGTCGCGGGCGCCCTGCTCGTGCCCGGCTCTTTGGCCATCATCACCGCGACGTTCGATGGGGAGGATCGAGGCCGCGCCTTCGGAATCTGGGCTGCGGTCACGTCATTGGTGGCCGTGCTCGGGCCGCCAATCGGCGGGGCACTCGTGGAGATCTTCGGCTGGCGGAGCATCTTCCTGCTCAACGCACCGCTCATCGTCGTCGGCGTCGTCCTGACCCTGCGCTACGTTCCTGCGCTGCACCCCGGGATGGTGCGGGTCCGATTTGACTGGCTCGGCGCCCTGGTGGCGGTTGTGGCAGTCGGTGGGCTCGCGTTCGGGGCCATCCGTGGTCAGCAGGTGCGCTGGTCCGAACCTGCGCCGCTGATCGTCCTTGGCGTCGGGCTGCTGGCGGTCGTCGCGTTTCCGATTCTCATGCGTCGTCGCCGTGATCCGCTCGTCCCGCCCGCCATGTTTCGAAACCGGACGTTCGCGGCGATCAACCTGGCCACCCTGCTGGTCTATGCCGGGCTATACGTCATGCTCTACGGGCAGAGCCTGTTTCTCCAGGGGGTCCTCGGATACTCCCCGATCGGAGCGGCTCTCATCACGGTCCCGACGGGCCTGATGCTCGCCGCGATCTCGTCGTGGGCCGGAACGATGGCCGGCCGCTACGGGGCACGCCGATTCCTCGTCGGAGGCCCACTCATCATGGGCGCCGGCGCCCTCTGGTGGCTGCGCGTGCCCGCGGACTCGGCGCCCTGGATCGCACTGCTGAGCGAGCCCGCGTCGCTGGTTCCGCCGCTCGCGGCATTGATCGATCCGCTGCCGGCGATCGTTCTGTTCTCGGTAGGCATCGCACTCGTGGTGGCCCCCTTGATCGCGACCCTCATGGGCTCGGTGCCCGTGGCGCAGGCGGGCCTCGCCTCGGCAATCAACAATGCCCTGTCACGCGTGGGTCAGCCGCTCGCCTCGGCTGCGATCTTCATCGTCATCACGGAAACGTTCTATGCCTCGGTGGCGGCGCGTGTCCCTGGGCTCGACGCAGGTTCGGCTGCGCTCCGGTCCGCCGTTGAGCCACTCAACGCACCCGGTACGGGGGTTGACGCGGCGATCATCCAGGCGGCGCGCTACGCCTCCGCCGAAGCCTTCCACGTGATCGTGGTCGTCGTTGCGGCGTTGCTGGTCGCGGGTGCATTCGTGAGCTGGGTCGGGCTGCGTCCGTCCGCGGCAACCGCTGAGGCAGCAACCTCCTGACTGCCACCGCCGCGCGCGGCCGACGTTGCGCAATGCTTTGACCCGTAGTCTGCGGATCGGGCATCATCGGATCTCGGGTTGCGCCGCAACTCAGGGGAGGACGATGAATGGCGATCTTTGGTGGGAAGCCCCCGGCACAGCTGACGCTGACCGAGGCGATCGTAATCGGGTTCCGGATGGTGCTCCAGCCGAACTTTGTCATTCCAATTCTGGTGATCGGGCTCGTGGTCAACCTTGTGGTGATCGTGGCATTTGTGCCCTTGATTGCCAACCTGGTCCTCGGCGGTTCGGAACCTTCAGGCGTGCTCGGTGGAGCCATGGTCCTGAGCGTCGTCGGCGGGGTCATCACCGGGATAATCGGCGGACTGATACTCAACCTGTACGGGCAGGTCTGGGCCACCATGGCCAGCGTCGGCGACGCGCCCACGATGCAGGCGGCGTTCGCCCGCGTCGGTACACGATGGATGAGCATCCTCGGCGCCGGGCTCATCGCCGGTGCCGTCTCGATTTCATTGATGATCGTCGGTGGCATCGTTGCCGCGGTTCTCGGACCGCTCGGGGTCGTCATCCTGCTTGCGGCCGCGGTCGCCGCGATCTACCTCGGGGCACGACTCTCGCTCAGCGGCTGGCTGGCCGCGGATGGTGCGCCGGCCATGGAGGCGGTTCGGGCATCGTGGGCCATGACCCAGGGCCGTCTCCTGTTGATCGTGGGCTGGGGAATCGGGTTCGCGATCGTGTTCGGGATCGTCGGCTCGATCGTCTCGGCGGTTCTCGGGTGGGTCCCGGTGATCGGTCCGGCCATATCCACGACCGTCGTTTCGGCCTTCGGCTTCGGTGCCGGCGTGAGCCTGTATCGGAAGGTCAAGGGCAGCTGAGCCGCGGTCGGGTCCTGACAGACAGCGGCTCCGCCGGTGGGCGGGGCCGTTCTGATTCTGGGCGCGTGCGCGCCGGTATCAGGCACGAACGCGGAACGGTTCCCCGTGGCCCGGGATCACGATGTCAACAGCCTTCAGGACCCGCGCGCGTCCGCGGTCGATCGCGGCCTGGTCCCAGGCCAGGGGATCGATGATCGGTGTGCGGTCGCCCTTCCACCATAGATGCGTGAGGGCATACGACGCGTCGTCCGCCTCGACGATCAGCGACGCATCCTCCTCGGTGTGCCCTGGCGTCAGCCACAGACGGGTTCGGGGCGACAGGGCATACCCGTCCCCGTCGTGATCGAGCCACAGGTCGTCTCGATAGCGAGCCCAGAAATCGACCACTTCGGCATTCGGGAACAACGCGATGTTGACGGTGTGGTCCGGATGGTGATGGCTCAGAAACACGTGGGTCACGGCCTCCGGAGAGACACCGAGCGCGGCGAGCGGATCAAGGATCGCCGAGCGCGAAGCGACCATGCCCGGATCCCCGACGATCAGAGCGTCGCCATCACGGACGAGGGTCACCGATCCGCCGACGCGCCCACCCGCGCGGACGTACCCGGCGTGCAGGAGGTGGACGGAGGTGGGCATGGCGGGATGCTACCGCCCTGAGCCCGGTGTCACCTGTACATTGCGGCGCATGGCTGACACGCATGGGTGACCGGGCTCCGGATCTGATCCTTCACGGTGGACGGATCCGGACGATGGGCCCACACGACCCAGGCGCCGTCGCACTTGCCGTGGCCAATGATCGGATCGTGGCGATCGGCACAGATCGTTCCATCCTCGGCCTGCGCGGGCCACGTACCCGCGCCATCGATCTGCGCGGGCGGACGGTACTCCCAGGGTTCACCGACGCGCATACGCATCCGATCTCGGGCGGGCTGCGTCACGTCGAGTGTGACCTCGACCGGTTTGACACCGCTGCGGACCATCTCGCTGCGATCGCCGGGTATGCTGCCGCGCATCCGGAGCGGGCGTGGATCGCCGGTGGTGGATGGTCGATGGACACGTTCCCCGGCGGGATCCCGCGCCGCGAGGCGCTCGATGCCATCATCCCGGACCGACCGGTGTTCCTGACCAACCGCGATGGGCACGGGGCGTGGGTCAATTCCCGGGCCCTCGAACTGGCCGGGATCACGGCGTCGACGCCCGACCCGGCGCTCGGGCGGATCGAGCGCGACCCGGACGGTACGCCCGTTGGCATGCTGCAGGAAGGTGCCACCGACCTTGTGGCTCGGCTGATCCCGCCGCACGACCTTCCGACCCTCGTTCAGGCGATCCGGGTCGCCCAGGCCGAGCTCCATGCGCTCGGGATCACAGGATGGCAGGACGCGAACGTGGATCCGCAGGAGGTCGCGGCGTATCGGGCGGTTGCGGAATCCGGCGCCCTCACCGCACGCGTCGTTCTTGCCATGGGTGCGGCCGAGCTCGACGAGTTCGGGGGCATCGAGGGCCTCGTCGCAGCGCGCGCCGCGAGCCAGGCGGCCGCGCATGCGAGCGCCGCCGACGGCCCCGGTCCGGCCCGACTGGCTGCGACGTCAGT
>JAQBHC010000072.1:0-14164 GCA_032128175.1 Chloroflexota bacterium | reverse complement strand
CTGATAAGTCGCAACCACGATGCGCCGGATCGGCACCAGATCGTGCAACGGCTTCAGGGCAACGACCATCTGGATCGTCGAACAGTTCGGATTGGCGATGATCCCTTCGTGCCACTCAAGGTCATCGGGATTGACCTGGCTGACCACGAGTGGGACCGTCGGATCCATCCGCCACGCCGAGGAGTTGTCGATGACCGTGGCGCCGCGAGCCGCGGCCTGCGGCGCGAGCGAAGCCGAGACGTCGCCGCCTGCGCTGAACAGGGCGATGTCCACCCCGTCGAATGCATCCGGCGTTGCTTCATCGACCGGGATCGTGCGGCCCGCCACGGAGACCATCCGACCTGTCGTGCGTCCGGACGCGAGCAGGCGCAACTCTCCGAACGGGAAGTCCCGCTCGGTAAGCACCTGGACCATGGTGCGACCAACGGCGCCAGTGGCGCCGACGACCGCTACCGTGAGGGGGGCTCGGTCGCTCATCCGGGCATGACTCCACGCTGCAGTCTGTTCAGCCGGGCACCGGCCGAGTATAGCAGCGGGTTCCGCTGCTTCCGGATCTGCCCCACAACAGCCGCGCAGGCAGATCCGCCCTGCACGCCGGCGATCGTCAGGCTCCCCGACGAGACGCCGGGGAGCTCCAATGGTCGGAAGTGGCTCAGGCGGGATCCTTTGCCAGGTGTCGCTGCATGGCCGCCTTGCGGGAAAGGTTGACCCGTCCCTGTCGATCGACCTCGATCACCACGACCATGACCTCGTCTCCGACGCTTACGACGTCCTCGACGGTCGGCACGTGGTAGTCGGCGAGCTCACCGATCCGGACGAGGCCTTCCTTGCCCGGCAGGATCTCGACAAAGGCACCGAAACCCATGATCCGGGTGACCTTGCCGAGGTACAAAGCGCCGACTTCGACCTCGCGGGTCAGGCTCTCGATCCACTGGATCGCCTTCCGCGAGTTCTCGCCGCTCACCGCGGCGATTTCGACGGTGCCGTCGTCCTCAACGTTGATCTCGGTCTGGGTCTCTTCCTGAATCTTGCGGATCATCGATCCGCCCTTGCCGATGATCTCGCGGATCTTCTCCGGGTTGATCTTGATCGTGGTGATGCGCGGCGCGAAGTCGCTCATCTGGCCACGGGCTTCGGGCATGACCGAGGTCATCTTGTCGAGGATCTCGAGGCGGGCCGCGAGAGCCTGCTTGAGTCCATCACGGATGATCGCCTCGTTGATGCCCTGGACCTTGATGTCCATCTGCAGGGCGGTGATGCCGTCCCGCGTGCCGGTCACCTTGAAGTCCATGTCTCCGACCGAGTCCTCCTTGCCGAGGATGTCGGTCAGGACCACGAACCGTCCGTCCGGCTCGCTGATGAGGCCCATCGCCGCGCCAGCGACAGGGGCCGAGATCGGCACTCCGGCATCCATGAGGGCGAGTGTGGAACCACAGGTCGAGGCCATCGACGTCGAGCCGTTGGACGACATGCACTCCGACACGAGCCGGATCACGTAGGGGAACTCCTCGTGCGTCGGAAGCACCGGCAGGAGCGCTCGCTCGGCCAGGTTGCCGTGCCCGATGTCGCGCCGACTGGGGCCACGCATCGGCTTGTTCTCACCCGTCGAATAGGGCGGGAAGTTGTAATGGTGGATGTACTTCTTCTCGGTCCTCGGGCTGATCGTGTCGATCCGCTGGACGTCAGAGGACGATCCAAGCGTCGCGACGGTCAGGACCTGCGTCTCCCCGCGGGTGAACAGCCCGGAACCGTGCGCGCGCGGCAGAACGCCGACGTCGACCGAGATCTGGCGCAGCTCGGTCAGGCCGCGACCGTCCATCCGGATCCCCTCATCGAGGGCCATCTGGCGGGCGGTCTTCTTGTTGACCAGGCTGAACAGGCTCTTGCTGACGCGAGCCTCGCGGCGAGCGGCCTCCATCATGGCCTTGCTGTCGCCGTCGCCACGAGTGGCTCGGATCGACGCAGCGATCCCCTCACGAAGCCCCTTCAGGCGACCCGCGAGATCGTTGCCGAACCAGATGAGCAGGTTCGCGGTCGCCTCGGCGTCGGGACCGGCACGATGGGCCTGGGTGAGTTCGATGCCGAAGAAGCGGGCGAGCGTTTCCAGCTTGTAGTTCTCGAGATCCGGGTAGCCATCTCGGGCGATCGCGAGGGTATCCAGGTAGGTGCCCGACCCGAAGTGCGTTCCGTCGGCGAGTGCTGCCTCAAGGAACGCGAGATCGAACCCGACCGAGTGGCCGACGACCTTGGACTTGCCGATGAACTTGACCGCCTGCTTGGCGGCCTCGGCGGCGCTCGGCGCCTTCTTCACGTCGGCGTCCTTGATGCCGTGCATCTGGTTGCCAACGATCGCGCGGCCGGGGTTGACCAGGGTCGACCAGCGGTCCGTGATCTTGCCGCCCTTGACCTTGACGGCCGCGATCTCGACGAGATCGGCCATCTTGGGGTCGGTTCCGGTGGTCTCGACGTCAATGACGACGAATTCCTCGCCGGCCTCGACGGCCCGCCCAAACTCGAGTACCGATCCGGTGCCGGCCTCGATAAACGGCGTGGCCTTGGCCTTCCCGACCAGCTTCTGCAGTTCGAGCTGCATGTCCACGAGGGGCTGCAGGGCTCGATGCCCGAACAGGATGGCTTCTGCCATGACCGACTCGGGCAGGAGCTTGGCTCCGGCCTCGACCATCATGATGGCGTCGCGCGTGCCGGAGACGATGAGATCGAGATCCGAATCAGCAAGCTGGCTGAACGTCGGGCTGACCACGAACTCGCCGTCGATCCGACCGATGCGGACCGCGCCGACCGGGCCGGCGAACGGGATCTCGCTGATCGTGAGCGCCGCCGATGCCGCGATCGTGCCGAGGACGTCGGGCTCGTTCTCCTGATCCGTGGACAGGACCGTGATGACCAGCTGAATGTCGTCCTTGTATCCCTCGGGGAACAGGGGCCGAATCGGGCGGTCGGTCAGACGCGCAGCAAGCGTGGCTGCCTCGGATGCCCGGGCCTCGCGCTTGATGAATCCGCCTGGGATCTTGCCGGCGGCGTACATGCGCTCTTCGAATTCAACCGTCAGCGGGAAGAAGTCGAGGCCCGGCCGGGGATCGGAGCGGTTGGCCGTACCGAGGACGAGCGTATCGCCGTAGCGGACGGTGACCGCGCCACCGGCGAGGTTGGCCAGACGGCCGGTTTCCATGATCAGCGTTCGACCGCCGAACTGGGTCTCAAGAATTGTGGACACTTGGTGGTGTTCCTCCTGTTCGAGGAGGAGGTTCCGAAGTTTCCTGGCTGGATCGACCCACCGGGCGCCTGCTGTAACTGACCGCGGGATACCCCGGTCAGGAGCGACGAGGCGCTAGCGGCGGAGTCCGAGCCGTGCGATGACGGCTCGGTAGCGCGTGTTGTCCTTCTTCACGAGATAGGCGAGAAGGCGACGGCGCTGGCCGACGAGCTTGAGGAGGCCGCGACGCGAATGGTTGTCCTTGGGAAAGCTCCGAAGATGCTCCGTCAGCCCGGTGATCCGCCCCGTGAGGAGCGCAACCTGGACTTCGGGTGATCCGGTGTCGCCATCCTTGACGGCAAACCCGGTCATGATCTCCTGCTTTTCATCCCGCGCGAGCGGCACTCGGTCCTCCGACACGAACGTGACTGTATACGTTTCTACTTCAATGACCGACGGATGTTAGCAGTCTCCGCTTGTTCCGGCAAACGGGGGGAACGCTGGGCTGCTACGTCGCCAGACGGCAGTTGGCTCAGACGAACGTGACCCGAACCTGCGCCCCCGCCGATAGCGCGAGCCCGTCCGGGACCTGCAATGTGTGGTCTGCGAGCACGTTGAGCCGCACCGTTACGGGGGCGGATCCCGATCCTGTGGCCCGGACGCTGACGAGACCGCTGTAGTCGCCTGGTGGTGGAAGCGCGACGGGCGTCGGGAATACGACGATGGTCCGTTGGCCGCTCGGATCGGCTAGCTGCGTGCCGATCACCGCATATGGGCGGCCCAGCAGCACGGCCGCGTCGGACAACCTGCCGACCGCAATAGCTGACCTGATCTCCGTGCTGCGTACCTGCCGACCGTCGATGCTCATCGGAGGAACGACGGCCACTTCAAAACCGAGGGACGCGCCGAGCGCAGCTACCGTAGCGGGCGTGCCCTGTCGATCGTGTCCGAAGGCGGCATCCGGGGTCATCAGGAAGCCGGCCAGGTCAACCCTCGCGGCAATCCGGCGGATGAAGTCGTCGTAGGCCGTCTGCTGAAGGACGCGGTCGAAGTGCTGCACCACGATGACCTCGACACCTGCCCTCGCCAGAAGCGCGAGGCGTTCACCGGGATCGCACAGCAACGGCGGGGCGGCGCCCACGAGGATCTCGTCCGGATGGTGATCGAACGTGATCACGGCAGGACGTGCAGCCCGCGAGGCAGCGGCCGCGCTCAGGTGGCGAAGCAGGTAGAGGTGCCCGAGGTGCAATCCATCAAAGACACCAATGCTGATGAACAGCCGGCCATGTTCGGGGCCGAGGGCATCAATCCCTGCGACGACCTGCGGGTCGGGTGGCAAATCGTCAGTCACGGTCGTCGACGGTAGTTACCAGCGCGGGTGCTGCCCGGTCCGGCGCCTCATCGGGCGCGGGATCTCGGGCTCCATCGGGCGCCGTCCCCTCGGCGGACACCTCCGCCGTCGTCACGCCGGCGAGCATCTTCGACGGCGCGATCCGCCGACCATCAAGCGCGCCGATCCCGACGATACGGCTGTTCAAGTCGAGCAGGCGGATCGGAACCCCGTCGGGGAGATCGCCGAGTCCGGCACTCGGACGAACGAAGCGCCCCATGGCCGCATCGCGAACCTCGTCCGGCGTGAGTCGGATCGACGGCAGCGCCTCAAGGCCGGCGTCCGATGCCAGCAGGAGCGGCAGCAGTCCTTCGTGCCCACCGGCCGTAACAGTGCGGAGCTCCTCCAGCGTCACGGCATCCTCGAGCCGGAATGGGCCGCTCGCGGTACGCACGAGAGCTCCCAGGTACGCGGCGCTGCCGAGGTTGGCACCCAAATCGCGAGCCAGCGCGCGGACGTAGGTCCCGGCAGAACAGCCGACGTCGATGACCGCGATGGGTCGAGCGGGATCGTCCGAGTTCCACGCCACCAGCTCGAGTTCGTGAATGGTCACCGTCCGATCGGGGAGTTCAACCGGCGCGCCTTCGCGGGCCAGCGCATAGGCGCGGCGGCCTCCGATCTGGATCGCCGAGTAGGCCGGTGGCCGCTGGCGGATTTCGCCCCGAAATGCATCGAGCGCGGTCCGGACGGCATCGGCGTCGAGTTGTCGCCCGCCAGCCGGCGTCAATTCGCCGTCCAGGTCATCGGTCGTCGACGATGACCCGAAACAGACCGTGGCGCGATAGCGCTTCTGATCGGTCAGGTGGTACTCGACGAGTCTCGTCGCGCCGCCGAGAAAGAGGGGCAGCACGCCAGATGCGAATGGGTCCAACGTGCCGCCGTGCCCGATCCGCCTGGTATTGCTGAGTCGGCGAACGAGCGCCACGACGTCGTGGGAGGTGGGTCCCGTAGGCTTTGCGACGACGAGCACGCCATCGAGACCCGCGGTATCAGGCCGGCGACCCACGATCAGCGCCGCACGGCAGCGGCGAGCCGCTCTGCCTCGGGCAGGACCCGAGCAAGCGCCGCGGTCATGCCCGCCGGCACGCTGGCCCCGGCGGCGCGGGCGTGTCCGCCACCGCCGAACAGCCCGGTCAGGACCGTGGCATCAACGCCACCGGGTCTGGTCCGAACGGAGATTCGCGTCAGGGCGGCCCCAGCCTCCTTGAACAGGATGGCGACTTCCGCGGCCTCCGACTGCGAGAGCAGGTCGATGATCCCTTCGGAGTGTGAAGTGAGTGCCCCGGTCGCCTCGACGTCCGCGGTCGTCAGGGTTGCGTGGATCACGAGCCCCTCGGCCGACGTCTGCAGTCGTTCGAGCACGCGGCCGAAGAGCCGGAGTTGCACATCTGGTTTCGATCGGTATAACAGGCGCGAGATCTCGGCGAGCGGAGCGCCCGCGCCCACCAGGGCCGCCGACACGGCAAGGGTCCGGGGCGTCGCGTTTGGATGCGCGAAGGTCGCCGTATCCATGACGATCCCGGCCATGAGGGCCGTCGCGAGACTCCCCTCGCCTGCTTCAAGGGGCACGTCCAGCGCGACGGCGAGCAGGGCCACGAGCTCGCAGGTGGCCGCCGAAACCGGATCCACCCAGTCATCCGCTCCGGCTGCTTGGTTCGAGGCGTGATGATCGATGACCACGGTCGGCAGCGCCGCGAAAAGCTCGGCATGGCGTTCGCGAACCGAACCGACGCGCTCGAGAGAGCCGCAGTCAACGATCACCAGCAGGTCGTACGCGCGGTCCAACGCAGGATCGGTTCGAATGTCTCGAATTCCTGGCAGGAAGTCGTAGATCGGAGGTGCCACGTCCGCGCAGACCAGTGTGGCCCGTGCGCCTCGCGCTGCCATGATCTCGCTGATCCCAATTGCCGCGCCGAGCGTGTCGGCGTCCGGATTCTCGTGACTGACCACGAGGACCTCCCGTGCGGCGCGGAGGCGAGCCACGACCGACTCAGGTACGGCATCCAGCCAGCCTTCGAGTCGCACGCTCATGGGCGGCCACCACGACGGCGAGGCGGTGTGCGCCTCGCCGGACCGGGTTCCGGACCGCCCCCTCGACGGCGGCGGAGTTGTCGTCCGGCCCGGGCATTCGGCAATCCGGGATCCAGAGCCTCGGTCGGCGGCTCCGGCGCATCGCCCTCGTGGGGTAATCGTGGGACCGGCGTCGGAAGCGTGTCCTCGGTCGGCCGGGTGAGGGTGGGATCGACGCCGGCCTCGATCTCGTTGATCAGCTGCAGCACTCGGGTCCCCCGTTCCAGGGACTCGTCGGCGTGCAGGTGGAGTTCCGGAATGCGTCGGATCCGGAGCCTGGTGCCGAGTTCACGCCGAATGAATGGCATGGCTCGGCCGAGCGCAGTGAGCGCAGCGTCCCGAACCTCCGGGCTGCCGATCACGCTGACCCAGACCTTGGCATGACCCAGATCCCGGGCCGTCTCGACCTCCGTGATCGTGACAAATCCGATCCGCGGGTCGGCCAGATCACGGGTGATGATCGAGCCGATCTCCTGACGCAGAAGTTCATCGATCCGTTCGGTCCGCTGGGTCATGGAAATCTCGTCGCCGAGTGGACAGTCCGAGCGGTCAGGACGCGAGCGACCGGCTCACGGATTGCGAGGTGAAGCACTCGATCACATCCCCCTCCTGCAGATCGGAGAAGCCAACGAGCCCGATACCGCATTCGAAGCCCTGCGCCACCTCGCGAACGTCGTCGCGGAAGCGGCGGAGCGAATCGACCCGGTCGGTGGCGATGACCTTGCCACCGCGCCAGACCCGCACCCCGGCCTTGACCATCCGGCCGTCGGTCACGTAGGAGCCACCGATTACCTGTGTCTTGCCGACCTTGATCAGCTTCCGGACCTCGGCCCGGCCCTCGATCACCTCGATCACGTCCGGCTCGAGAAGGCCGGACAGCGCCTTCTCGATGTCGTCGGTCAACTGGTAGATGATGTCGTAGAGCCGAACGTCAACCTTCTCGACCTCGGCCGCACGCCGCGCCGTGTCGCTGATCTTGGTATTGAACCCAACGACGATGGCATTTGAGGCCGACGCGAGCAGGATGTCGTTGTCCGTAACCTCGCCGGCGCCTTCATGCAGGATGTTGATCTTGACCTCGTCGGTCGCGAGCTGGCCGAGCGAATGGGTGATGGCGCCGAGCGACCCGGACACGTCGGACTTCAGGATGATCCGGAGTTCCTTGGCCTGGCCGGCCTGGATCTGACGGTAGAGGTCCTCGAGGGTGGCGCGCCCGCTGCCCTCGCCGGTCTTCGCCGCGATGTTGGCCTTGCGGGCATCGACCATGATCCGGGCGGCCTTCTCATCGGCTACCGCACGCAGAATGTCACCGGCCTCCGGCACCTCGGACAGGCCCAGGACGACCGCTGCGGTCGCCGGGCCGGCCTCCTTGATCCGCTTGCCGCGGTCGTTCTCGAGTGCACGGACACGGCCGAAGGTCTCGCCCACGACGAACACGTCGCCGACGCGAAGTGTCCCGGTCTGTACGATCGCCGTCGCCACCGGTCCGCGGCTTTTGTCCATGCGGGCCTCAACGATCGTGCCGATCGCGGGTCGCGCGGGATTCGCCTTCAGGTCCTGCAGATCTGCGACCAGCAGCACCATGTCCACCAGATCGTCCAGCCCGAGCCGGCTCTTCGCCGAGACAGGGACCAGCGGCGTGTCGCCACCGTATTCCTCGACCACGACGCCTGCCTCGGTCAGCTCGGTCTTCACGCGGTCAGGGTTGGCGTCCGGCTTGTCCATCTTGTTGAGGGCGATGATCAGCGGCACCTTGGCGGCCTTGGCGTGGCTGATCGCTTCAAGGGTCTGGGGCATGACGCCGTCATCGGCGGCGACCACGACGATCGCGATATCGGTCACCTTCGCGCCGCGGGCGCGCATGGCCGTGAAGGCCTCATGGCCGGGGGTATCGAGGAACACGACGCGTCGCCCGTCGCGGGTGACCTCGCTGGCACCGATGTGCTGGGTGATCCCACCCCGCTCCCCCGCCGCCACGGTCGTCGATCGGATGGCGTCGAGCAGGCTGGTCTTGCCGTGGTCGACGTGACCCATCACGGTCACGATCGGTGCCCGGGTCACCAGGTCGGCCGAATCTTCCTCGGTGAACAGCTCGACCTTCGTGGCCTCGGAGTCGGCGCCCTCGTCGGCGTCGTCACCGGGATCACCGCCCGACGCGGCCTGGGCCTCGGCGACTTCGTAACCGAGCTCGGAGGCGACCAGCGATGCCGTGTCGCGATCGATGAGCTGGTTGATCGTGGCGAAAATCCCGCTCTTGATGAGCTCACGGATGACATCTGCCGGGTTCACCCCGAACAGCTCGGCGAGGTCCTTGACCGTGATCGTCGCGGGAAGTTCGACGGCGCCTCGCTCGCGAGGGTCGATCGTCTGAACGCCCCCGGGGGTGAATGTGCCGTCCCGACGCGGTGGCTTGCGTGGCCCGCGCCGGCCTCGCGTGCCGCTCCTACTCCTGGCCACGGGCTCCTCCTTGGATCATCAGTTCAGGGTCGGTCGCCAGAAGTTGATCCTTCAACTCGGCGGGGACCGTTGTTTCAAGGGCCCGGTTCAAGGTGCCCCGTGTCATAGCCGCGGTGATGCATTCGAGATCCCGACACACGTAGGCGCCGCGACCGCTCTGTCGGCCAGTCTGATCGAGGCTGACGATCCCCGACGGCGAGCGGACAACGCGCAGCAGCTCCTGCTTCGGACGGGCGGTCCGGCATGCCACGCAGGACCGCGTGGGCGGCCGGCGCACGGCAGTCGTGCCGGCCGCCGCGGCTACGACGCGACCTCCTCGGACACGACCTTCTTCGCGCGTGCCCGTGGCTTCTTCGCGGCGGGCTCGGTCGCTCCGGGTTCGGTCTGATCGGGTACCGCTGCTGCCGCTGTCTCCGCGGCGGCCTTCTTCGAGCGAGCGCGGGGCTTCGCTACCGGCGGTTCGGAAGCTTCGGCGGCTTCGAGGTCTTCGGCTGCGGCTACAGGTTCGGACGTCTCGGCGGCGGCCTTTTTCGTGCGCGCCCGTGGCTTCACCACCGGCGCGACCGCGGCCTCGTCGGCCGGCAGGGCGGCGACGGCACTGGCCTGCGCCTCCGCGGCCTTGGCCTCGGCCACGGACACATCGCTCCGGATGTCGATCCGCCACCCGGTCAGGCGCGCAGCGAGCCGAGCGTTCTGGCCTTCACGTCCGATAGCCAGCGACAGCATCCGCTCAGGCACGGTGACGTTGGCGATGCGGTGCTCGGTATCGATCTCCACCGAGAGCACCTGCGCCGGCGAAAGCGCGTTGGCCACAAAGGTGGCAGCGTCGTCGCTCCAGGGAATGACGTCGATCTTCTCCCCGCCGAGTTCGGCCACAACGGCCTGGACCCTGGCGCCACGTTGCCCGACAGTGGCACCGACCGGGTCGAGCCCTTCCTGGCGTGAACCGACAGCGACCTTGCTGCGGCTCCCGGCCTCGCGCGCGATCGCTCGAATCTCAACCGTTCCGCTGTGGATCTCGGGAACCTCGAGCTCGAACAGGCGCTTCAGAAATCCCTTGTGGGTCCTGGTGACGAAGAGGGCAGGACCCCTTGGCAGGCGGCGGACTTCGAGGACGAAGGCCTTGACGTTCTGGCCGATCCGATAGTGCTCCAGCGGTGACTGCTCGGTGGTCGCCAGGATCGCCTCGACGCCCTTGCCAACATCGAGAATGAGCGCTCGGGGCTCGACGCGGTTCACCGTACCGGTCACCAGTTCGCCCTCGCGGCTGGCGAACTGGTCATAGACGACGTCTCGCTCTGCCTCACGGAGCCGCTGCAGTACGACCTGCTTTGCGGTCTGCGCACCGATTCGGCCAAAGACGTCGCCATCGAGCTGCTCGGTCTCGACGAGTTCGCCGACCTGCGCGTCCGACTTGATGTGCTGGGCATCCTCGAGGGTGAATTCAGTCAGCTCATCCTCGACATCGATGACGGCGGTTCGTGCCCGGTACACCCGGATCTTGCCAGTCTCAGCGTCGATCTGGACGTAGATATCCTCTTCATTCGCTATCCGCCGGTAGGCCGACTGGATCGCGTCCTCGACCGTACTGATGAGCTGCTCGCGCGGGACTTGCTTCTCGGCGTTGAGCTGGAGGAGGGCACCGATGAAATCTCGACTCATGGTCGCATCGTCCTCCATCACTCTCTGCTTGTGGGTGTCGCCGCCGAAAAAAATACGTGGGAATCACCCACGTCCTTCGGAGGCGCCATTCGATTCCGGCCGGGAGTATACACCCGGGCCCGTGGACCGTCGACCAACCGTCAGCCCGAAACGGCCGCGCCCGACCCCGGATAACGTCGCTCCACGTACGCCTCGAGCAGGTCGATGAACTCGTCAACCAGACCTTCGCCACGCAGGGTCCGATCCAGCCTGCCGTCCATGAACACCGGCGCAACCGGATCCTCGAAGGTGCCGGGCAGACTGATCCCGATGTCGGCGTGTTTCGACTCACCGGGCCCGTTCACGACGCAGCCCATGACCGCGACGGTCATCTCCTCAACGCCAGGGCGGGTCGTTTGCCACTCGGGCATCCGATCTCGCAGGTGTTGCTGAATCCGCTCCGCCATGTCCTGGAAGAAGGTCGACGTGGTGCGCCCGCAGCCAGGGCAGGCGCTCACCTGGGGCATGAAGGCGCGCAGGCCCATCGATTGGAGGATCTGCTGCGCGACCCGGACCTCCTCCTCACGCTCGCCGCCCGGCGCCGGCGTGAGAGAGACGCGGATCGTGTCGCCGATCCCCTCCTCGAGCAGGATGGCGATGGCGGCGCTCGAGGCAATCACGCCCTTCGTCCCGAGCCCGGCTTCGGTGAGCCCCAGATGGAGGGGGTATTCGGAGCGCTTGGCGAGCAGGCGATAGACGTCCACGAGGTCCCGGACGCGTGAGACCTTGGCCGACACGATGATCCGATCGTGGCCCAGGCCTGTCTCCTCGGCCAGTTCCGCCGACCGCATGGCGGATTCGATCATCGCCTCGATCATCACCGCCCGGGCGTCCCGCGGCACTCGCCTGCGGGCATTGGAATCCATGAGCTCGGTCAACAACCCTTGATCGAGCGAGCCCCAGTTGACGCCGATGCGGACCGGTTTGTCGTGTTCAATCGCGACTCGCACGATCGTCTGGAAGTGCTCGTCGTGCCGTTTTGCGCCGACATTTCCGGGATTGATCCGGTACTTCGCGAGGGCGGCTGCGGCGGCTGGATGGTCGATCAGCAGCTTGTGGCCGTTGTAATGGAAATCTCCAACAACCGGCACGGACACGCCGAGATCGGCCAGCTTCCGGACGATCAGCGGCACGGCGGCGGCCGCGGCATCGGTGTTCACGGTCACGCGGACGAGCTCGCTGCCGGCATGGGCGAGGCGGGCGACCTGGATGGCCGTCGCGTCCGCGTCCACCGTGTCGGTGTTGGTCATCGACTGGACCACGACCGGGTGAGCGCTGCCGACCAGGACACCACCGACGTCGACCGAGACGGTCCGCCGGCGCCGCGGACGAAGTCCGTCAGCCGAACTCATTCGCCGGCCAGTCCGCGGACGATGTCGTAGCCCGTCACCCAGACCAGGAAGGTCATGAGCACCACAAACCCGACGACATAGGTCAGGCGCTCGGCTCGAAGCGAGAGCCTCGATCCAGCGAACCGCTTGAGCACAATCATCAGGATTCGCCCGCCATCGAGCGGCGGGAACGGCAGGATGTTGACGATCGCGAGGTTGGCCGAAAGGATCCCAACGAGATACAGCGTCACGATCGGCCCAAGGGTCCAGAACACGTCGCCGATCTGAGTCGCGATCCCCACGGGACCCGATACCGGCGGCGGTTCCGTGGGTCGGGTGGCGATTGCCGTGGCGAGTTGGCCGACGCCGTCGATGATCAGGCCCATCGCGGACGTGGTCCGCTCGATCCCGAGTCCGACTGCCACGTCGAACGGGTAGTGAATTCGGTCGGATGTCGCGCGCGGCTCCAGGGGGAACGAGTCGAGTTTGCCGATTCCCAGGGCGCCCTTGCCCGCGGACACGACGTCGGCCCCTCGCAAGGTCGCTGTGACGTCGGAAACCTGGTCACCACGCCCGACGGCCATGGTCACGGTCTTGCCGGCGCTGTCGCGCAGCGCCCCAAGGACGGATCCGGGTCCGAATGCCCCGTACGCTTGCCCATCTACCCGCTGGATCACGTCGCCGACCTGAAGTCCGGCCGTCTCGGCCGGGGATCCCGGCTCGACGTAGGAAACGTAGACCCCCACCGCCGGATCGCCGGTCAGGGCGATGCCGGTGAAGATGGCGCCGGCCAGGAGGACGTTCATCACGACACCGGCAACCAGAATGAGGAGCTTCCTGAGCAGGCCCTGGGCGGCGAACGAGCGCGGATCCGCCGCCTCGTCCCCGTCTTCACCCTCGAGCTTCACGAAGCCGCCGATCGGCAGCCAGTTCAGCGTGTAGAGCGTCTCGCCGCGCCTGCTGAGGACCTTCGCACGCGGGGGAAACCCTATCCCGAACTCGAGCACACGGACCCGGAACAGCTTGGCGACGACAAAGTGCCCGAGCTCATGGATAACGACCAGGACGCCGAGAATCCCGAAGAACAGGACGATCGTAATCAGGGTCCGCAGGGGCTCGATCATGCGACCGTACCGCTGGCGAATTGGCTCTTGATCTCCAGGTTGAGCTGGATCAATTCGGCGACGAGCGGGTCGGCCGCGCGCGCCTGACCGTAGCGACCGATAGCCGCCTCAAGCAGGCGCGGGATGCCCATGAAGTCAAGGGTGCCGTCCAGGAACCTGGCCACGGCCACATCGTCCGCGGCGATCAGTGCAGCGCACGACCAGGGTCCGGCCTCGCCGGCCTCGCGGGCGATGCGGAGGGCCGGGAAGCGCTCCATGTCGGGGGCAGCGAAATCGAGCCGGGCGATCGCCACGAGATCGGGCGCCGCGGCCGGCGATGCCTGGCGATCCGGGTGCGTCAGCGCGTACTGGATTGGGAGGCGCATGTCGGGGGTCCCCAGTTGGGCCTTGACGGAGCCGTCGATGAACTGGACGGCGGAGTGCACCACCGACTGGGGGTGGATGACGACGTCGATCGCGTCGTAGGCAACATCGTACAGCCAGTGTGCCTCCACGACCTCCAGGCCCTTGTTCGCCAGGGTGGCGCTGTCGATCGTGATCTTCGCGCCCATCGACCAGGTGGGGTGCGCCAGCGCCTGCGTCGCGCTCACGGTCGCCAGCTCAGCCTCCGAGGTGTGCAGGAACGGTCCGCCCGAGGCCGTCAGAATGAGCCGCTCGATCGTGCCGGGCGACTCCCCGATCAGGCATTGCCAGATGGCCGAATGCTCGGAGTCGATCGGCCGGATCCAGCCGAGCACATTCGCCAGCGGATCGCCTGGATCGCGGCGTGCGCGCTCAGATGCGAGCGCGTGGGCGAGCGGCATCACCAGATGGCCGCCCGCAACCAGGGTCTCCTTGTTGGCAGTCGCGACCGGCGTGCCGGCGCGCAGCGCCGCTA
>JAQBHC010000071.1:0-12547 GCA_032128175.1 Chloroflexota bacterium | reverse complement strand
GGATAGCACGGGACACCGATGTCGCTCGGCCCGTTGCCGAGATCGGCCATCGCACGCAGTAGCGACACGCCATCGAGATACTCACCAGGATCCTCGGCGTCACCCCCGACCACGAACGCACGATCGATTCCCGCCTCCGTCATTCGGGCGAGCAATTCCCCGAGGTGCACGCGATCGCGAACCATCCGCGCCGACAGGTGCGGGATGGCGCGGAAACCCCGCGCTTCGAGGGCGACGGCGAGATCGAGCGTCGCCTCGAGACCTTTCGCAGGTGAAGCCGTCACCGACACGGTTGCGCCGGCCGGCAGGAACGCCGCCTGATCGTGGACATTCTTGAGCGGGATCAGCTCGAAGGTGGGGGCCGCGAGAATGGCGGCGAGCGCACCCAGCTGCTCGGTGTTGAGCCCGGAACCGGGCGCACCCCGACCCCCGAGTCGTCGTAGAAACGCCATGACCTAGACCTCGGAGTCCGGGGTCGACGCCTTCCGCCGGGCGATGAACTCGAGCAGCGCCTCATCAATGCCTGGATCGATGGGCGGCGCCTCGTACTCGTTGAGCATCCGCTTCCAGATCTTGTTGGCGCGCTGGGCGGCATCCATGCCACCGTCCTCGAGCCACTGCTCGTACGAGTTGTTGTCCGCGATCGGGGATCGATAGAACGCGGTTTCGAAGTTGGCAAGCGTGTGGCTGTTGCCGAGGAAGTGCATCCCTGGCCCGTTCTCGCGAATGGCATCGATGGCCTGACCGTTCTCGGACAGGTCCACGCCGTTGACGAAGATCGCGGCCATCCCGCATTGATCGTCATCGAGAATGAACTTCTCGTAGCCGATGGCCAGCCCGCCCTCGAGCCAGCCGGCCGCGTGGAGCACGAAGTTCACACCCGCGAGGATCGTCGGCTGGAACGTGGCGGCTGATTCGTACGCCGCCTGAGCATCCGCGACCTTCGAGGCACACAGGTTGCCGCCCGACCGGAACGGCACGCCGAGCCGCCGGGCCAGGGCCGCCATGACATACAGGACGAGCGCTGGTTCGGGTGTTCCGAACGTCGGTGCGCCCGACTGCATCGAAATCGAGGACGCGAACGAACCGAACACCACCGGCGCACCCGGACGCGTGAGCTGCACGAAGGTCATCCCGGCGAGTGCCTCGGCCAGCGTCTGGGCGGCAGTGCCGGCCACGGTGACCGGGGACATCGCGCCGGCCAGGATGAAGGGCGTGATGAGGGTCGCCTGGTTGTTGCTGGCGTAGGCGCGTGCGGCGCCGAGCATGGTCGAGTCCCAAACGAGCGGGGAATTCGCGTTGATCAGGCTGAGGACGACGGTGTTGTCCCGGACGAAGTCCGCGCCGAAGGCAATCTTTGCCAGTTCGACGGTGTCCTCGGCGCGCGACGGGTGGGTGACCGAGCCCATGAACGGCTTGTCCGAGTACTTGATGTGCGAATAGACCATGTCCAGATGGCGCTTGTTGACCGGCACGTCCACCGGCTCGCAGACCGTCCCGCCGGAGTGATGAAGATTCGGGCTCATATAGGCGAGCTTCACGAAGTTCCGGAAGTCCTCGATCGTGCCGTAGCGGCGCCCGTTGTCCAGGTCTCGCACGAATGGCGAGCCGTAGTTCGGGGCAAGGACCGTATACGGGTCACCGATTTTCACGGTCCGCTCGGGGTTGCGGGCGTGCTGGGTAAAGACGCGAGGGGCGGACGCCTGGACGATGGAGCGGCACATGCCGCGCGGGAATCGAACCAGCTCGCCGGGCACGTCGGCGCCAGCCTCGCGCAGGAGCCGGAGCGCGTCCGGATCGCCCCGGAATTCGATCCCGACCTCCTCGAGAATCGTGTCGGCGTTCTCCTCGAGGAGCGACAGCCCCTCCTCGGTGAGAACCTCAAACGGCTTGAGGGCACGGGTCAGGAACGGAGCGGATTCGACGTGCGCGGCGAGTCGCGCGGCAATGCGGCCCGCTCGGCCTCCGGTTCGATGGCGCGGTCCTTCGTGCATCAGCGTTCCTCCGTGGTGGCCACGATCGCTCGCCGCCGATTCACTCGTCGTCCGTGTTGCGAACCGCCCGCCGGACCCGCGGCGGCACCGGAACCAGCCGCTCCGTCTCCGGACAGGCGTCGAGCCGGCAGCTCGACGGCGGCGGCCAGAAATGGCATGGGAGCGATTCGATGCGGCAGCGCCATCGCATCCACGAAGTGCTCCTGGAAGCGCGGCTCGACCGCCGTCTCGATCTTCTCGACCGTGCGGACCACCGCCTCGATCTCCCGGCGAGCGTCACCGGAAAGCAGGGCGATCAGCGCGCCGGTCCCCGCGGCGTTCCCGGCTGGGCCCACGCGATCCAACGGCGCGTCCGGCACGAGGCCGAGCACCAGGGCGTGGAGCGGATCGATCTGGCTGCCGAAGGCCCCGGCGAGTTCCACTCGATCCACCGTCTCCACCCCGAGGTGATCCATGAGCAGCCGCGCGCCGGCGTAGAGAGCTGCTTTTGCGAGCTGGATCGCGCGAACATCGTTCTGGGTGATGGCCATGCGTGGCCGGGCGGGCATCGCGTCCGTGGTCTCGGTGGCAGGTGAGGCGGCGGTGGCCTCATGCAGGACGTACGAGAAAGTCCGACCGTCGGGCACGATTCGTGGCGAGCGGGCTGCCATCCCGCCGTCGATGGTGCCATCCGCGGTGATGACCCCGGCCAGGAATAGCTCCGCGATGACCTCCACGATGCCCGACCCGCAGACGCCGGTGACCCCGGTGCGTCGGGTGGAGGCGGCAAACCCGATCTCGTCCGACCATCGACTGGACCCGATCACACGGAAGCGCGGTTCCAGCGTTTCCCGGTCGATCCGAACGCGCTCGATGGCCCCGGGCGCGGCCCGCTGACCGCAGCTGATCTGCGCGCCCTCGAATGCGGGGCCGGTCGGCGACGAGGCCGCCAGCAGCCGGGCCCGGCTTCCGAGCACAATTTCGGCGTTCGTTCCGACGTCCACGAGGAGCGTGATCTCGTCGCGGAGGTACGGCGTCTGGGACAGGATCGCGCCAGCCGCGTCCGCACCGACGTGCCCGGCGATGCACGGCAGGAGGTACGCCCGTGCGCCGGGATGGACGGCGATTTCCAGTTCCCGGGCGGTAGTACGGACCGCCGCATCGGTCGCGAGCGCGAACGGCGCCGATCCCAGCGGGATCGGATCGATCCCCAGCACGAGGTGATGCATGATCGGATTTCCGACCAGGGTGATCTCGAGGATGTCCGTGGCGTCCACCTCGGCACGCTCCGCGAGTCCGGTCACCAGCGAGGCGAGGGCGTCGCGGACGGCGCGAGTCAGCTCCGCAGCGCCGCCGTCATGCAGCATCGCGTAGGAAACGCGGCTCATCAGATCCTCGCCGAAGCGAATCTGCGGATTCATGATGCCGTAGGAGGCGAGGACGGCCCCATCGGTGAGATCGGCCAGGTGGCCGGCGATGGTCGTGGAGCCGATGTCGATGGCCACGCCGAGTGACCGATCGTGGAGGCCCGGCCAGACCGCAGTGATATCGCGCTCATCGTGGACGGCGACGGTGACCCGATATGCGCCCGCCTCGAGCGCGGGCTGGAGCGCGCGGATCACCTCAAGATCGGCGACGAGGCCGTCGAGACCCCACTCCGACTTGAGCGCGGCGATCAGTCTCGCGAGGTCGCCACCCGGCGTCTCGAGGGTAGGTCGCTCAACGTCGACTTCGTACAGCCGCACGACCGGATCGATGACGAAGTCGCGAACCGGGACGCCCTTGCGAACGACCTGCCGATGGACCTGGCTCTCCGGCGGCACGTCAACCAGCACGTCACCGTGAATCGCGGCCCGACAACCGAGGCGCCGGTCCGCGGCAAGGCCGCGCAGCCGATCGAACTCCGCTTCGTCCGCGCCCGAGGGGGACAGATGCCCGCCGGACGAGGTGATCCCGTGCTTGGGGAACTGGCCTTCGGCAGGCCGGACCTGGCAACGCCCACACAGGCCACGCCCGCCGCACACGGAATCGAGATCGACACCCAGCGACCGCGCAGCATCGAGAACGGTCGTCCCGTCGGCAAATCGGCCGCGTCGTCCGGACGGCGTGAAGATGACGAGGGGATCGACCGCAGAGGTCACGATGCTGCGCCGCCTCGGGCTGGCCCACCTGCGGGGGCGAGTGCGCGGCGGTTGATGCGTCGCCCGCGGTCGCCGGGTGCGGCGGCTCCGTCGGGGCCACTGCCCATGCCTGCGTCGGGGACCGGAGGGCGGTTCACCCGGATCCATTGCTCGGCGTGCCAGTCGTTGCCCATGAGGACATCCGCAGCCCTGATCGCCGATCGGACCTCCGCGGAGAGCGGGTTGGTGATCGCCGAGGTCAGGCCCGCCGCGATCGCCATCGGCAGGAATGCGGCGTTGATTCCCTCACGATTGGGCAGTCCGAAGCTGACATTCGAAGCCCCGCAGGTGGTGTTGACGCCGAGTTCCTCGTTGAGACGTCGGACCAGGCGGAAGACCTGCTGGCCGGCGGTTCGCATCGCCCCGATCGGCATGACCAGCGGATCGACCACGATGTCCGAACGAGGGATGCCATGGTCCGCCGCGCGTTCCACGATCCGCTTCGCAACGGCGAATCGGATATCCGGATCCTCGCTGATGCCCGTGTCGTCGTTGGAGATGGCGACGACCGCTGCGCCGTACTTCTTGATCAGGGGGAGCACCCGCTCCATGCGCTCTTCCTCGCCGGTCACGCTGTTGACGAGGGCCTTGCCGCGGTAGACGGCCAGTCCGGCCTCGAGGGCCTCGACGATGGATGAGTCGATCGACAGGGGCACGTCGACCAGCGACTGCACCAGCGTGATCGTCCGCGCCAGGATCCCGGGCTCGTCCGCAAGGGGAATCCCGGCGTTCACGTCAAGCATGTGAGCGCCGGCCTCGACCTGGGCGATGGCATCGCGCTCAACCCGGCTGAAATCGCCGTTGCGCATCTCCTCGGCGAGGAGCTTCCGTCCAGTGGGGTTGATCCGTTCGCCGATCAGGACGAACGGTCGATCGAACCCGAGGACCACCTCCCTCGTGGCGGACGAGATGATGGTGTCGGTCATGCGGGTTCGTCCTCGGATGGGGTCTTGTCGATGTCGATTCCGCCAGCGGCAATGAGCCGGGCCAGGACGTCGCGGGTGTAGTGGCCGTGCAGACGCGCGGCTTCGTCCTGGGCCACGGTTTCGAGATCATCACCGCACGGCTTTGACTCGCGACGCCACTCTTCGATGTAATCGCTGGCGGCTCGCTTGCCGGCCTGCATGGCCGCCCGATCGATGGCCACCTGGAACCGCGCGTGCAGCAGGACCTTGTGTGTCCGCCGCCCTTCCTTTGCCACGACCTGGGCGGGGATGTCGCGCCACCAGATCACGGTCAGGGTGGCCGGCATCAGGTGGCCACCTGAGCATCCGCGGCGGCGGGGAGTGCCGCCGCCGCCGCAGGGGCAGGGGCAGGGGCAGGGGCAGCTCCGGTGCCGGTGCCGGTGCCAGGTTGCTTCTTGCGGTCGGAAGCGGTCAATCCGACGTTTTGTCGCGCCGGGCGCAAGGTTTCGCCTCTCCATCGCGTCGTACGCAAACGACTCCGACTCGAGCCGACTTGAGGGCGCGTCTTTCGCGCGGGCCGCGACATTTCAGCTGTAGAGCCGTGCGTTTTGCGCGTCGAGCCGTCCGCCTCGTCGGTTTCCGGCTCCTGACGCAAGAATTCGACGCGATTCCGACGCTGGACCTCGACACCACCCGCGCCGTTTGCGTCTGACGCAATGGCCGCACCGCCGATAGCCGCACCGCCGATGGCCGCACCGCCGATGGCCGCACCGCCGAAGGCCGCACCGCCGAAGGCCGCCATCGCCGGTCCGAGGTCCCCGTACCCGACGAACCGCCGCTCAAAGCGGAGCCCGAGGCGCCGGGCAGCGCGCCGGGCCAGCCTCGTCAACCCTTCATCCTCGGTCTGGGCGAGGTAGATGAGCCGCGTGTAGTTCCCGAAGTACTGCGGGAGCAACTCCGGGTGCCGATCCAGTCCGAGGCCACGGATGACGAGCCGCTCAAAGTTCCGAGCGAGGAAGTCGGTCAGGTAGAAGGTCCCGGGCTCGTCTTCGGCGAGTGCGGCGAACGCGGCGCGACCCGCGTAGACCTCGTAGCAGTGGGCGCCCTCGAGTCGGGCGACGCCCTCCTCTTCCAGCACGCGATCGAGCAGCCCGCCCGTCCCGCAATCGGCGTACGCCACAAATAGCTGGTCACGGCCGGCTGCGCGGGCGCGGTGAATGCGTGCTCGAACGGCCTCGGGGATCTTCTCGGGCCGATTGTGGAGCGTGGCCGGAAGGCAGGTCAGGTCCACTGGCGGGAAGCCAGCGCGACGCGTCAGCGCCACCAACTCACGGGCGAGTGCCCCACAGCCGATGACGAGGGGTCGCCGCGATCCGGTCGTGCCGGCAGGGGCAGTCGTGCCGGCAGGGGCAGTCGGCGCGGGATCCGCCTCAGGCGACCCGAGCACGGCGTTCATCGACGAGCCGGCGGGCGGTCTCGGAGGCAACGGCCGCATCGCGGCAGTACGCGTCGGCGCCGACGGCCTTGCCGAACTCCTCGTTGAGCGGCGCGCCCCCGACCAGGACGATGTAGTCGTCGCGTATCCCACGATCCTTGAGCGTCTGGATCACGACCTTCATATACGGCATCGTGGTGGTCAGCAGGGCGGACATACCGAGGATGTCCGGCTTGTACAGCTCCAGCGCGGCGATGAACTTCTCGGCGTCCGTGTTGATGCCCAGGTCATGGACCTCGAAGCCGGCTCCCTCGAGCATCATGGCCACGAGGTTCTTGCCGATGTCGTGGATGTCGCCCTTGACGGTGCCGATCACGACCTTGCCGATCGGCTGCGCGCCGGTCTCGGCGAGGAGCGGTCGGAGGATTGCCATCCCTGACTTCATGGCGTTTGCCGCCAGCAGCACCTCGGGCACGAACAGGATGCCGTCGCGGAAGTCGATGCCGACGATCCGCATCCCCTCGACGAGGGCCTCGTTCAGAACCTTGTCCGGACCCCAGCCGCGGCCGAGGAGCAGGTTGGTGCCCTCGATGATCTCCGCGGCCATGCCGTCATAGAGGTCGTTGTGCATCTGCTCCACGAGCTCGCCATCGGCGAGGCCGCTGAGATCGATAGTCGTGTAGCCGTCCTGTGCCATCGGGTGGTTGTGACTCCCGTGCGTCGCGGATTCATCGCCCCGTGCGCCCTCTTCGTTGCGGACTCATCGTTTCCGACGGTGCCACATTGTGGAACGATGCCGTATGATGGAACAACTCGATCGACAGCCTAGCCCACAGGATGCCCGATGTCCAGAGTCCAGAGCATCGAACGCGCCTTTTCCGTGCTTGGTGCGCTCGCCGACGGCCCCGTCGGCGTGACCGACCTGGCCGCGCGAGTGCGACTTCCCAAGTCCACTGCCGCGCGGATGCTCGCCTCCCTGGAGCACGAGGGCGCCGTTGAGCGGCTTCCGGGCGAAACGCGCTACCGGCTTGGTCCTCGGATCGCAGCGCTGGCGTCAGGCCGCCAGGAAACACGCGGCCTGGTCGCCATTGCCCACCCTGCGCTCGTGGAACTTGCGGGCGAGATGGGCGAGGCAGCAGGCCTGTCGGTCCCGGACGGACGCACGGTCCACTACGTCGACCAGGTGGATTCCCCGAACCCGGTCCAGGTCCGGGATTGGACGGGGTCACGGGTTCCGATGCATGCCGTGTCGTCCGGGCAGGTCTTCCTCGCCCATCTGTCGCCATCGGCGCTGGCGCGTTTCCTGGCCGAGCCACTCGAGGCCTTCACCCCGGCGACGCTGACGGACGCGGCCACGCTCCTCGAGCGATTGCGCGACGTACGGCGCGATGGGCACGCCTGGGTCCACGCGGAATTCGCTGAGGGGATCGCGTCCGTTGCCGCGGGCATCGCCGGCGCCGACGGGGAGTTGATCGCCGCTGTGCACGTTCACGGACCGACGTATCGGTTTCCGGCGACGGGCGACGCCTCGAGGGTTGCCGTCGCGGTCACGGCGGCCGCGGCACGCATAGGGACCCGACTGCGCGGCGGGGCGGCATGACCCCGCGTCCGGGCGGCCTCGGTCGCACCCTATTCGCTCTCACCCTGGTCGGGCTGACGCTCCGGACACCAATCCTCGTCATCGCGCCGATCGTCGGAGACCTGCAGGCGGACCTCGGGATGAGCCATGCCGTCGCCGGCCTGCTCGGCACGATCCCCGTGCTCTGTATGGGCCTGCTCGCGCCATTCGGACCGGTTCTGGCGGGCTCCATCGGGCCGCGGCGCGGCGCCGCGGTGTGCGTCGCGGGGATCGCGTTCTTCGGCCTTGTCCGCGCCATCGCCCCGGAGACGTCGACCGTCCTCATCGCGACGTTCGGCATGGGGATCGGGATGGCCCTGGCCGGGCCAATCCTGTCGATGACCGTGCGTGGCCGAACACCCGGACACCCGGCTGCCGGCACAGGTGCCTATGTCGCCGGAATGATCATCGGGGGCTCGATTGCTGCTGCCGCGGTCGTCCCGCTCGCCGACGGACTCGGTGGGTGGCGCCCGGCGTTCGCCGTCGTCGCGGGGGCGGGTGCCGTCTCGCTGGTGGCCTGGCTCGTGCTCCTGTCGCCGGACGGCGGTCGGCGCTCGCGGCCAACACTGCCGAAGCTCCCCTGGCGGCGCCCGTCGGCCTGGCTCCTGGGCCTGGTCTTCGCCTCCCAGTCGACGCTCTTCTACGGCGCCATCACGTGGTTGGCGAGTGCCTATATCGAGCGTGGCTGGAGCGTCGGCGAGGCGGCCGGGCTGATCGCGTTCTTCAACGGGATCGGCCTCGTGGCGAGCCTGGCCGTCCCGTTCTTCGCCGACCGCTTCGGGACGCGCCGCGCTCAGATGGCGGGCGCCGGCGTCCTGGCCGTGATTGGAAGTCTTGTGATCGTCCTGACGCCCGGTGAGGGTGCCGGCTCAGCCATCCCGTTTGCCGCGACGGCGCTGCTGGGATTCGGCATCGGCGTGTTCTTCCCGCTGGCGCTGACCCTGCCGGTCGACATTGCCGCCGAACCGTCCGAGGCTGCCTCGCTCACGGCGGTGATGCTGCTCGGCGGGTACATGATCTCTTCGGTCGCGCCCGTCGCGCTCGGCTTCCTGCGCGACGCATCCGGGAGTTTCGATGCCGTTCTGTGGGCGCTCGTGGGCATTGCCGTGCTCATGGTCCCGCTGGGCCTGTCGCTCGGACAGGGGCGTCTCGATCGCGCGGGGGCTCAGTAGTCGAGGATCTGGATCCCCTGCTGCTCGAAATCGCGGCGGTTCCGCGTCACGACGATGGCGTCGAGATCGGTCGCAATGCCGGTGATCAAGGCATCACCGAGCGCCCTCTTGCCGCCGGCAGCGTTTCGCTCTCGTCTCGTTCTCGCCGCCGATCTGGCGGCAGCCGGCGTCGACGAGACGTACTCCAGGGCATCGAGCAGCGCCGTCATGTGGCGCAGGTGCGCGGAATCGCCTCTGGACAGGGCTTCGCAGGTCACGACATCGCATGTGTAGAGATCGTGTCCCTCCTCGATCAGCCGGTGCAACAGCTCGGTGGCGGCCGGGTCCCCGTTGCCATGGTCGATCAGCAGCGTGGAATCCAGGAGATAGCGCACGTCAGTCGCTGACTTCGGACCTGAGCTCATCGACGAGGGCGCTGACCTGATCTCGCGTCATCGGTCGACCGCCCTTCGGAACGAGCGAGCCGGCAGAGGCCTCGAGTGCCCGGAGAAGCCGATCGCGCTTCACTCGCTGGGCCACGGCATCCGCAACGTACCGGCTCCGGCCGCGTGGGCCGGCGATCGCATCGACCTCTCGGATGAGCTCTTCGGGGAGGGTCAGGTTCGTCCGGGCCAGGGTCATCGATTCGCTCCGAGTGTGCGTTGTTATGCGCATACTCTAGCACACTTCAGGATCACGGCCTCCGACTTGACAATCGTCTGTCGGCGGTCATATTACGTGTCGCGATATAGCGACCCACGCTGGAGGACTTCTGATGGCTACCCGGCTCGCCTGGATCGTGGCGATCACGCTCGGTTTGCTCGCCGGTGGGTTCGCGTTCCACTTCCCGGGAAGCTACGGAGAGCCGACCTGGAGCGTCCAGGCGGGGATCTTCGGCTTCGTCCTCGGCGGCATGAACGGATTGCTGGTTGGGGCGCTCGCGTGGGTCGCGCTGCGGCTGTCCCGGCGAGACGGGATCCGGTTGCTCGGCGCCATGGTCGTCCTGATCGGTGGCACGCACGCACTCAACGACGGGTCATCGACGCAGGTCTCGTTCGTGGTCGTCGAATTGATCGCCGGTCTCGTGGCCGCGGCTGTCTTCAGGTGGATCCTCGGGGAACATCGGCCGGCGGTGCTCGCGATCATCGGCCTCGCCTGGACTCTGGGGATAATCGTCGGCGGGTGGTCCGGTGACATGCTCGGTCTGCCGCTCACCGAGACCCCGCTGGGCTGGGCGCAGGACCACGGCTGGGACGGACTCGTGACAGGTCTGATCTGGGGAACCGCGACGGCGATGATTGGCCTTCCCGAGGCCCTCCGCCGACGCTGACCGCACGCTCGCTGTCCGCGGCGGCAGGACCCGTCCGAAATTGTCCCGGAGTCAATGCCTCCCCACCCACCGGTCACCTTCTTGCGTGCCGGTCAACGTCACGACCTGATCGGCGGCCGAACAGGACTCACGCGGTCGCGTTCTTGACCGCCGAGCAATCCGACGGCTCGGAAGCATCAAGACGTTGACTCGCAGTCAACGTGGGTCGGGCGTGGCCGCAGACTCCACTCGGGCGCGATCCCGCCGTGCTCGCTTGGTTTCGGGGAAGGTCCCGCGAGGCGTCAATCCCGGCTCTCGAACAGCAGTGTGTCGAGACCGCGCGTCAATCCGACGCGTCCGAGCACGAGACGAACCGCCAGGAGCGTCCCGGACACATACGGGGTGGCCGACAGGCCGGCATCGTGACGGATCGTCAGCCGCTCGTCGGGCAGGCCGAAGATGACCTCGGTAGACACCGAGAAGCTTGGCAACCGGACCGAGTGAACAGGCACGCCGGCGACCGCCGCACCGCGGGCCTCTCGCGGGCCGTCGATCTGGTCCAGGGGTCGGCCAAGGACCGGGGCTCGCACCTCGGCGAGTCGTTCCGCGAGCTCGCGTGCCGTGCCGCTCGGTACGTCGGCCTTGGTGGCACTCGCGTAGTCGATGATCTCTGCCTGTGGAAGGTGCCGAGCCACGAGCACCGCAGCCGCTTGCGCCATCGCTGCCGTCACGGAAAAGTTGCCGGAGGAGATCGCGCCGACGGCGTGCTGGCGGGCTGCGGCGTCGATCTCCGCGTAGTCGGCCGCCGTCAGGCCCGAGGCGCCGATCACGACGGCGACGCCGTGCTTGATCGCAACCAGGGCGTTCGCTTTCACGGCCGTATGTGAGGTGTAGTCGATCAGGACGTCGACGCCCTCGAGCGCCTCATCGACGGAGCGGTACACGGGCACGCCCAGCGTCTCACCGCCCAAGGCCAGGCCGAGGTCCATGCCGGCGGCCGAGCGGGCAACCGCGGAACGAAGCACGAGGTCATCGGTCTCCAGGACTCCCGCGACGAGCGCGCGCCCAGCCCAGCCGGTGGCACCGGCAATGCAGACATTGATGGAGCTTGAAGCCTGTCGGTTCACAAGGTCCTCCTCGCGGTAGCTTGGCGTGTGGGAATGTCACCCGAAGAAACTTGGTGGCGTCCGGGTCGCGTGGGCAGCCGGTTGCAACTCGTCTTGGTGGGCGTCATCCGCAAGGGATCTCCGAGGAACCGAAGAACGCCACCACTTCAGGATCGTCTGCGAGGTCGTGCCAGTTCACGCCGCCAGACCAGCCTTCTTGGGGCGGCCAATGGCCGCTCATGACGAACGCGTACGGGACTGTGAGGTACGGCGGCGCCCACTGCTCATAGACGAGCATCACGCCGCCGTCGGCCCGACATCGAGCTCCGATGAAGCGGAGGTGCGGCGGCAGGGCGTGGTCGTCAATGTTGCCACGCAGGTTGTCCCGGCCGACATCGACGTACGGGGCGATCCGATCGGGCGCCGGTTCGTCACGGAGCACGATCGGCGGCAAGGCGATCATGGCGACCACGATCGCGGCCAGGATGGCGCTGCTCAGAGCCTGCGCGCGGAGTCTCGACATCATGTCGCTTGGGACGTTTGGAGGTCCAGATCGGTGACCTCGCTTGGCGTCCGCGAATGTTACCTGACGAGACCAGTTAATGAACGATCAGCTGACCAGCCCAGGCGGCGGACATTGGCATCGCAGGGCAAGCCCGCTGACCGGGGACGCTTACGCGATGCGCGAACCTTGCGGGGACCCCGGAATCTGGCCGGACGGCTTCCTCATGATCTCGTCCAGATACGTCCGTGACACCGGGGCTGGATGCGGAGTGCGGTTCGATCCAGGCCGGGAATGAAACGAGAGCCCTCGCTACGCTGGAGGTGTCAGCGACCAGCACGGAGGACTCTCGATGCCCAAGTCTACCC
>JAQBHC010000070.1:0-2675 GCA_032128175.1 Chloroflexota bacterium | reverse complement strand
CGCCGACGGGCTCCATTGGATGGGCCAGGCCGCGTTTCTCGCAGAGTTCGTGGATCCGGCCACCGGCCAGCCGGTGGAACGGCGCGATGGCGCCACGGCCGAGCTGGTCATCACCACGTTGCGCCGGGAGGCACATCCGCTGATCCGCTTCCGCACCCATGATTACGTGCGACTGATGCTCGAACCCTGCTCGTGCGGGCGCACCAGTCTCCGATTCGCGGTCCTCGGCCGGAGCGACGACATGATCATCGTCCGGGGAATCAACGTGTTCCCGGTTGCCGTCGCCGACGTCATCGACCAGTTCCGCCCCGATCTGACCGGCGAATTCCGGATCGTGCTCGATGAGCCGCCCCCATTCGTGGCCGCGCCACGTCTCCGTGTCGAGCACGCGGCAGCGATGGAGCCGACCAAGATGCCCGAGCTCGCCGCTCGGCTCGGCGACCGGATCCGCGAGATCCTCATGGTCTCCTTCGCGGTCGAACTCGTGCCGCCGGGGACGCTGCCCCACGGCGAGCAGAAGACGCGCCGCGTCGTCCGGACCTGGCTGGGCGAATCGTGACCGCCGCCGAGCCGTCGCTCGTCGTCGAGCGCTCGGGGCGGGTCGAAATCCTGCGGCTCAACAGGCCGGCGGTGCTGAACGCCCTGAGCCCGGAGCTCGTCGGGGCGCTGCTTGTTGCCGTGAACCGGGCGGGCGCCGATCGATCGGTCGGCTGCCTGGTGGTTACTTCGGCCGGACGCGCGTTCTCAGCCGGCGGCGATCTGACCGCCATGCTGGCGATGGATACGACGGCGTTCCGGGCGTACATCGAGCAGCTCCAGGCGCTGAGCCTGGCGATGTGGCGACTGCCCATTCCGAGCGTCGCCGCGCTGCGGGGCCACGTGCTCGCGGGTGGCTTCGAGCTGGCCATCGAATGCGATATCCGGATTGCGGCGGATGACGTGACATTCGGCCTTCCCGACACGACCATCGGCCTGAGTCCGACGAGCGGGATGACATGGCTGCTGCCCCGAATCGTCGGACAGGGCTGGGCGCGCCACCTGCTGCTCACCGGGCGATCGATCGACGTCCGGACGGCCGAGCGGATCGGTCTCGTGACGCGCGTGGTCGGTGGCAGCGAGCTCGAAGCGGCTGCCCTGGAGTTGGCGCAGTCGATCGCGGCCCAGCCACCGGAGGGCCTGCGCCACATCCGTGCGGGCCTCGACCGGGCCGCCCACGGCTCGCTCGAAGACGCTCTCGCCGCCGAAGTCGAGGCCGAGGTCGCCTGCTTCGGAACGCCCGAATTCCAGGCCAGCCTGCGTGCCTTCGCCGAGCGGCATGCTCGGCGCCGCAAAGAGCGGTAACGCGCTCTCCGGGTCACGCCGGTTCAACATCGGCCCGTCCCGCGTCAGATGGCGTCCAGGATCTCCCACCCCCGCTCGACGGCGACCCGGCGCAGTGCGGGATCCGGGGCTACCGCGATTGCCCGACGTGCGAGTTCGAGCAGCGGGATATCGGCAGCGGTGTCCCCGAGCGCGAGGAGGATCTCGCCCCCGTTCGCGCGGGCCAGGACGGCAGCCGCCTTCTGAGTGCCGCTTTGCGCTGGCGCCGTCAACGCGCCCGTCGCTATCCCGGCGGCGACCTCCATCGGCGTGCCCAGGGCCGCGTCAGCGCCAACCTGCGCGGCAAACGCGTCGCCGATCGGCTGGAACGCGCCGGTCGCGAGGATTACCTGCGTCTCCGGATCAACGGCCCGCGCCGCGCGAACGGCTTCCGCGAGCACGTCGACCGCCGGCTGCCGCCGCGCCGGCCAGAGGTGGTTCCTGACAACCCACTCCCCCATCGCGGCCAGCTCTGCCGCTGGCAGCCCCCGAAGGAGTTTCGCCTGGTCGCGCATCCATCGAGCGCGGAATGCCTCCTTGTCGTAGAGGCCGGCGCGCGCGAGCAAAACGAGCGGCACGCGAAGTGCCACGAACAGGCGCGCGGCCGGCGACGGATGGTTGGCGGCGATCCAGGCACGCACGCCCCGCCACGTCTCAGCGGTCGACAGCGTGCCGTCCATATCGCTCACGATCAGCGGCGCAGCCATGGGTCAAGTATGACCCGTGGCAGGGCACCCGCTCGGGTAGGTCGGCTAGGCGCCTTCTCCCGCGATCACCGCGTTCTTCTCTGAAGGTTGACGCTCATCGAAGGTTGACGCTCAACAGGATTTGACGGGCGTTCGCGAGCTGGTGGGGCCGATGGACCGCCTACCTGACCACGACAGCAACCTTGCGCAGTTGCCGGAGCCCCAGCGCGCGGTGCTCCAGGCACTCCGCGAAGCGATCCGGGCAGCGTCGCCCGAGGCGATCGAAACGATCAGCTACGGTGTGCCGACCTTCAAGGTCGGCCGACGGAACCTCGTACATTACGCAGGGTTCAAGAACCACTGCAGCTTCTTCCCTGGGAGCGGAGCAACTACCGACTCGTTCCTCGACGAGCTCGGACCGTATCGGACGGGGCGAGGCACGATCCAATTCACGGTCGAGGCGCCCCTCCCAGCGGACCTGGTGACGAGGGGCGTGAAGGCGCGGCTCGCCGAGGAGGCGACCCGCCGCTGAAGCAGCGATAGCCATCCGGGTTGTTCGTGCTCATTCTGGCTCCATCCGGGCTCGCCGGATTGACAGCGGTGGCACGATGGCGAGTGTCGCGGCGGTGG
>JAQBHC010000069.1:0-5017 GCA_032128175.1 Chloroflexota bacterium | reverse complement strand
GCAGAGCAGCGTCACGGGCTCTGCGCGGGCGACAAGGATGCTGAGCGTTGTGCCCCAGGCACCGCTCCCGATGACCGCGACGCCCGGTCCCGGGTTCTCCGCCACGTCGATCAGCCGCCGCTCAGCGCTTCGGGCCGGCTGGCTTGCCGGACGCCTTGCCGGACGCCTTGCCGACCGTCTTGCTGGGCGCCTTACTGGGTGCCTTGCCGGGCGCCCTCCCAAGTGCCTTCGCAGACGGCTTCCCGGTCGCTGCCACGGTTCGTGCCCGAGCGGCCTTCTCGTCCGATGCCGCGCGGCGACCCTTCCGCGGTGCCTTGCGCTCGATCCGGATGCCCGCCCGCTCGCGGAACACCAGACGCAGCGGCGCGCCCAGGAACCCGAAGGTCTCTCGGAGGCGGTTCTCGAGGTAGCGCTGGTAGCTGAAATGGACCGAACCGGCCTCGCGGGCGAAGAAGACGAATGTCGGCGGGGCAACGGCGGCCTGCGTCGCGTAGAAGATCTTGGGGCGCTTGCCCTTGACCATCGGCGGCTGCTGGCGCTCGGTGGCCGCCGTGACCAGCCGGTTCAACTCGCCGGTCCCGACGCGACGTCGACGTTCGGCCCAGACGTCCACGGCCATCTCCAGGACCCGCGTGACGCGCTGGCCGGTCTTGGCCGAAATGCTGACGACGGGCGCGAAGTCAAGGAACGGGGCGTCGTTGCGGATCCACTCGACGTAGGTTTCGAAGGTCTTGCCGGTCTTGTCCTCGACCGCATCCCACTTGTTGATCGCGATGACGAGGCCCCTGCCCTCCTCCACCACGTAGCCCGCGATGTGTGCATCCTGCGCGGTCAGTCCGTCCACACCATCCACCAGGAGAACCGCCACATCCGCCCGGGCGATGGCCTTGAGGCTCCGAAGCGCTGAGTAACGCTCGGCGGCCTGCCCACCGGCTACCTTGCCGCGCCGACGGATGCCGGCCGTATCGATCAGGACGACCTCGGTCCGGCCCCAGGCGATCCGTGTGTCGATGGCATCGCGGGTCGTCCCCGGGATGTCACTGACGATGGTCCGCTCCTCTCCGAGGAGGGCGTTGAGCAGGCTTGACTTGCCGACATTCGGCCTGCCGACGAATGCAATCGCCGGTGGCGCTTCATCGTTCGTGGCGGCCATCATCGCGTCCCAGCGAGCTGCCTCCGCGTCCTCCTCCGGAAGTCCCTCTGCATCGCCGTCGTCATCACCGGCGAGCTCGGCCTCGTCGCTGTCCTCTCCCACGACGAAGGGCCGGAGGTTCCCGCTCATGACCTCGCGCGCGAAGGCGTCGGCCTGGTCCACGCGCGCCTTGCGCGCTATCTCGGCCTCGGACTCCGGGGGCAACGCTGCGACGAGTTCGTCGAGCAGGTCGGCCACTCCGCGGCCATGGTTCGCGGCGATCGGATACGTATGCTCCCAGCCGAGGCCCCAGAACTCGGCTGCGTCCAGCTCACGACGCGGATTGTCGGCCTTGTTGACGGCCACGAACACCGGAGCCGTCGCCTTGCGCAGCAGCTCCGACGCCTCCTGATCAGCCGGCGTCAGGCCACTGATCGCATCGACGACGAAGACGATGACATCGGCCTCGGCAATCGCGAGACGGGCCTGGACCTGGACCTTGGCCTCGATCGGGTCGTCCGGATCGATTTCGAGTCCACCCGTGTCCACGATCACGAACCGACGCCCGTTCCAGATGGACTCGCCGTACATCCGGTCGCGGGTGGTACGCGCCCGATCCTCGACGATGGCCGTGCGCTCGCCGACGATTCGATTGAACAGCGTGCTCTTGCCGACGTTGGGCCGGCCGACGATCGCAACGACCGGGATCAACGCGTGCTGGTCAGCCAACTCAGCGAGCTACCGGCACGGATGGAAGGGAGGTCGTCCGGCCAGCCGGGTGCGCGGCGACCGCAAAGGCCGCATCGGCCAGCGCCGCAGCCCGGGACTGCACATCTTCTGTTCCGCCGATCTCGAGGATCCGCTGGGCGACCGCGTGAAGATCCTCGATCGGGGTCGAGGTCCCGCCGGTGACGCCGACGATCCGACGACCCTCAAACAGCCCGGCGTCGGCAAGGTCGCGCACGGACTCGATCTGGAGCGCGGGCGTACCCGCGATCCCACACAGCCTCGTCAGCTCCTTGGTGTTGGCCGAGGAGCGACCGCCGACGACGACCATCAGGTCCACTTCCCTGGCGGACTCGAGCGTGTCCTGCTGTCGCCGGATGGTGACCGGGCAGACGGTGTTGATGATCTTCAGCTCGTGGCTCCGGCCGACCATGAAGGCGGCGAGCTTCTCGAATTTCCAGGGCGGCTGGGTGCTCTGGGAGATGAGGGCCATGCGCTTCCGGGCCGGGATGAGGCCCCAGTCCTCCTCCTCATCCACGACGATCGCGTCCGGGGCGAAGCCGAGAAGTCCGACGACCTCGGGATGTTTCGGCGTTCCCAGGAGGACGATGGTGTAGCCCTCGTCGACCAGACGTTGCAGCTCGCGCTGCTCCTGGATCACCCAGGTGCACGTGCCGTCGATGACCTCGAGGCCACGCTCCGTCGCCCGATCCACGACCTCGGGGCGCACGCCATGCGCGCGGATGACAACCGCGGCACCGTGGTCCACGTCATCCAGTGTCTCCACGGTTCGGATGCCGAGGGCCTGCAGGTCGCGCACGACACCCTCGTTGTGGACGACTTGCCCGAGGGTATGGGTCGACTTCCCGGCGGCGCTGGCCTCCTTGGCCTTGTCGATGGCCTCGCGGACGCCGTAGCAGAAGCCGGTTCGCTTCGCGATTCGAATCTCGGTGACGGTTCCCATACGTCCCGAGTATCGCATGAGACCCGCCGGTGGCAGGTCAGCCGGGCGGGCGATCCGCGTACACGCCCCGCTGCCGCTCCGGGATGAGCGCCGCGATGCGCCGCATGATGATCTCGGTTCCGGCCGCGTTCGAGCGTCGCCGCGAGGCGACCGACCCGGCCTGAGGCTCTGCCGTGGCGGTGGCTGCGGCGGCGGACGCCTCCGACGCGAGCACTTCGGCCAGCCGGAATGGTTCGCCGAGGCGCACGATCACGTTCGGGGTGCGCATCGGGAAGCGCTTGCCGCGCGGCCACAGCCGGTCGCTGTTGCTGATCCCGATCGGGATGATCGTGGCACCAGATCTTCCCGCGAGCACCGATACGCCATCCTTGGCTCCCTGCAGGCGGCCATCCGGGCTCCGCGTTCCCTCGGGAAACACAGCCAGGATGTGGCCGGCCCCGAGGATCCGCATGGCCGTCTTGAATGCCTCGACATCGGCCGCGCCGCGATCGACCGGGTGAACGCCACCATGACGCGCGAGCCATGACAGGAATGGCCACTCGAAGACTTCGCGTTTTCCCATCCAGTTGATCGGACGCCCGAGCCGGGTATTCAGGTATCCCCCGATCAACACCGGATCGGCGCTGGATGCGTGGTTCGCGACGATGAGCACCGCTCCCTCGCGTGGGATGGACGCCAGGTTGCCCACGATCTCGACACGGGTGAACCACGACGCCACGAAACGCATCGCGAACGACACGACCCGGATGAGGAGCGTGACCCGGGTCGCGATCGGTGTCGGCGCGACGGGCGGGCGTCGAGGTGTCCGCGGAACGGAAGGCGTCGCCGCGTGGGCCTCGGGAGTGCCCCGTCCGGAAGAAGCCAATTGATCGCGGATCGCGTCAGCAACACGGTCCACCGACTCCTCGAGAGCCAGACCGTCGGTCCGGATAACGACGGCGTCCGGCGCCTTACGCAGTGGCGCCACGGCTCGTGATTCATCGCGCTCGTCGCGCGTCTGCAACTGGGCCAGGATCTCGGCGGCTTCCGGGCTATCGGCGGCCAGTTCGCGCTCACCGGTCCGGCGGCGCGCCCGCTCCTCGACCGATGCGTCCAGGTAGATCTTGACGTCCGCATCTGGCAAGACGACGGTCCCGATGTCGCGCCCAGCCATGACCACGCCACCCGCAGCGGCTATCTCGCGCTGGCGTTCCAGGAGGGCCATCCGGAGCGCCGCAACGCTGGCGAACGCGGATACGGCTGCGTCAACCTCCGGGACCTGGACATCGGCCGTGACGTCGACGCCGTCGAGCGTCACGGTCCCATAGCGCCCGGCCGCGTCTAACTCGAGGTGCACGCTCCCGACGAGCGCAACGAGACCCGCCGCGTCCGATTCCGGGATCCCGCCGCGCTGGGCGGCAAAGGTCAGGGCCCGGTAGAGCAGGCCTGTATCGCAGAACCGGAAGCCCAGGCGCTCCGCGACGGCGGCGCCCACGCTGCTCTTGCCCGACGACCCGGGTCCATCCAGGGCGATAACCGGGCCGCGAAGGGGTGCGGATTCGCTTGCGTTGGTCATCCCCGGGAGCATACCGACGCGGGGCCGGCCGCGTTCGTCAGGCGACTTCGCGCTTGATGGTCGCGCCGGCGAGGACCACGAAGAGCGCGGCGATTCCGGTCAGGACCAGGAAATCGAGGCGAACGGCGGCATCGCCGAAGTCGGCTCCCTTGAGCATGACCTCTCGCAGACCGTCCACGGCATAGGTCATCGGCATTGCGTGGGCCACGACCGCAAGGACGTCCGGAAGTCGATCCACCGGCCAGAATATTCCGCCAATCAGTCCCTGCGGGATGATCACCAGGGGGATGAACTGGATGATCTGCAATTCAGTCCGGGCAAACGTGGACAGGAAGATGCCGAGATTCACCGATCCCAGCGCCAGGACGACCGCCAGCAGGAACGCGATAATCGGCGATCCGACACTCTGCACGTCGAGGCCGATCGTGAATTCCGGCAGGGGCCCGATCGCGGGCACGTCCACCCGGGCGAGAACGAACAGCGTCAGCACGATGACCTGGAGGACGGCGAAGAACCCGAAGCCGAGGCTGTACCCAATCACGATCTCAGCCCGCGAGACCGGGGTCGCGAGCAGCCGCTCCAGGGTCCCACCGGTTCGTTCCCGGAGGAAGCTGATGCCGGTCAGCATGAACACGAAGAA
>JAQBHC010000068.1:0-7860 GCA_032128175.1 Chloroflexota bacterium | reverse complement strand
CGAGGCAGACACCCTCATGCGCATGACCGAGGTCATCGCGGAAGCAGCACACGTGCCGGCGACCCGCCTCGCGGCACTCTCGGGGCCCAACCTCGCGCTGGAGATCGCCGCTGGGTTGCCGGCGTCAGCGGTGGTTGCGGCGCAGGATCCGGCCCTCGCCGATCGGGTCGTGAGCCGCCTTGGTCGCCGCGAGTTCCGGCTCTACACGAACGCGGACGTCCTGGGAGTCGAACTCTGTGGGGCCTTGAAGAACGTCATCGCGATCGCCGCTGGCGCAGCCGATGGACTCGGGTTCGGGGACAACGGCAAGGCCGGCCTCGTCACGCGGGGCCTGGCCGAGATGATGCGCATCGGCATCGCGGCCGGGGCCAACCCGCTCACGTTCGCCGGTCTGGCCGGCATCGGGGACGTGATCGCGACCTGCAGCTCCAGGCTGTCGCGCAACTACCGGCTCGGCGAAGAACTTGCGAAGGGCCGGAAATGGACGGATATCGAGGCATCCCTGCCGGGCGTGGCCGAGGGTGCGTACACGGTCGATGCCGCGATCGCGTTGGCCGATCGGCTGGGCGTGGAGATGCCGATTGCTCGAGAGGTCCACAACGCGCTGTTTGAAGGCAAGAGCGTCCAGCGCTGCCTGATCGACCTGCTCGGCCGGGAGTCGAAGGACGAGCTGGCGGACTACCGCCAGTGGGCGGAGCGCTTCGCCCGGACGCCGGATCAGGATCAGGCGTGACCCTGAATCCTCAGGACCGCAATGAAGGCACGCCGCGGCTCGTGGATGCCGCTCGTCGCGTCCTGGCCGCCGATGGCCGGGGCTTCAGCCTCCTGTCGTGGCAGATCGCCTATCTGTTCGCCATCGTCGAGGGTCGGGCACCGATCGTGCCGCCGGGCTGTGGCGTGGGCAAGGGATGGCTCGACGAGAGGCTTCGCGAGGCGGCCGAAGCCGGGTCAGGCTCGTCCCTCTGATAGACTCCATCGCCTGTCGGGGCGTGGCGCAGTCTGGTAGCGCACCAGTCTGGGGGACTGGTGGTCGTCGGTTCAAATCCGGCCGCCCCGACCAATTCCCCCGTTCACATGCACGATCCAAGGGGATTGTGTGACCGGCCACCGATCGAGGTGGGCAGACGTGGAACCGAACCGTCTCAGCGATAAGACTCCCGCACGCCGACGCGTCTATCGTCGTTTCAGGCGTGGACCCGGTCCTGAATCAGCGCCCGAGACGGGTTCACCCGTGCCGCGGACGGGGGGGCTTGGACGCGGCCTGGCGATCGGCTGCCTCGGACCAATGGCGGTTGGTGGCGTAGCGTGGCTCGCTGCGGTGGTGGTTCTCGTCGGCTTGAGTCTCTTGCGAAGCTTGAGTCTCACCGAAGATCCGGTTGTCCCGGCGCTCGTCGGCGCCGCGGTCGTCGGCGTGGTCGGCATGGCGGGTCTCGGGGCGTTCGCACGGGCGAGTCTCGGTACCCGGATGGCCGCGGTTGGAATGTCCATTGCCCTGCTCGGGTGGACGCTGTTCGGCGTCGCCATGGGTCCGGGCTCGGGACTCGATAGCGTGGTGATTGGATTCCTCCTCTTTCCGGGGCTCGCGCTTGTCGGGTGGTTCCTGTGGCCGCGAGTCAAGGCGCTCGCCGCTCGACGATCGACCCGCCGCTCTGGACGATCGGGCCAACCACCGTCCTGATTGACTCCGTGACTCGGTGCTAAGAGTCCGTCAGCACCATCGTCACCCCGGCTCCGCGCCGTCGCCCTCGATCTCGGCTCGTCCGACCAGAGGAGCGGCGGGCGACTGGGGCTGCGAAGGCGCTGCCTCGGCACACCGGAATCGGTGGATAAGTAGCCTTGACTCCACGGCCCTCAGGCGCACACTCGCCCCCATCGGCATGGAGGCGCGGGCCACGCGAAGTCCCGCCAACACGGCGTCCGGATTCGGCCATCCAGGACCAGCGACAGCGAAGGGGGCCGGTGTGCGACCAACGGCTGTGGCGCCAACGAGCCACCCGGTTCACCCTCACCCATCCTGCCGACTACGCCGTGCGAGGTGCGAGATGAAGGGTGCGGCTCTGGCTCTGGTCGCGATCCTCGTCGTCGGCTGTGGCGAGAGCGCTTCCTCCTACCTCCAGAAGAGCGTCGACCTCGAGGACAAGAGAATGTGGGCGGAGGCGATTGCCGCACTCGACAGAGCCCTTGAGCTTGATCCGGGTTTCGTCGAGGCCTACGCAAGTCGCTGCAATCTGTTGCGGATCACCCGCGACTTCGACGGCGCCCTCGCCGACTGCAATCGGGCCATCGAACTTGACTCCACGCTCGCGTTCCCGTACGTCAACCGGGGCAACGTCTATGACGACCGGGGCAGCTTCGAGCTTGCGCTCGCGGACTACGACAAGGCGATCACACTCGAGCCAAGGGCCGCGGGGGCGTTTCGCAACCGAGGGGCCGCGTACCACAAACATGGTGACTTGGAGCTCGCCGTCGCCGACTACGACAAGGCGATCGAACTTGATCCCGGTTATGCGTTTGCGTATCTCTGGCGGGGCAACCTCTATAGCGACCGCGCCGACTTCGAGCTTGCACTCACCGACTACGACAAGGTCATCGACATCGACCCGGCCTTCGCGGAGGCCTATGCCGGGCGAGCTCGCGCACTGATCGACACGGGCGACTATGCCGCCGCCCTCACAGCCGCGGAGAAGGCGATCCAAGTCGACCCCGACCTCGCCGAGGGCTACTACATTCGAGGACTCGCCAACGCCTATCTCGGCGACGACGACACGGCGCTTATCGACTATGACAAGGCGATCGAACTTGATCCCATCCACGGTTTGGCCATCGCGGCACGCCTTCGCGTCTACCTGCGCCAAGGGGATGGCGAAGCGGCGGTCGCCGATGCCGAGCGAATGATTGAGCTCCACCCGGATGCGGCGATCTTCTACGCCTTCCGTGGTGCGGCGAAGGCGATCGCTGGCGACACCGCGGGCGCCGTCGCCGACTTCGATCTGGCCCGGTCAAAGGCGAGCGACCCGGAGGAGATCCAACTCATCGAGGATTTCAGGAGCGAGGTCGGGCTCTGACGCTAGCGCAGTCGCCAAAGCGACCCGGCCCCGAAGGGCCGAAACCCGCACCCGTGGCCGGATGGAGTACCTCGAAGGCGCGAAGGAACATTCGCGGGCCGTTTCCCCATCCGAGGATGGCTTCCTCGTCGGGGTGGGCTCCGGTTGCTGCAGGCGCTTGGTGGGCTGTGAAGAGCGTCAGGTCTCTCGGCTAACCCTGCAGGGCGTGCCGCGCGTCCTCACGGGACTGAATGGCGCGGACGACGAGGAGGGCAAGAATGGCGCCGACGGTCTCGAGGACGGACGCTCCCAGGTCGAGCTCAATGGCCGACCTCAACGTGTCGACCGTATCCGCAGCGGCCCACACACGACCAGCGATGTTGCCGATCACATTGGAGACGATCCACATCGCCCACCACGACCCCAGCAAGGCTCGCTGCATTGGCGCGCCGGGCGCGCCGAGACGGTCATGGAGGTCGCGGACGATCGTGAACGGGACCCAGAGGTTCGCCAAGGGAGCGAACCACCATCCGATCGCAGCCCGAGGGGATCGCGGCGGGACCCCCGCGCCGAGGGCCGGGGCGTTCTCGACGGCGCGTGAGAGCCAGGCCAGGTACGCGATGGCGCTCGCGACAAGGGTCACGAGGCCGAACATCGAGACCGCGACTGTGAGTGTGTCCCAGGAGTCGACCTCGAGCTCGGTCGCGGTCCCGGCAGCAATGGTGTCCATGAGGGAGAGGCCCGACACGTCGATGAGGGTGTTGACCAGTGCCAACCCAGCGTAGGCGGCCAAGCACGCCACGACCACCTTCGCGCGGGCGCCTGCTGATCGGAACGGCATCAGAATCCGTCGAGGCGGTTCCTGCCAGCCAGGAGCGACAGGCGACGTTGTCTCGAATCCACCCGCGGCGGTCGGCTCGTTCGACATTGGCGTCGTTCCACTACGGAGGCGCAAGGGCCGCCTCGTGGTCAAGGCTACGCTTATTGCTTGCTGAAGTCAGGGCCGGGGGACAGCCCCGCCTGTCGAAGTGACTGGCAACCTAGGCATGTGACCTGCGGGAGGTGAGCGGCAGGCCTAATCGCCCTCCTCACCCTGACCGCGACCCCCCCGTTCGAACACACCCTTGCCCGGTCACCCCGTGGCGGATGTCCCGGAGGCTGCCGTCCTCGGGCTCGGTGATTTCTGGGCTGGTTTCGCAACCCTGGCCAGAGCCGGTCATCGGGACCTCGGGCTGCTCTGGCAGTCTGACTCTGCGTCGCCGCAGCTCATCTGGTGGTGGATCGCTCCCTTTGTGCTCAAAACGCGTGCCGAATCGCGTCTCGGTGTCCCGCCGTATGTGGACTTCGAGTGGCTCGTGGGGGTCCTGGCCGAGATGGACCGAACCGGTGGTAGACAGGCCATCACCCAAGCCCTGGTGATGTCCGAGCTGGACCACTTGATCTCGCTCAACACAGACTTCATCCGGTATGCGAAGGCCGTGCGATCGAGCGAAGCCTAGCCGCCACTCCTGTCCACCCTCCGGCGCGACCGACCCTCGCAGCTCCTGTACGATCGCGCCCAGCCGGCCGCTCGAGCCGTCGTCGCAGAGAGTAGGGGTCCATGACGCGTCGGGTCCTGGCCGCGGTCATGTCCGCGCTGCTCAGCGCGTGCGGAAGCGCGACCCTCGTCCCGGTCACTCCGGTGGCCACCGTCTCTTCGTCGCCTTCTCCCACTATCGCTCCTTCCGCGACGTCGAGCGCTGCCGCCCGGCTGTACCCGTACTCGTTGCCATGGTCGGGCGAGCAGGTCGAGTCTGACTGGCGGTTCGCGACCGCGGCATGGGACGGAACGGCCCGCATCGACCATGGGAACCGCTTCACCGATAGCGTCGAGACCCGCGACGGATCGCTCTTCGCGTTCGGACTGCCCATGAACGGTGGGCCGGAAGACCTTCGCGACCTCGTCGCCGAGCAAGCACAGGCGTGGCACGGCTGCCAGCGTGAACCATCCGCCGAGGAAACCGTCCGCGGCGGAGGGGCCGACGGCATCTTCGGCGTCTACGCCTGTAGCGCCACCCCTGTCCTGCGCTGGGTCGGCGCTCATGAGGGGTTCGGACTCTTCATCGGGCTCATCGTCGCTCCGGGCTCCGACCTTGACGAGGTCGAGGCGCGGTTCAAGGAGCACATCGCGGAGCTGGAGTGGACCGGCTGACGCTGGGCCGTCAGTCGTACCAGGCCCTCGAGGTGCCACGTCCCTGCGATCCGATCGAGATAGATGAACGCCAACCAGCGCTCCCCGACGACCTTGGCGTAATCGCGGGCGATCGGGTCACGCCAGACGGGTCATGCCACCGAGTTCCTCGGTCACGGCTCCAATCCTCCGTCCAGCCCGACCGGGCGCCACGTCTAGCGGGCCACGGGGTCCGCGATCGCCACCCGCCGGACCCGATCCCCCCCATAGGTCAGGGCCAGTCTGGCGAGCTGCCAGCCGAGCCGGGCCGACCCGGGGCCGCTCTCAGGGCGTTCTACTTGTCGGGCAGGAGCGGCACGTCGGCGAGGGTGATCCGCGTCCCTTCGCCCGTCCCGACCGACCACGCAAACGGGTCGTTCTGGCCACCCCACTTGCGCGGGTCGATCAGTTTCCACCGACCCTTGACGAGCAGGAACGAGTCCGGCTCTAGGTTCGACCGCTTAACGAAAAGCGGCGGCAGTCCGTCGTCGTCATCGAACCGCCAGTAGCCCCAATCCGGCTCCGTCATTGCGCCTCCTGCGTCGTGATGATACGTCCCGACCGGCGTTGCTCTGGCAGTAGCGCTGGCAGAAATGGAGGGCGCACAACCCCGGATTCTCGTCCCGAACAGATGGCCGATTCGTGCGCAACTCAGTCGTCAACGGACGCTCACGGACGCTATATGACAGACTGGGGGACTGGTGGTCGTCGGTTCAAATCCGGCCGCCCCGACCAAACCCCTAGGCGATGGCAGTCACCGCGAAGACACGCCGAGGAAGCGAACCCAAGGAAGGGATCTGATGCCGCTGTTCATGGACCGCCACGAGATCCCAGGCGCCACGGCCGACGACGTAGCGCGGGCCCATGCGGCGGACGTCGCGCTGGAAGCCAAGTACGGCGTGCAGCTCCTGACGTACTGGTTCGATCCGGAGCGGGGACGGGCGTTTTGCCTGGCCAAGGCGGCTGCCGCGACGAACATGGAGGCGGTCCACCGGGACGCGCACGGTCTGATCCCGAACGAGATCATCGCCGTATCCGAGGATCACGTCCTGCGCTTCCTCGGGACGATCAATGACCCCGCCGAGGCCACCCAGCACAGGACTTCCTTCCGGGTGATCCTGTTCACCGATCTCGAGGGTTCGACCTCGCTGCTGCAGGAACGTGGGCAGGCGGAGTTCATGGTCCTGCTCACCGAACACGACCTGATCATCCGACGCGCACTCGTGGCGTCGGATGGGCACGAGGTGAAGCACACCGGTGACGGGATCATGGCCTCCTTCGACGACGTAGGACATGCGCTGGAATGCGCGCTGGCGATCCAGACCGGGTTCGAGGCGAGGGCCGTGTCTGGCGGCACACCGGAGCTTCGCGTCAGGATCGGCCTGGCGGCCGGCGAGCCCGTGGATCACAACGACGACCTGTTCGGGTCGTCCGTCAACCTCGCCAGCCGGCTCTGCAACGCTGCCGATGGCGGGCACATCCTCGTGTCCGATGTCATCCACGACCTGGGGGTCGAGAAGGGGTTTTCGGTACGCGAAGTCGAAGCACGATCCCTCAAGGGCTTCCCGCCGGACACTCGGGTTTTTGAACTCGTGCCGAGTCCCGATCAGTGACGTCTCGAAGCGCAGAGGAGTGGCATCGTGCGTGAAGCCCTCGGGCCGATGATCGAGCGCATCGACGTCTTCGGCTACGAGTTGACCTACGCCCATGGCGACTACGTCATGTCCTCCGGGCGCGAGGTCACCCGCCTGCCCAGCACCGTGGTCCGGATCACCACGAGGGACGGAACCCAGGGGTTCGGTGAGGTCTGCCCGCTGGGCAGCACATATCTGCCCGCCTTCGGCGAAGGCGCGCGGGCGGCGCTTCGCGAGTTGGCACCGGCGCTGATCGGCGCGGATGCGACGAATCTCGCCGAAATCCACCGACGGATGAACGCCCGGCTTCGCGGGCACGAGTACGCGAAGAGTGCGCTCGATGTCGCGTGCTGGGATGCCTTCGGCAGGATCGTCGGTCAGCCGGTCTCCGCACTTCTCGGTGGGGCGCTCCAGGACGAACTTCCGCTCTACGTCGCGATCCCCCTTGGCCCGCCCGACAGGATGGCCGAGTTCGTTGTCCGCGAGAAGGCAGGTGGGATCCGGAACTTCCAGGCGAAGCTCGGCGCTGATCCGGCCGAGGACGCTGAGCGCGTTGCGGCCGTGCTTGCAGCGACGGAGCCGGGCGACGCCGTGACCGGCGATGCCAACGGCGGCTGGCGCCGACAGGATGCGATCATCGCCGCGCGCCTGATGGAAGGCTCAGAGCGATTCCGCCTGGAGCAGCCGTGCCCCACGCTCGAGGAATGCCTCGCCGTTCGACGCCTGACCACACTGCCGATGGTCCTCGACGAGGTGATCGTCGACCTCCCGACCCTGGTGCGGGCCGTGAGCCTGGACGCGATGGACCAGATCAACATGAAGATCAGTCGGGTCGGTGGTCTTCTCCCGGCCCGCCTCATGCGCGACACTGCGGTCGCCCTCGGCATCCGGCTGATGATCGAGGACAGTTGGGGCGGCGACATCGTCACGGCCGCCGTCGCTCATCTCGCTGCCGGAACTCCGCCCGAGGCGC
>JAQBHC010000067.1:0-24427 GCA_032128175.1 Chloroflexota bacterium | reverse complement strand
GCGCCGACATTACGCACGACTTCGGTCCCATTCGCCGATCGCTCCCCGGGCAGAAAGCCCTGCGCGAGTCGAGTCGGCACTCCAGCCTGGCGCAGGAGGATGGCCATGGTGCTGGCGTAGTACTGGCAATATCCGGCGCGGATCCGGGCAAAGCACTCGACGGTGGACTGGATGTCCGCGCAGCTCGTCTGGGTCTCGCTCTGAACATTCGTGTCGTAGCGGAACCGGGATGGGTCACGCAGGTAGTTCTGCAGGGTCAGCGCGAGATCGTACGGATTGTCGGCCGACCGGGCCCGGACCTCGTCAAGGATCGCCAGGGACCGGGGCCCGAGGGCTCCCTGTGGCACCTGCAGGTAAAGGCGCCGGATGTCGGACGAATACTCGCGGCTGGCGACTCGAAGGCGGTTCTCGGTGATCCCGCCGGGCACATCGCCAACGACTGGCACCAGGGCTGTCACCTCGTACTTGGACGCGCCCTCGAATTCGACCGTCGAGAACCAGCGGCCGGTTCCCGTGACGCGCACGGTCGAAGGCTGATCGACGAACTGGATCGTCTGCGGACTGACGACGTAGTCACTGGCCAGCGACTCCGGCGTGATCTCGGCCCGTACCTCACGTCTGCCCAGGAGCGTCGCCGCGTTGTCGGCAGACGACGCCAGGAGCGCCTCGTCCGCCTCCCGCTCAACCTCGGTCGTGTCGCCCCAGCTCCAGCCATTGAGATCGAATTGCGCGTAGGCCCCGATCCGCCAGCGGAACTGTTCGTCCTCGGACGTGGGGAGCTGCGCGACGAAGGCAGTGCCGTCGTCCTGCGTCCACGACCCGATGATGGCCGAGTGCTCGCCGAAGACGACCACCCCGGCGCTTCGCGACGCGCCGCCCAGTGGTACGTATCGCTGCAGCCATTGCGATACCTGGGCGAGGGTGCGGGGCGCCTCCTTCCAGGCGCCCTGCAACGGAGCCGAGGACGCGCTGAACGTCAGGACCAGCGACCCTACGACGGCAGCCGCGATGAATACGGAGCCGCCACGCAGGTAGATCCCCTTGACGGACTCGGGATCGCCGATCCGGCGTCGGAGCCAGGTCGATCCTTCCTCCACGGCGTGCGCCCGCATGAGCAGAACGAGGGCGGCAAGCGAGAAGAGGACGATCAGATAGAGCTGATCATTGCGGGTCAGGGACATGTTGGCGAGCAGGAGCAGGCCGAGGACGATGGCGACATCCACGGGCCGGTGATGGCCGAAGACCCCGTACGCGGCGTATTGTCCGGCGGCCCACAGCAACGCGCCCATGGCGATGAAGTAGTGGCCATATTCCGACGTCAGCGGCAGCCCACGGATCGCGAGGTCCACCCAGACACGGGTGATGACCTCGGCGGACGTGTGATATCGCAGGGAGATCGTCGCAGGGTTCAGGCCGACGACCGAGTCGCCGAGCAGGATCCCCCCGGCGACGATCGGCAGGATCAGCGCCGCGAAGACAACCCCCACGAGGTGCGTCGTCCAGCGGCCCCAGCCAACCTTCGCGCCGACAAGCCCAATTGCAGCCCCGGCAAACCCGACGGCAGGCAGGAAATCGGTGAGCGGGCCGATCCCGCGCACCCACTTCGCGTCGTCGATGGACCAAGCCAGGACGAGGATCATGAACCCGACAGCACCCACGGTCGTCCAGCCTTCGGCCGGTCCCATCACCGCCCGGCGCAGCGGCCCGGCGTCCCGATCGCGCGTGATTGCTGGGGACATCGCGCTCATCCTGCGAGGAACTCCCCGAGCGGTCTGTCGGGCGCCACTGTGTGAACCGTCACTTCAAACTCGGACAGTGCGTGGCGCAGGGCGCGCGTTCGCTGCGCCAGGAGTGCCTCCGCATCCGCGTCGGCCGGCCGCTCCGGGAGGCCGTTTCGCCGCTCCTCATCGCGCTCCTGCCGCTGGAAGGCAGCGATGTCAAAGATGATCGCCACGCAGCCGACACCACGCGATCGCAGCGCAGCCAGTGGCTTGACCCAGCCGACATCGAGGGCCGGAGTGACGACCACGGCCGTCATGCCACGGCGGACTCGCTGGACGGTGGCGATCAGCGCTTCAGCCAGTGGCGTCGCGCCATCGCCGTCAACCGCGGCGAGCAACTGCATGATCTTGAGCTGATGGCGCCCGCCGCGGTCGGGCGGCAGTTGCGCCAGACGATGGGCGTTCACGGTCAGACCGACCGCCCTGTTCTCACGGATCGCCTTGTCAGCCACCGATGCGGCCGCACGGACCCCCACTTCGATCGTCGATTCGTCGCCCCGCCCCGCCTGCGCCGCTAGATCGAGGTCCAGGATGATCCAGGCATCAGCGGTCTGCTCGAGCTCGAATTCCTTGACCTGGATCTCGCCGTGACGAGCCGTCGACTTCCAGTGAATCCGATTGAACGCATCACCGGGCGCCCATGGCCGCACGGTTGTCGCGAGCGGCGACGTCTGCAGCGTGCGCTCGGACATCGCGTGGCTGCCATCGACGTTCGCGGCCGGCAGCCGCCAGAGCGGCAGCGGGTCGATCCGCGGATACACGACCGCGGTCACGCCTGAGCCCACGGACGCGGACGACTCGAACAGCCCGAACGGGTCACCCGTCCGAACCTGCAGCGATTCGATCCGGAACAGGCCGCGACGGGTCAATGGCGTTCTGACCAGCCATGAACGCTCGGCGCGGCCGCCGAGGCTGATCGCTCGGCCCGGCAGACCTGCCGGCAATGACGTCGGGTTGTGGATCTCCAGCCAGGGCTTCGGGATCCGGCTGGTATTGCGCACCGTGTAGACGACGCGAAGCCGATCGCCGATATGCCCCGACAGCTGGTTGACCGTGTAGCCAGCTTCGAGGTCGGTGAGCCCGAGCCGTGTCAGAACATACGAGCCGCCGACCACGAAGATCGCCAGGTAGACGAGGTAGAAGAGGAACGGCAGCCCCGTCGAAAAGGCAGCGATCACCAGGATCGTCGCGATCAGCAGGAGTTGGAGACGGCGGAGCATCCGACCGTACCTCGCTCGGCGGGAAGCCGATCAAGCCCCTGACGTAGGGGACGAGACCCTGACTGCTCGCGCGCCGCCGCGGTCGCCGCCCGAACCGGTCGGAGTGACACCCTCGACGGGCGTGGACTCGAGCAGCTCAGCCACAACCTGGCCGGCCTGGACGTCGTGGATCGATGAGCTGGTCTTGATGATCATGCGGTGCGCCAGCGCCGACTCGGCCAGCGCCTTGATGTCATCGGGCACGACATAGTCCCGCCCGAGCAGACCCGCGAGCGCCTGGCCGGCGCGGTAGAGCGCGATCGAGCCGCGCGGCGATGCGCCCAGATAGACATCCGGATGGGTCCGCGAGGCGCTCACCAGACGGACGATGTAATCGGCGACCGAGGGATCCACGTAGACCTCGCGTACGGCGGCCTGAACCTCGCGAAGACCCTCGACCGAGAGGACCTCGTGCAGTTCGTCGATCGGATGCTGGCGCTTCTGCTCGTCGAGAATGAGGATTTCCTCAACCGGCTGCGGGTAGCCGAGCCGGATGCGAAGCATGAACCGGTCCAGCTGTGCCTCAGGCAGGGCGAAGGTGCCTTCGTATTCGATCGGGTTCTGGGTCGCGATGACAAGGAACGGATCCGGCATCGGCCAGGTCGTGCCGTCGACCGTCGCCTGGCGTTCCTCCATGCACTCAAGTAGCGACGACTGGGTCTTGGGCGTGGCCCGGTTGATCTCATCGACCAGGACGACCTGGCTCATGATCGGTCCCGGACGAAACTCGAATTCCTGCGTCTTCTGGTTGTAGATGGACAGGCCCGTCACGTCGGACGGCAGCAGGTCCGGAGTGAACTGGATCCGCCGGAATGAGCAACCGAGGCTCTTGGCGATCGCCTTCGCGAGGACCGTCTTTCCGGTCCCCGGCACGTCTTCGATGAGAAGGTGTCCCCGGCAGAGCAGGGCTACCAGGGCGAACCTGACTTCCCGGTGCTTGCCGACGATCACGCGCTCCACGTTGGCGATGACGCTGTCGCCGGTTTCCTGAATCTTGGTCATGCAACTCTCCGGATCTGCGATCGGGCGCCCGATGGTCGGGTTCGGCGCTCGGCGTCGAGGGATGGTACGCCGGGAGCGCCCAAGTGGCACGGCACGCATCCGGTTCGAGTTCCGAAAGGGGCCATGGCGAGCTGGTCGGCCCCTCGTCTCATTTCGCTCAGCGGCCGGCCCACTTCTTCCATGCAGCAAGCAGCTTCCCGGCGATCGGGGCGGCCCGCTCGGCCCCACGCCCACCTTCTTCGACGATGACGGCGATGACGATCTCCGGGCTATCCGCCGGGGCGAAGCCAATGAACCAGGAGTTCGGCTCCCCGGTGCCGCCAAGCTCGGCCGTCCCGGACTTCCCGGCCACAATCATGCCCGTGACCCGGGCGCCGGTCGTGAATTGGCGGCCAAGGTCACCCTCCACCGCCCCGCGCATCGCCACCCCGATTTCGCGCGCCAGGTCGGCTGGCAGCACCTGCTGCCAGACTTCCGGATGGACGCTCACGGTTCCGGCCCGCCCGCTGAACGCCTGGACGAGGTGGGGACGCATGAGGACGCCGGCGTTCGCGACCGTGCTCGCGACGAGCGCCATCTGGAGCGGCGTGACCAGTGTTTCAGCCTGGCCGTACGCTGCGTTGGCAAGCTCTACAGCATCCGAGAATCCACCGCCGAAGCTGCCGCCACCGCTGGTGACCTGCGAAGCCGCCGTGCGAAGGTCGAACGGGATGGGCTTCCCGAACCCGAGCTTGTCTGCCCAGGCTGTGAGCGCATCCCCGCCGGTCTCGAGGCCGGCCAGCGCGTACCAGATGTTGCACGACGCTTCGGTCGCAGCCGCGAGATCCAGGGCGACGGATCCGGTTGTCGCGTGATGCCCGTCCCGGACCCGGTAGCCGGAAACGAGGAGACCGCTGCTCTCCGCGGCGGGTTGCTGCGGGAAGGTCGTGTCGGCCGTGACGGCTCCCGACCCGAGGGCCGCAATCGCCGTCAGGACCTTGAACACGGACCCTGGCACATACAGGCCCTGCGTCGGACGCGGCAGGAGTGGCTTGTCGGGATCGGCCTGCAGTTGCGCAAACGCGGCCGCCGAGCTATCGGGATTCGCGATCGCCGACGCGTCGAAGATCGGTGTCGAGGCGAGGACGAGCACCTCGCCCGTCCGCGGATCGAGCATCACCACGGCGCCGCGGTCGCCGCCCAGCAAGGACACAGCCGTCCCCTGCAGTTCGGCGACGAGGGTCGTCCGGATGGCCTGGGGATCAGACTGGTCGACGCGAAACTTCTTGACCAGGTCCTGAACCGGGTCCGCGCCAGCAACTCCCGTCAACTGCGCCTGGTAGGCGCGCTCAAGGCCCGCGCTGCCGAATGCGCGCGAGGCGTACCCGATGACGCCGGACAGGGACCTCGAGAGGTACTTCCGATACGGCTCGCCGTTGGCATCGAAGACCGACCAGGCGAGGAGTTCGCCCTCCTGATCCGTGATCTCGCCTCGGACGACATGGCGGGTCGCCGCAATGACCGCAGCATCGTCCGGCGCCGACGCAAGTTCCTCCGACCGAACGACCTGCCAGTAGCCGGCTCCAGCGGCCAGCCCTCCGAACGCGAGTGACAGGGCCATGCCGACACGCCCCAGCGTCGCCCCGATGCCCGGGTGCCGGACCCGGCCGCCACGTCCGCCACTCGACCCCGCGCCTCCCTGTCCCTCGGGGTCCGGCGTCATTTCGCCCGCCGATCTCGAAGCCGCAATCCACGCGCCTCCGGCGGCGCCTTCGGCAACTCGGCCCCCCGGTCGGACAGGGCGATCAGCAGGCCGACGACAATTCCGTTCGTGATGATCGAGGACCCACCGTAGCTGATGAACGGAAGCGTGATCCCGGTGAGGGGGATGAGCTTCAGGTTTCCGGCCGCGATGATGAACGCCTGAACGCCGATGATCAGGCTCAGGCCGGACGCGAGGATCGCCCGAAAGTCGTCCGCCGCGGATGCGGCGATCCGGAGGCCCCGCTCGACGACCACGAGGTAGAGGCCCAGGATGGCCATGATCCCGATCAGTCCAAGCTCCTCGCCGAGAGCCGCGAGCGGGAAATCCGTGTGGAGGGCCGGGATCGGGAGGTTGCCCCCGACCATCGGCAGCCCGGCCCCGAGCCCGGTGCCGAGCAGGCCACCCCGGGCGAAGGCATGCAGCGCCTGAACGATCTGATACCCGGAGCCACTGGCCGTGACGAAGGGATCCAGCCAGATATCCACGCGAACCTGGACATGCGGTACGGATGCGTAGAGCACGGCCCCGCCGACCAGCAGGGCGATCAGGCCGAGCACGACGAACGAGGCCCTTGCCGTCGAGATGTAGAGCAGGAGCAGAAAGACAACAAAGAACAGCAGCGCCGCCCCGAGATCCTTCTGGACCACGACGATCGCGAGCGCGATCGCCCACATGGCGGTCATCGGTGCCAGGTACGGAATCGGCGGGAGCAGGAGCGGGCCGACGCGCGTTGACTCTTCGATCAGCAGCGGGCGGTTCTCGGAGAGGTATCCCGCCAGGAAGACGACCAGGATGATCTTCAGGAGCTCGGATGGCTGGCCGCTCAGCGGTCCGATGGACAGGGTCAGGCGGGCGCCGTTGACGTCATGGCCGAAGAGAAAGGTGAGAAGCAGCAGGCCGATGCCAAGGGCAGCCCAGCTGTATTTGTAGAGCCGCAGCCAGGCGTCACTCCGGACCACCGCCCCGATGGTCGCGATCAGGCCGATCGAGATCACCAGCCAGAGCAGCTGGGTACGGCCGAGGCCGAGCGCGCCGGCGAGCTCGGTCGGCAGTCGCTCCATCAACAGGAGACCGATGCCACCGAGCATGCCGACCGTCGGCAGGAGCACCTGATCCGTCCGACGTCCCGACAGAATCAGCGCCGCGTGGGCAATGAACAGTGCGCCCAGGAGCCAGGCGAGGCCCGCCCCGTCGGCGAGCCAGGGCAGCCCGTCGACGACATCGCCGTCCGCCATGACCGCGGTCGTGGCGGCTAGTGAGGCACTTCCGAGGAGAAGGACGGCGCCCACGATCGCCAGCAGCCCGAACTCACGGTCACGTCGCCTCGGTCGAACGCCGAACGCTGGCCGCGCACCAGGGACTGCGCTCACCGGCGCGCCCGCTCGAGGCGAAGCCGCACGTTGCCGAACTGCAGCTCATCTCCAAAGACCAGCGGCGCCGATCCTTCGACCGGGCTCCCATTGACAAATGAGCCATTGGTCGAGCCGAGGTCCTCCAGAAACCAGATCCGACCGCGGTACGTCAGCGCCGCGTGCTCGGAGGACACGAACTCGTCGTCGAGCACGATCGTGGCATTGACACCGCGACCGAGCGTGGTGACCGCGTCGAGCGAGAACCCCGCGCCAACGGCTGGCTCGCCGCTCGGTGACGCGAGGACAACGAGGCGCCCGAGTTCAGAACCCGGCTCGCGCGCGGCTGCGCGCAGGTCTCTCAGCAGGACGCGCACCACGGCCCACAGGAACAGGTACAGCCCGGCGAGGAACAGCAGCCGCAGGATCCAGATCGCGATGACCGTGCCGTCCATGTCAGCGGCCTCTCGGCAGCGCGCCCTCCCCAGCCTCGTCGTGTCCATCGTCCATGGCAGCGATCAGCAGAACGCTATCACCGAGCTCGATGACATCTCCTTCGCCCACCGCAACTTCGCTGACCGGCCCCCCGTTTACCCGAGTCCCGTTGGTCGAATGAAGGTCGGTCAGGACGAGCACCCCACCCCGCGCCTGGAGTCGTGCATGACGACGCGATACGCGATCGTCCGCCAGGACGAGCGTGTTGTCGGGCGTTCGCCCGATGGTAAGCGGCGATCCGACGGTAACGATCGTGTGCTCCCGCTGGCCGGGTTCGCGGATGATGATCGTGGCACGTGGAGCTCGGACCGCAGGCACCTGGAACACCCGCGTGCGCGCAGGGTCCACTGCGCCGGGCACGGCCGCGACGTCGGCGATATCCGAATAGCGCGCGTCGACCTCGATGTCCCCTCGGCGGAGCGCGCCAGCTCGCCCGATGCTGACCGTCGGGCGGCTCGCCAGGACGTACCCGCGCCGGCGAGCCCATTCGAGCGCATCCGAGGCCAAGGCGACTGGAAGTTCACCGCTCCGATCCAGCGCGCCGAGATCCGCGTCCGACAGTCGAATCGTGAACCGGTCGGGCACGCTTGTTATTCCGCGGCGCACCCGACGGCCTTGCTCCATGGCTCGCTCGATACGACGCTGCAGTTGCACGGGCTGCACCCGAGTACCGAAAAGACGGGCGCTCGGCCGCTCGAGGAGACGCTCGAAGAAGCGCTCGACGGCCGACATCGGTCGGATCGGTGGCATCCGAGGGAGCCTACCAGAGCCGGGCATAGGTACGACTGGCCGGCGAGATCCAGCTGGACCCTGGGATATACTCCCTCCCCGTCGCGAGTCGAAGTGGACGGAGCGGAGCGCAGCGTTTCGGGAACCGGGGCCAATGACTGAAACCTTGACGGAATCCTTCTGCGAACGGTGCGGCACTCGCTACACCTTCGAATCCTCTGCCTCGAGCAAACGCGGGTTCCGTGGGATGAAGGTGCTGGGCCGCGGGATCAAGCACTTCGTGACGTCCGACTCGTCGATCGACGAGGCGATCGCCGCCGCCCGCGCCGATCTCGAGCGCGATGCCACAAATCAGCAGCTGGATGCCTTCCACGGGACGTTCACGTTTTGCATGTCCTGTCGGCAGTACACGTGCGGGAACTGCTGGAACGAAAGCGAAGCGAAGTGCCAGTCGTGCGCCCCTCTGGCACCGACCGAGATCGAGCCCGGCAGCGACGTCGGCGTTGATCTCGAGCGCCTCCGCCGAGTCGTGGGCACCCATGACCACGTCCACCTGCCGGCCATGGCGGAACGCGTGGCGGCCCCCGAAGACAACGCTCCACCCCCGACTCTGCCGATCGACGACAGTGTCGCGGTGCTCGACGGCGCGGCGCTCGACGACCGCGTGGACATTGAGGGAGTGGCTCCGGGCCAGAGTCTTGACGACGCCGTCGCTGCGTTCGAGGCCCTGCACGCCGGCGAGGCTCCGCCCGACGAGCTACCGGTCGCCGCTGCAATCCCGACGGAGGAACCCTCCGGCTCAACGGTCGAGGCCGAGACTGAGCCGGTGAGCGCTGCGCCTGCGGTCCCTGCGCCGACGCAACCGCCTCCGGTCATCGAAACGGTGGCCGTGGACTCGGTTCCGCAGCCCGTCTGGCCGGCGCCGGCCCAACCGGCAGCACCGCCACAGTGGCCGACGGGCCCGCGCTGGCCAACCGGAATCGCTGCTCGTCCGGCCGCGCCCACCCCCGAACCTGCAGGCGATGCCCTGGCAGCCATCATGTCCCGGTCGTCGACCGAATCACTCTGGGCCGCTTCCAGCCGCGAGGTCCTGCGGCCTCTTGCGCCGGCGCAGCCGCCGCCGGTTCAGGCCTGCATCAACTGTGGGTTGTCGTTGTCGGCCAATGCGCGCTTCTGTCGACGCTGCGGGACCTCCCAGACCTGACGACGGCTCGGCGATCATCTATCGCCGCGCGACGGACCTGATCAGCTGGCTGCGCCCCGCCGTCTCGCCTCGGCTTGGTGGCGTTCACTGACCCAGGCCGTTCCGAGCAGGATCGCCTGAAACGTCAGGCCAAGCCACGCCAGCGCCGCGAAGACCGTCGCGAGGGTGCCGATCGTGGCCGCAGCGCCGATCAAGCGCGGGGCGATGAACACGAAGAGGCGCACGGTCAAGGTGAGGACGATCCCGACCACGACCGCAGGGAGCGCCGCCGCGCCCCACGAGGGGCGCGCTTCCGGCACGAATCGAAAGACCAGGACCATTGAGCCGATCGCCAGCGCGATCGGCATGCCGGCCAGGGCTACTTGCGTGAGCAGCGACAACGCAGCGAAATCAGTGGCTGTCACGGCCGCATCCAGGAACGCGGCAACGCCCGCAAACACGGCCCCCAGGATCACGCTCGCGACGAGCGTGACGGCAGTCACGAGACCGATCATGTTGCGACGCACGACGTTCCGGGTACGAGGGCCACCTGCCATCCGCGACATGGCGTCCTCGAAGGCGAGGATGAAGCGGCTGCCGCCCCAGAGCAGGGTCGCGGCGCCGATCAGGGAAATCGTCGTCGCCGACGACGCGACTTCGGCGAGGACGGCCGTGAGAATGCCCCGCAGCGGTGGGAGGACGTCAGCAATGGTCGCAACGACCTGCGATCGGAGGGCCGGATCGTCCAGCAGGAGGCCGGTCAGGCCCGCCGCCACGAGTACCAGCGGCACGATCGCGAACAACGCACTGTACGCAAGACCGCCGGCCAGCAAGGCGCCTCCCGCTGCGCCGTACCGACCGAACACCGCGCGGAGTGTCCGGGCGGCCGAGTGCCCGATGAGTGCGCCGATCAGTCCTCGCCAATCACTCGGCGCCACGGTCAGTCCCGGAGTTCTTCGAACAGCCGAGCCTGCAGATCCTCAACGCGGACGCGGCGAGGCGGGGCGACCAGGGCTCGGAGCTGGCCACGGCGGACGAAGCGACGCCCACCCAGCTTGATGCTCTGGAGCTTCCCGCTGCGAGCCCATTGTCCGATCGTCGACGCCCTGAAGTGGACGTTCGAGGCAGCCAGGACCTCGACGGCTTCCGCGAGGCTGATCCAGTCTGTGGCAGCTGGCATGTCTACCCTTCTCGATCCGGTCCGTGAGAGGCCGCGGGGGTGGCGGGCGAAGCTTGCGCCGTCTCGGATGACGGTGCCGATGTCTCGGACGATCGTGCCGACGTCTCGGATGACGTTGCCGACTTCTCCGCCCCACTTGACGCATCAGCAGGCTTTGATGACTTGCTCGCCGAGGAGGTCGTCGAGCGATCCTTCTTCGCCCAGCCGGATCCCTTGAAGTGAACGGCCGGCGTCGTGAAGCCCTTGCGCATGGAGCCTTCGGCCCCGCAACTGGGGCAGAACCTCGGACCCGGATCGTCAATCCGGTGAACCACCTCGACCAGGTGCCGACACACAGTGCAGGAGTAGTCGTAGATCGGCATGTCGCGGACTTCCTGACCTGGTCGGGTGATCAGCCGCGCAGCAGGCGCATGCCGCACTTGGGGCAGTAGAAGGCACGCTCGTGCGCCGACTGGAACCCGCAGTGCGGACAGACGACGCCGCCCTGTCCCGTCGCGGCCGCCGGTCGGGCCACGGCGGTGAGACCCATCGAGTACTGGCTCGCCAGAATATTCGAGAGGATCGAGGTCAGGATCCGCGACCCGATCCGATCGGTATCACCGCGCACGCCGTGGCCGCCCCATCCGACGACACCGCGGACGATCATGTCGCCTGTTCCCTCGTCCCAGTGCGCCGCAACTCCACCGACGACGGCGTTGTAGGCCGGGTAGCCGGAGGTATCGAGCTCACCCTCGAGCAGCCCGCACACGAAGGTATCGAAGGCAAGGTCAACCGCATCGAGCGACTCGAGGACCACCAGGGCATGTCGTGCGATCGGCGACAGGGCGTGATGGGCGTTGAGCCATTGCATCGCCTCGGACGGACGCACAATCACCGGCGACGCCTGGCTGAATTCGATCGCCAACGGCTCGATGACCTCGACCTCGCTCCTCGATATGCCGCCGAGCATGGACGCCAGATCGGCGCGTGCGGCAGGCCCGGACTTGATCCGCACTCCCTCGCTGGTCTTGCCGGCGTAGTTCAGGCGAAGCTGATGCTCCTGGGCGACCACCTCCTCAGGGAGGGCGTGGGACGACGGAGCGGCCTTCAGCGGCGAGGTGGCGGAAACAGGCGCCTTGTCCTTTCGGCGCAGGAATTCAAGCGGCACGAGCGATCTCCCCGGAACAACCTTCAGATTCTGCGGCCTATCGTAGCAGCGCCGTTCGATGACTCCGAACCTACAAGGCGAGTCGTCCCCGGAGGCGATCGACGATTTCGGCGAGTTCGGCCTCGCGCTGCCGTGCCCCCTCAACGACAGCCGCCGGCGCGCGCTCGATGAACGTGGCGTTGGACAGCCTGGCGCGCGCCGCGATGAGGAACCCCTCTGCCTCGGCCAGTTCCTTCTCGAGACGCGCCCGCTCACGCCCGGGCAGACTGGCGTCTGGCGCGACCGAGACACGCGCTTCGACATCGCCCGCGATGATCGTGAGGGCGCCCGGTCCCGCACTCGCTCCCAGGGAAGCGTGGTCCGCGTGGATCACCAATGGGCGCGCTCGGCCAAGGCGCTCGAGGGCGGGGCGCAGCTGCTCGAACGCGCTCATGCGTGGTTCGGGCCCGGCGATTCCGAGGGGCAGCCACGACGCCGGGTCCATGCCCGCCTCCGCTCTGGCGTTGCGCAGGCCATGAACGAGTTCGATCAACGCGTCGACGGCCCCGTCGTCTGCCTGTGCATCCGGAGCGACGACCGGCCAGTTCGCCACGATCAACAGGTCCGGGTCGTCCGCGGCGCGCGGGAGTGATCCCCACAGGGCCTCGGTCAGGAACGGCATCACCGGATGCAGCAGCCGGAGGTACGTGTCCAGCGACTCGACCAGGGTCCACCAGGTCGCATCGCGAACTGCGGGGTCAAGCGTCTGGTCCCCGAGGCGCGTCTTCGCGAGCTCGATGCCCCAGTCGCAGAACTGGGTCCAGATGGCATCGTTGAGGGCTCGGGTCACCTCGGCGAACTGGAACTCCGCCATGGCCGCGTCCACTGCGCGGACGGTGGCCGTCGAGCGGGACAGGATCCACCGCTCGATGTGGCCCACACGGGCGGGGTCCGGGCGCTGACGAGGCGACCCGGCGGGGATCGACTCGGGCCGTGCGCCAAGGACATAGCGCGTGGCATTCCACAGCTTGTTGGCAAAGTTGCGAGCGTTGTCGATCTTGGCCTGGCCGAATCGCTGGTCCTGCCCCGGCGCCGCGCCGTGGATCAGGGCGAAACGGAGCGAGTCGGCTCCGGTCAGGTCCATGATCTCGAGCGGATCGACCACGTTGCCCGTGGTCTTGGACATCTTCTTGCCGTATGGGTCGCGGATCAGCCCCGACAGGTAGACCGTCTCGAAGGGGGCATCGTCGAGCAGGGTCAGTCCGAGCATCATCATCCGGGCGACCCAGAAGAAGATGATGTCGTAGCCCGTCTCCATGACGGAGCCCGGGTAGTACCGCTCAAGGTCATCGGTCTGATCGGGCCAGCCGAGGGTGGAGAACGGCCAGAGGCCTGAGCTGAACCAGGTGTCGAAGATATCGGCGTCCTGGCGCAGGGTCGGTGCGCCTCGACCACACGTCTCACAGGCTTCGGGGCCCGCCTCGAGCTCGGACACGGTGACGTGTCCGTCCGGGCAGTACCAGGCTGGAATGCGGTGCCCCCACCAGAGTTGGCGGCTCACGTTCCAGTCCCGAATGCCGGTCAGCCAGTGCTCCCAGATCTTCTCGAACCGCGCCGGCAGGATCCGAGTGCGCCCAGATCGAGTTGCTTCGAGGGCGCGCTCCGCCAGCGGCGCCGTCCGAACGAACCACTGCGTCTTGAGCCTCGGCTCAACGACATCGTCCGAGCGCTGGCAGCGACCGAGCACGAGCTCGTGCGCCCGCTCGCTCTCGAGGTCACCGCGGGCGGCCAGATCCTGGAGGATCCTGGAGCGCGCTGCGAACCGGTCCAGGCCCGCGTAGCTGCCGCCCACGTCGTTGATCGCGCCGTTATCGGTCATAACGTCAATGCTGGCGAGGCCGTGGCGCTTCCCTGTCTCGAGGTCCGTCGCGTCGTGGGCGGGCGTGACTTTCACAGCGCCGGTGCCGAACGCGCGATCCACCGATTCATCCGCGACGATCGGCACGTCCCGATCAACGAACGGGATCCTGACCCGGCGGCCCACGAACGCCGCGTACCGCTCGTCGGCTGGGTGGACCGCCACACCGGTGTCACCGAGGATCGTCTCTGGCCGGGTGGTCGACACGGCGATCCAGTGGTCCGGATCAGCCCGGCCACTGCCTTCATCAACGAAGTGGTAGCGGATGGTCCACAGGCTGCCCGTCGTCGGGGTGGCCACGACCTCGAGGTCGGACAGACTGGTCTGGCAACCGGGGCACCAGTTGATGAGCGCCTCCGACCGATAGGCCAGGCCGTCGCGGTAGAGCCTGACAAACGCATGCCGTACGGCCTTGGCACTGCCCTCGTCCATCGTGAACCGTAGCCGGCTCCAGTCGGCCGAGGCGCCAACCCGACGCTGCTGGACGAGGATCAGCCCTCGCGTTCGCTCGACGAACTCGTTCATCCGCTCGAGATAGCGCTCCCGACCGAGCGTTGCCCGTGACTCACCCTCCTTCGCGAGGATACCGTCGAGAACAACCTGAGCGGCGATGCTCGCGTGGTCCAGCCCAGGCAGGAACAGCGCCGGCCGGCCCTGCATTCGGGCATGGCGGATCATCAGGTCCTCAACCGCGGTCCGTTGGGCGTGGCCGAGGTGCAGCGACCCGGTTACGTTGGGTGGCGGTTGAATGATCACGAACGGCGCCCTGGATGGATCGGCGCGCGAACCAGCGCCATCTGGGGCAAACACGTCGGCGGCCAGCCATTTCTCGTAGATGGCGCCTTCAACATCGGCCGGCCGATACGCCTTTGCCAGTTCCGCTTGTGCCATCGACCTGATCACTCCCTTGCCCCGAAAACAACAGACCCGCTCGTCCAGCGGACGAACGGGTCGTGGTACCACCTGCTGGTTCGAGGTCCCGCCGGGGCGCTCATCGCGTCTCCGGGTCCCGTGTGACACCGGGGCCCCCTCGTGGCGCGCTATCGGACGCCAGCCGCACAGCTCACGAGCAACGTTCGAGTCCGTCGTGCCTGCGCGGCTCGCACCGTCTCGCGCTCGCTCCGAGGCCGACCCGGCCCTACTCCTCTCGGTCCTCGCCGTGAGGGCGGGAGTGTAGCACGCGATTTCCGAGCTTCGACCCCAACTTGGCGTTGGCGAGCCGCTGCAACGAGCTCCCGCAACGATCGGCCGAGGTTGACGAATTCGATGCGCGGGGAGGCCTTGCGTGAGGAGTAGACTCAGCGACGGCGAAGGGCCCGCTGGCATCGCCATCAGGTAGGCGCCGATCTGAGGAGCGGCTATGAGCGAACCATCAGGCGCCGTGAGCGTACCCCCGTCCGGAAACGCATCGTTCCCCCGGTCCGTGCTCCTGATCGGCCTTGCGATCGGCGCGCTGGTCGTGATCGCCCTGATCGTCGCGGTCGCGCTCCCGAACCGTCCGAGCGAATATGCGGACGGCTCGCCCGAAGCTGCATTCCAGGACTTCTACGCTGCCTGGGAGACCAGGGACGTCGAGGCCGCCTATGGCCATCTCTCGTCGAACGTCACCGCCAAAATGACGCTCGCAGAGTACCGGACCATGGACGCCGACTGGGCGTGGCAGCGCGACCAGAGCCGACGCCTCGTCCTGCTGAGCGCAGACATCACCGATGACCGCGCTGTACTCCGCGTCCGCGTCGACGAGTTCTACGAGGGCGGTCTGGGTGGTCAACGCAATTCGTCCGAGCGCTCGGTCCCGCTCGTCCGGGAGGGTGGCGCCTGGTTGATCGATGAGCCGCTCGTCGGCATCGAGTCCGGCGGGTACAGGTACTAGGGGCAGGGCTCGACGACGATGGATATCGCCAAGCGGCTGTACCTGTACGTTGTGTCGGCGGTCAGCCTGTTTGTGCTGTCAATCGGGCTCTACAACCTGGTCGCGGTCGTGCTCGGGGAAGTTGCTGACGCGCTCGGAGCGAGCATCATCGGCGGTCGGGGGAGCACCGGACGGGAGCAGGTAAGCTTGGCCATCGCGCTGGTCGCCGTCGGGTCGCCGGTCTTCGCCGTGCACTGGTGGCTGGTCGCCCGTGGCTGGCGTGGGACCGACGAGGGCGCCCGCAACGACCGACATTCGGCCATCCGCGCGCTGCATCTGGGTCTCGTGACGACGGTCGTTCTGGCGTTCGGTATGTTCGCGGCCCTCGACCTGCTCGGCTATCTCTTCGGCACCCTCCTTGGTGCCACCACGAGCGTGGTGCGACCTTCGGACCACGTCGCGCTGCTGGTCGTCGCCGTGCCGGTCTGGTGGTACCACCAGCGGCGACGGAACACGGATCTCCGGCACGATCGATTGAGCCACGAGGCCGCGTGGATCACCCGGTTGCATCGCTACGGATGGGTATTCGTCGGACTCGTGCTCCTCGTCTTTGGGGCGAGCCAGATCATCGAGACGACCATGTCCGTGCTCATCGGACGGTCGGACTTCGGAGCCGGATCTGACTGGTGGTTCGAGCCGCTCGCCTCTGCCATCTCCAGGGTCATCGTGGGAGCTGGCCTCCTCTGGATTCAGGGCGACGATGCACGACGTGCGATCCGCGACGCCGAGATCCTCGGGGAGGACGATCGGGCCAGCGCCCTGCGCGCAACCTATTTCGGCGCGGTCATCCTCGTGGCGTTGTCGTATGTCGGTGTCGCAGTCGCTTCGTCACTGGCAGAGCTCGGCCGTTGGGTGCTCGGGGTCAGCGACGGGACCGGCATGTCAGCCTTCCTCGAGCTGGTCGTCGGGCCGGCGTTGGTCTCCGTCCCATTCCTGGTCGCCGGCTGGATCCACTGGACGGCCTGGCACCGCGAGGCCGCCTGGCGTTCGCCGGATGCGCTCGCGGCAGCCAAGCGCCTTGCTCTCCACGTCACCGCGGCCGTCGGGATCATCTTCCTCGCCGTTGGAATCGCGCAGCTGCTCGGCCGGCTGTTCGAGGTCGCCCTCAGCGTGCCGGATTCCAGCGAATTCCTCCGGTACGAGCTCGCCTGGTTCGTCGCGCAGGTCGTCGTGGGTGCTGTCCTGTGGATCCCGGCCTGGGCGCGGGTCACGCAGCTCCGAGCGGTCGCCCCGATCGCAGAGCGACGAGCGACAGCCGGGCGTGCCTACCTCTACCTTGCGGTCGGGGCCGCCCTGATTGCCGCCGTGCCGAGCGCGGCGTTCTCGCTCTATCGGGTCGTCGACACGATCCTCGGTGGGGGCGGGGTCGCCCTCGGCTCAGAGCTGTCGATCCCGATCGCCGTGGTCATCGTGGCCTCCGTCATCGCCCTGTATCACGGGCGCCTGCTCCTGTCCGACTTGCGCCTCAAGCCCGACCCGGGAATCTCGGCTCCAGCTCCGGCCCTCGCGCCGCCTGATGTGTCATTGACCCTAACCCTGCGCGGGCGGGCGGGCACCGACCTCGAATCGGTCGCTGGCGCACTGCGCGACGCACTTCCGCCAGGCGTGGTCCTCGAATCGGATTGACGCCGCAGGGCCGTTGCCCTGCGGCAACCCGGGACCCTCGGCCGCTGGCCGGCTCCGGTCAGGCGCTCACGCCCTGTTCGGCCAGCCACGCCTCGTAGTTGGTCTCGTCGACGCCCTTGTCGACGTCCGTCTTGGTGAGCAGGAGGGGCAGACGGCGGTCGCGGATAGTTTCCTCGGTGATGATGCATTTGCGGACATCAGAACGCTCCGGGATGTCGAACATCACCTCGAGCAGCGCCTCCTCGACGATCGAACGCAGCGCGCGCGCGCCGGTCTTGCGATCGAGCGCCACTTCAGCGGCAGCGCGGAGCGCGCCGGGTGTGAAGACGAGCTCGACCTTGTCCAGGGCGAGGAAGCGCTGGAACTGCCGGGCGACTGCGTTCTTCGGTTCCACGAGGACTCGGACGAGGTCGTCCACGGTCAGCGCCGAGAGCGTGACGATGACCGGCAACCGCCCGATGAACTCGGGGATGAGCCCGAACTTCAGGAGGTCCTCGGGCATCAGCTTCTCGAGGAGCCGGCCGCGCTCGATGGCGGAGGGCGCCGCCTCCGACCCGAACCCGATGGCGCGCTTCCCGACCCGCTCCTCGACGATCTTCTCGAGGCCGTCAAAGGCGCCGCCACAGATGAACAGGACGTTGGTCGTGTCGATCTGGATGAAGTCCTGATGGGGATGCTTGCGGCCGCCCTGTGGCGGGACGTTGGCCACGGTCCCTTCGAGGATCTTGAGGAGTGCCTGCTGCACGCCCTCGCCGGACACATCACGGGTGATCGACGGGTTGTCGGCCTTGCGCGCGATCTTGTCGATCTCGTCGATGTAGATGATCCCGCGCTGGGCACGAGCAACGTCAAAGTCGGCCGCCTGAATCAGGCGGAGCAGGATGTTCTCGACATCCTCGCCCACGTAGCCCGCTTCGGTCAGTGACGTCGCGTCGGCGATGCAGAACGGCACGTCCAGGACCCGCGCCAGGGTCTGCGCAAGCAGCGTCTTGCCGGATCCCGTGGGACCCACGAGCAGGACGTTCGACTTCTGCAGCTCGACCTCATCGATCATGTGGCCGGCGTTGACCCGCTTGTAGTGGTTGTACACGGCCACGGAGAGAACCTTCTTGGCCTTCTCCTGGCTGATCACGTACTGGTCGAGCGAGAACGTGATCTGACGCGGGTTCGGCAGCTTCGTGGACGCCGACTTCGCCTTGGGCTGCTCGAGGAGCTCCTCCTCGATGATCTCCTGGCACAGGTTGATGCACTCATCGCAGATGTAGACGCCCTGCCCGGCAATGAGCTTGCGGACCTGCTCCTGACTCTTGCCGCAGAACGAGCAGCGATACGGGACTTTGGGGCCTTTGGAGCTGCTGCTGGTTGTGCTCACGCGAGTGCCTCGTTTGACCGTGCTGGCTTCCCCCGACCCGGTGCCGGGCTCAGCCCTTTGACTTCTTCGGTGCGGGGCCGGCACCGCCGGCGGCTTTGGCACCTTCGCCAGCGGCAAGACCGGCATCGTGTGCCTGCGAGATCAGCGATGCCCCCTGGGCACTATAAACGGCGTCGATGATGCCATAGTCCTTTGCCTCGTCGGGCGACATGAACCGGTCACGATCCGTGTCGGCCACGATCCGCTCGATTGGCTGACCCGTGTGGCGAGCGAGAATGGCGTTGTTCAGCTGCACCAGGTGCTCCCACTCACGCATCTGGATGACCGCGTCCGGGGCGTTGCCGCGGAACCCGCCCGAACCCTGATGGATCATGATCCGGCTGTGCGGCAGGGCGTAGCGCTTGCCCTTGGCACCGGCGGCCAGCAGCACAGCGGCCATCGACGCCGCCTGACCCAGACAGATCGTGCTGACCGGCGCTCGCAGGTACTGCATGGTGTCGTAGATCGCCAATCCCGCCGTGACGACGCCGCCGGGGGAATTGACGTACAGGCTGATGTCCTTCTCGGGGTCCTCGGACTCGAGGAACAGGAGCTGGGCAATGACGAGATTCGCCAGGTGATCCTCGATCACGTCACCGATGAAGATGATCCGCTCCTTGAGCAGGCGCGAGTAGATGTCGTAGGCGCGCTCCCCCCGGCTGGAGGATTCGATCACCATCGGCACGAGCATGGTTGGCTCCTGACGCACTATTCGGGGCTAGTTCAGCCGGCCGCTGCCGGCACCGTGTCCGACTCGAGAACCGAGCCCGGATCGGTGGCATCGATGGCCGCATTGGATTCCGCGATGCTCGAGTCGATGCCCGACGGCAGATCGTCCTCGAGATGAGGCAACGCCGGGTGCTCCGGATGGGCCAGCAGCCAGGTATTGACCAGCTGCTCGACCACCCGGCTGCGGCGCAACGAACTTCGGATGAAACTGCGACCCCGGGCCGATTCGAAGTAGGCCACGGTCTTCTTGTCGGCGGCGTAGCGCTCGCGTGCTCGCCGGACTTCGGCTTCGACGTCGGCGTCCGAGATGACGACGCCCTCTGCCTCAGCAACCTTCGACAGGACGAGCAGGACGCGAACGCGCTTCTCGGCGTTGGGATGGAAGTCGGCGTGCAGGTCTGCCTCCGTCTTCCCCACGACCTTGAGGTAGGCCTCCTCCGTGATCCCCTGGCGGGCGATCGTCGCGCGAAACTCGTCGTGCATCACCTCTACTTCCTGGTGGACCAGGATGTCGGGCAGCTCGACGGTGGCGTTCGCCACGGCGTAGTCGATGATCTTTTCCGAGAAGTCGTGGCGGGCGCGGTCGAGCGCGTTTCGCCCGAGACGCGCCTCGATCTCGATCCGCAGCGCCCCGAGATCCTCGTAGGCGCCCATCGACCTGGCGAACTCGTCGTCGATGGTGGGCAGGATTTTTTCGCGCAGTTCGAGCAGATCGACCGCGAAGTGCGCGACCTGGCCCGCCAGGGTTGACTCACCGTAGTCGTCGGGAAACGTGATCTCGAACGCGGCGGACTCGCCGTTCCTGAGGCCCATGACGTTGGCCTCGAAGCCCGGGATGAGCCGCTCCTCGCCCAGGATCAGGGGCATTCGCTCGGCCGAGCCCCCCTCGAATGCAACGCCCTCGCGCGTACCGACGTAGCCAATGACCGCATAGTCCCCAACTCTGGCGCCGCGCTCCTCGACCGGCGCCAACGAGGCGTTCTGGTCAGCCAGCTCGTCGAGGACCTTGCTGACCTTGGCCTCGTCGATCGATTCGATGTCTGGCCCGAACTTGAACGCGCGATAGTCCCCCAGCACGACCTCGGGCCGGATCTGGACGGTCGCCGTGAAGATGACCTCCTTGCCCTCCTCTGCCTGCTCGATGTCAATGTCGGCATTGGTCAGGGGCGTCAGGTCATGCTCGATCACGGCGTCCCGATAGGCGCGCTGGACGAGGTGGTCGAGAGCCTCATCGAGAATGGCCGGGGCGCCCACAGCGCGCTCGACGACCACCCGGGGCGCCTTGCCGGGCCGGAATCCAGCGATCCTGGTCCGCTTGGCGATGTGCCGGACGGCTTCGTCAAGGGCGGAGGTCAACTGCTCCGCCGGCAGCGTGACGTGAACCTTGACGGAGCTCTTGGGAGCTGGTGCGATCGTGCTGGTCATCGCCGCGAAGTATACCGGCGCACGGAGGGGAGACCGGGCAGCGGCCGCCACGATGGTGGGCGAGGTCGGGGTCGAACCGACACGCCCCTTACGGGGCACCGGCTCCTAAGGCCGGCGCGTCTGCCATTTCGCCACTCGCCCAGAGCGAGGATAGCGCCCTGCCGAGAGCACGTGCCGAACGGTCTTCGAGCGGGCCGGCCACCGAACGAGTCAGGGCTTCGACGCCGCCTTCGGGGCAGAGGTGTCCATCCGCGCTCGCGCCTTCCGCAGGCCCTCGGCGAACGACGGGCCGTCCGGATCGAACAGCCGCTCCGCGAATTCGCGGCCGGCCCGAACCGAGGCGGGGCGAAGGACATTGGCCAGGAGGCCGCCAGTCAGGCCGGCGAGATCCCGCTCCCGGCGCTCCGGAGCCCGCTCGTCCAGGAATCGCGCGAATTCACGCTCCAGCGTGCCCCGCACCTTGTTGCCGTCCGGTCCGAGCTTGCCGAGGACTGCCTCGATCTCATCGGGCAGCATCGATTTCGGGAGGCCGGCGGACGCTCCGAAGATTGCGCTGCGCAGGCCACCGAGAACGCGCTTCGGTCCTCCCAGCAGGAGGAAGGCAGCACCGGCCGCGGCCCCGCCGACCTTCAGCGGGCTGTTCTTGAGCCGGGTCGGAATATCCATCGCGGCCCGGCCCGCGGCCTCCAGGCGGACGGCCTCCCCTTCCAACCCTTCGCGGGCCGCTAGGACTTCCGTCCGAGCGGCGTCCGTTCGCGCACCCATTCGATGGTCTCCTTCGTGGTCTCAATGGTCTGGGTCGGGTAGAACCGGGACTTCAGCGCCTCCGTCGTGATGCCGCCGCGCGCCGCGCCGATACCGACGAGGGTCGGCCACGCGACGAACATCGTGAACAAGCCGAGCCCGATAGCGACGCGGACGCCGGCGGACAGCAGCAGGACCACGGTCGCCACGCCCACGGCAATCAGGACGGCGATGAGAAGATCTCGGGCGACTCTGGCCGCCGGCACGCCCAGCGCGACGAGGATGAGGATGAGCGCAAGGTCAAGCAGCAGGACGCTCCCCAGCAGGACGCCCCAGCCGATCGACCCAAGCAGCCACTCACCCAGGAACAGCAGGCCGCCAATGGGGAGGAGCAGTCCCAGCAGGAGCAGGCTGACGAAGGCAATCCCGCCGAGGACCGCCACGCGCCCGATCTCGGCGCTGATCTCGCCAATCTCGGCCTTGCCGAGCTCGATGTGTGCCGTCAGGAGCCGTCGAATCGCGTCACGAACTGCGCCGATCTGAGCGCGTAGGCTCATTGGCTCGTCGGCCGAGCCGGGCGGGGCAGCGCCGGCGAACTTCTGGTCCTGAGCTGGTTCCAACGGCTCTCCAACGTGGCGGCGCCAGAGACGGCGCCGTTCGATCATACCAACCGAAGGCCCGACGGCTGCTGGCGCGGGCTGGCATACCATCGGTCGATGCGCGAGATTCGAACAGCCGAGCTCCTGTCGATCGGCTCGGAGTTGACCGTCGGAGAGACCCGCGACACGAATGCCGGCGAGCTGGCCGCCGCCCTCACCGAGGCGGGTGTCGAGGTCATCCGCATCACCGCCCTGCCCGATGATCTGCCGATCGTCCAGGCGGCGTTCGAGGCTGCGCTTGGTCGCGCGGATCTCGTCGTCTCGACGGGCGGCCTGGGCCCGACCCCGGACGACCTGACTCGCGAGTCGATCGCCGCGGCGATCGGCGAGACCCCGGCGGTCGATCCCGGCCTCGAGGCGCGGCTGCGGGGACGATTCGACGCACGGGGCCTCGCATTCTCGACCTCGAACCTCAAGCAGGCCTGGCTGATCGAATCGGCCACTTCGATCCCGAACGACAACGGGACCGCACCCGGCTGGTGGGTCGATCGACCGGACGAACGGCTGATCGTGGCCCTGCCCGGCCCGCCGAGAGAGCTTCGGCCGATGTGGGCGGGCTGGGTGCTTCCGCGACTCCGGGCTCGAGGCTTCGGACAACGGACGGCCTCGGTGACGCTTCGAACCGTCGGCCTCGGCGAGTCACAGATGGCCGAGCGCCTAGGCGCGCGGCTCGATCGTGGCGCCAATCCGACGATCGCCACCTATGCGCGAGCGGACGCCGTCGACGTCCGGATCTCGGCTTTCCCCGCGGACGGGCAGGATGCGGAGGCCATGGTCGCGGCGGCCGAGTCCGAGGTCATGGGCATCATTGGCGAGTACGTCTGGGGCCGGGGCGCTGTCAGCTGGGCCGATGCCATCGAGGCGGCCCTGGCGACACGCAACTGGCGCCTCGCGACGGTGGAGATCGGCACTCGTGGCTCCGTGGCCGCGCTCCTCGGCGAGGGGGTCGGGGATCGCCTGATCAGTGCGTCAATCCTGACCACCGGCACTCGGAATCTGGACGGCGACGGGCCCCTGGCCGACGCGGCCGCCACCGACGCGGCCGCCCAAGGTGACGCGCCGCGGGCCGACGCGGCGGAGGGCGAACTTGCGGCGCTGGCTCGGGCGACCGCCGAGAGAACCGGAGCCGACATCGTCATGGTGGTGCGCGCCCGACGGCGGGGCGACGACCTGTCCGTCTCCATCGCGATCACCTCGCCGGACGGCGAGCATGCGGAACGCCGGGTCACGTTCCTGGCCGGGGCGCTCGGGCGGTCGCGGGCGGCCCTTGTGGCTGCGGCCGTACTTCAAGCACGCGTTCGCTGACGGCTGGCAATATGTGCGCTTCCGGCAACACGGCTCGTGCGACTCGTGCCAACATCCGTCGGACGCATCGTCATCGAGCGCCTTTGGGAGGAACTTCATGCGCCTGACCGTCTTCGGGACGGGTACTGCCCGCCCCGTTGCGGAGGCGGCCGCGTCGGGCATTCTCGTCCAGACGGCCACGACCGCCGTGCTCTTCGACATCGGCAGCGGCGTTGCGTCGCGTCTCGAGGCGTCGATCGGGGCAGCAAACCTGGACGGCCTCGTGGTCGGGCACATGCATGCCGACCACTGGATCGACATCGCACCGCTTCGCTACCGCTTTCTGTGGGGCGAGCCGACGCCAAACCCGCTGCCCGTCCATCTGCCGCCCGGTGGCAAGGACAAGCTCGATTACCTCGCCATCGTGATGAGCGAACGGCCCGGGTTCTTCGAGGCCGCCTTTGACGTCCACGAGTACACGAGTGGGGAGGCATTCCAGATCGGGGATCTGACGATCCGACCCCACCCGGTGGGTCACTACGTCCCGGCCTGGTCGATGGAGATCACAGGCCCCGACGGCGAGCGCGTCATCTACGCCGGGGACATGGGGCCCTCGGACGACGTTGTGGAACTTGCGAGAGGCGCACAGCTGCTCATCCTTGAAGCGACGCTCAATACGAGCGAGTTCGACGACGTCAAGCGTGGCCACCTGACGGCCGAGGAAGCCGTGGACCACGCCATCCGGGCAGGCGTGCCGCGGGCCGTTCTCGTTCACTATCCGATCGAACGTCTCGAGGCGATCGAGGCCATCTGCGCACCGACAAATGGGCTGGTGCTGCCTGCGCTGCCACGCATGGAGATCGAGGTCGCG
>JAQBHC010000066.1:0-8277 GCA_032128175.1 Chloroflexota bacterium | reverse complement strand
CTGGCCTCGACGCGGCGGCCTCCGCCGGGGGACTGGTCTTCCACGCCGGCACGGTCATCGCCGACGACGGGACGGTACGCACCAGCGGCGGACGCGTGCTGGCGGTGGTCGCGCGGGGACAAGATCTGGCCGCCGCGGCCGAATTGGCCAATGCCGCTGCCGACCGGATTCTGTTCGACGGTGCCCAGCGGCGGCGCGACATTGGCCGGGTCCCGGTTCTGGCGGGCGTGACGGACCAGGTCGGGGCGGTCCGATGATCAAGCGATACACCCTGCCCGAGATGGGCAGAACCTGGGACGAAAGTTCCCGGTTCGAGTACATGCTCCGCGTCGAGATCGAGGTCGCGCGGGCGCAGGTCGGGCGAGGCCAGGTGCCTGCAGACGCGCTCGCCGGGATCGAGGCGCGGGCCCGAGTTGACGTCGCGCGGATCGCCGAGATCGAGCGAACGACCGATCACGACGTCGTGGCCTTCGTCAGCCAGGTGGCCGAGTCGGTCGGCGAGGATGGTCGGTTCCTCCACCTCGGCCTGACCAGCAGCGATGTCCTCGACACGGCGCTCGCGCTGCAGCTCCGGGACGCGGGCCGGCTTCTCCTCGCAGATGCGGACGCCCTGATCGAGGCACTCGTCGATCGTGCCCGGACCGAAGCGCGGACCGTGATGATGGGACGCACCCACTCCGTCCACGCCGAGCCCACGACCTTCGGCCTCAAGCTCGCTGGCTGGGCGTTCGAGGCGGATCGCGGCCGACAGCGACTCGCGGCCGCCGTCGACGAGATCGGGACGGGCAAGATCTCCGGGCCGGTCGGCACGTACAGCCACCTCGGACCGGACCTCGAGGCGGAGGTGCTGGCAGCGCTGGGCCTGCGCACCGACCCCGTCTCGACCCAGATCGTGCAGCGCGATCGGCACGCCGCCCTGCTCGGAGCAATCGCCATCCTGGGCGGCAGCCTGGAGCGCTTCGCGACAGAGATCCGCAACCTCCAGCACACGGAGATCGGCGAGCTCATGGAGCCGTTTCGGACGGGCCAGACAGGCTCGTCGGCGATGCCCCATAAGCGCAACCCGATCCTGTCTGAGCGAATCGCCGGCATCGCTCGCGTCCTCCGTGGTTATGCGCAGACGGCGATGGAGAACCAGGCGCTGTGGCACGAGCGGGATATCAGCCACTCGTCCGCCGAGCGGGTGATCCTGCCCGACGCAACGATCCTCCTCGATTACGCGCTCCAGAAGATGACCGGCCTCGTGCGTGGCTTGATCGTGCGGCCCGAGCGGATGCTCGAGAACATCGAGCGCGGCCTCGGCCTGCACGCGAGTTCGCGCGTCCTGGTTGCCCTGGTGGACGCGGGCGGGATGACACGCGAGGCGGCCTACGCGGTCGTCCAGCGCGCGGCCTTGGCCGCGGCAGACGAGCGCCGGCCCCTGCGCGACCTGCTTGACGCGGAGCCGGCCGTGGCCGAGCACCTTGAGCCGGCGGAGCTGGACGCCTGCTTCGACGATGCGCGGCACCTCGCTCACGTCGACACGGTGATCGCCCGTCTCGACGCACTCCGTCATGCGGATGACGCCCGATGACCATGGTTCGGGATCCGTACCTCCGATCCGGCAAGGTCCGCGACCTGTTCGCGGTCGATACCGATCGGCTGCTGCTCGTGGCGTCCGATCGTCTCTCGGCGTTCGATGTCGTCCTGCCCACCATGATCCCGGACAAGGGGCGAGTGCTCACCGGGCTGTCGCGCTTCTGGTTCGACGCCACCCGCGATCTCTTGCCGAACCACCTGCTCGGCACGGATCCGGCGGACATTCCGCCAGGAATCGTGGCGCCGGAGCGAGCGGCGGAGCTGCGCGGCCGGATGATGCTCTGCCGGCGCGCCGCGGTTCTGCCGGTCGAGGTCGTCATCCGCGGCTACCTCGCCGGGTCGGCCTGGAAGGCGTACCAAAGGGACGGCGCCATCTGCGGTGTTCGCCTTCCCGCCGGACTGGTCGAGGGCGATCGGCTGCCCGGGCCGATACTGACCCCGGCCACCAAGGCCGAGTTGGGAGAGCACGACGAGAACATCGACTTCGAGACCATGGTCGAGGCCCTGCGGCCCATGGCCGGGGCAGCGGCCCACGGGCTCACGGAACGTGTACGCGACGCGGCGATCGCGCTGTACCTCCGGGCGTCGGCCCAGTGCGCCTCGGCCGGCCTGCTCCTGGCCGACACGAAGTTCGAGTTCGGGCTCGCGGACGGTGAACTGATCCTGGTGGACGAGGTCCTGACCCCGGATTCGTCGCGCTTCTGGGAGGCGGCGACGTATACGCCGGGCGGTCCACAGGCGAGTTTTGACAAGCAGTTCGTGCGCGACTGGCTCGAGACCCAGCCGTGGGACAAGACGGCGCCCGGGCCGGCGCTGCCACTGGACGTCGTCAGCGGCACGCGGGCACGCTACATCTCCGCATTCGAGCGCATCACCGGGGCCAGCTTCGATCGGTATCTCGAGGAGGACGTCATCGCCCGATGAGCACCACATTTCGGTTCGCGGTCAACGTGACGCCCAAACCCGGAATCCTGGATCCGCAGGGTCGTGCGGTCGAAGGCAGCCTCGTGCACCTCGGGATCGAAGGCGTCTCCGCCGTCCGGGTCGGCCGCCGGGTCGAGCTGACCGTTGCCGCAGACGACGAGAGCGCCGCCACCACCATCGTCGAGCGGCTGGCTTCGGAGCTGCTGTCCAATCCGTTGATCGAAGCGTTCCGCGTGGAGTTGCTCGAGGCGACCAGCTCAGCCACGTCCGGGGATCGGGGCAGCGGATGAGCGTGCGGATCGGCGTCGTCGTCTTCCCGGGTTCCAACTGTGATCGTGACACCACGCACGCCCTGACCCTCGCCGGCGCCGAGCCCGTGGAGCTGTGGCACGAAGATGCCGATCTCGGCGGTGTTGCCGGGGTCATCCTCCCGGGCGGGTTCGCCTACGGAGACTACCTGCGGGCCGGCGTCATCGCCCGGTTCAGCCCGGTGATGCGCTCCGTGGCTGCCTTCGCGGCGGAGGGCGGCCTCGTCCTCGGGATCTGCAACGGCTTCCAGGTGCTTGCCGAGGCCGGCCTCGTGCCCGGTGCGATGCTTCGAAATCGGGGCCTCCGATTCCTGGGCCGCGACGTGCACATTGCCGTGGAACGCGAGGACACGCCCTTCACCCGCCTGGCCGGTCCGCGCCGCCCGCTGCGCATGCCGATCGCGCACGGCGAGGGCTGCTACTTCGCGGACTCGACCACGCTCGACCAGCTCGAGGCGGACGGGCAGGTGCTCTTCCGATACGTTCGCGCCGACGGGTCAATTGCCGGGGAGGTCGACGATCCGGCTAACCCCAACGGCTCGCTGCGAGCCATCGCCGGCGTGTTGAACTCCGCCGGAAACGTGGCCGGACTGATGCCCCATCCGGAGCGCGCGTCCGAAGGCCTGCTCGGGTCCGACGACGGCTTCGGCCTGATCCAATCCTTTGTCGAGAGTGCCGCAGCGGCGGCCGGTATCGGCTCGCGCATCACGGTCGCTGCACGATGATCGTGGCCTCGCGGGCGAGTCTGTCGCCGGACGCGCCGCCGCTCCATCGGGCCCTGGGCGTCACGGACGAGGAGCTCGATGCCATCCGCGCACGCCTCGGTCGGGATCCGAATGATGTCGAGCTGGCGATGTTCAGCGTCATGTGGAGCGAGCACTGCTCGTACAAGAGCTCGAAGCCGCTCCTGCAGACCCTGCCGACGGCCGGCGAGGGCGTGGTCGCCGGCCCCGGCGAGAACGCCGGCGTGATCTCGATCGGCGATGGGCTGGCGGTCGCGTTCAAGATCGAATCGCACAACCACCCCAGCGCCGTCGAGCCGTACCAGGGCGCCGCGACGGGCGTCGGCGGCATCCTGCGCGACATCTTCACGATGGGCGCGCGCCCGATCGCGGTCCTCGACGCCCTCCGCTTCGGTGATCCGGCCGATGCGCGGACCCGCCACCTCGTCGACGGGGTCGTGCGCGGCGTTGGTGGCTACGGGAACTGCGTGGGTGTCCCGACGGTTGGCGGCGAGCTCGTCTTCGACCCGTCGTACGCGGGGAACCCGCTCGTGAATGTCATGGCCATCGGATTGCTTGAAGAGCGCTTCCTGACGCTCGCCTCGGCGCCCGGTCCCGGCAACCTGGTCGTGCTCTTCGGGAGTGCCACGGGCCGGGACGGGATCGGTGGCGCATCGATCCTCGCATCGGCCACGTTCACCCACGACGACCCGTCCAAACGCCCGTCCGTGCAGGTCGGCGATCCGTTTGCCGAGAAACTGCTCATCGAGGCGTCGCTCGAGCTCATCGAACGGGGGCTCGTCGAGGGGCTCCAGGACCTCGGCGCCGGCGGAATCACCTGCGCGACCTCGGAAACGGCCGACCGGGCGGGGACCGGCATGGACATCGACCTCGACGCCGTCCCTCGGCGCGAGCCTGACATGGCCCCCTTCGAGGTCCTGATTTCGGAGAGCCAGGAACGGATGCTCGCGATCATTCGGCCCGAGCGTGAGGCCGAGGTCCGCGATGTGTGCCGGAAGTGGGGCCTGCCCTGTGCCGTCATCGGCCGGGTCACCGACGACGGGGACCTCCGGATCACCGACGGCGGTCAAGAGATCGTGCGCGTCCCTGCGGCCGCCCTCACGTCCGAGGCCATCGTCCACGCGCGGGTTGCCGCGCCTCCGCCTCGTCGCCGCGCGGCACCCGCGCCGGGAGCGGCGGTCGAACTCGTCGATCGCCTGCCCGAGCGGGGCATGGATCCGGGCTCGGTCCTCATGGCGCTGCTCGGCAGCCCGAACCTGTCATCGCGGCGCACGGTCTTCGAGCAGTACGACAGCACGGTCCAGGTGAACACCGTGATCGGTCCGGGCCACGGAGCGGCGGTCATCCGCGTGAAGGGCACCGCCAAGGCGCTCGTGGCCAGCACCGACGCAAATGCCGCTGTCGGCCGCCTGGACCCATGGCTCGGTGCCGCTATGAGCGTCGCCGAGGCTACCCGCAACGTGGCGATCACCGGCGCCCGTCCGCTCGGCGTGACCAACTGCCTCAACTATGGAGACCCCACGCGGCCCGAGGCGTTCTGGCAATTGAGCGAGGCGGTGCGTGGACTCGGCGATGCCTGCCGCGCCCTGGGCCTCCCGGTCACCGGCGGGAATGTCTCGCTTTACAACGAGTCGCCGTCGGGGGCCATCCTGCCGACGCCGGAGATCGGCGTCGTCGGTCTCATCGAGGACATCGCCGCGCTCGTCGGTCCAGCCTATGCGCGTCAGGGGGACGTGATCCTGCTGGTCGGTGAGGCGTCGACGGGCATGGACGGCAGCGAGTACGCGCTGATCGGCGGCCTCGCCGTCGAGGATGGCCCGCCCACCCTCAACCTGGACACCGAGCGCCGCCTCCAGGTCTTCATCCGGGAGGCGGTGTCGAGAGGTCTCAGCGCCTCGGCGCAGGACGTTTCCGGCGGCGGACTGGCGGTGGCCCTGGCCGAATGCTCCATGTGGAGCGGCCTCGGTGCGACGATCAAGGTTCGCATCGCGCATTCGCCGGCGGTGGACCTGTTCGGCGAGAGCCCCAGCCGCCTTGTCGTCAGCGCGCGTCCGCAGGATGGCCCGGAGCTCGAGCTTCTGGCCCGCCAGCATGAACTGCCGGTTGAGCGCCTGGGCGTCATCGGTGGTGATCGCCTCGTCATCGAGCTTGCGGGTGCCGGTGCGACCGGCGCCGCGGAGGAGCGTGGGTCACGGGTCGCCGATCCGATCGACATCGCCGTCGTGGATCTGACTCGCACCTGGGAGCACGGTCTCTCGCGCGCGCTCCATTGGGAGGCGCCCGGCGGGGCGTCGGAGGGCCGCTGACGTGTGCGGTGTCTTCGGGGCGGCCCTGCCCCATGGTTCCGGCACGGAGGCGGCGCACGTCGCCGCGCTTGGACTCTTCGCCCTCCAGCATCGAGGCCAGGAGTCGGCCGGTATCGCCGTCAGCGACGGTCGAGAGCTGTTTCTGTACAAGGACCTGGGAATGATCTCGACGGTGCTCGACGAACGCCGCCTGCCGTCCTTCCATGGGGACCTGGCCATCGCCCATTGCCGGTATTCGACGACCGGCTCGACCGTCTGGGAGAACGCGCAGCCGACGCTCCGGCTCGGACCCCGACGAGCGGTCGCGATCGGCCATAACGGCAATCTCGTCAATACCCGCGAACTGCTCGAGCAGCTGCCCGGCGGGCGCGGCCGTCTGCCGGCCACGACCGACACCGAACTACTGACCGCCTTGCTTGCCGACGAGCCCGGCGCCGACACCGTCGATGCGCTGCTCTCGCTGCTGCCGCGTGTTCGAGGTGCCTACTCGCTCGTCATCCTCGACCGTGAGCGAATCCTCGGGGTTCGTGATCCCCATGGCTTCCGACCGCTGTGCATTGGTCGAATCCGCGACGTTGCCGCGCGGACAGCGGCGCCGGGCGGGCTGTGGGGGGACGATCCAGTGCCGGACGGGCCGCGCGACGCGTGGGTCCTGTCGTCCGAGACGACCGGCCTGGACATCGTCGGGGCTGAGTTCGTGCGCGACGTCGAACCCGGTGAGATCGTGATCCTCGAGTCCGGGTGCGAGCCTCGTTCAATTCGGTTCGCCGCGCCGACGCCGGCGCTATGCGTCTTCGAGTTGATCTACTTCGCCCGTCCGGATTCCTATCTCGAGGGCCGGAGCCTGTACGAGGCCCGCCGCCTGATGGGCATCGAGCTTGCCCGCGAGCACCCCGCGGAGGCAGATCTGGTGATGCCCGTCCCCGATACGGGCGCGCCCGCGGCCGCCGGGTACGCCGAGGGCTCGGGGATCCCGTTTCGCGAGGGCCTCGTCCGCAATCGGTATACCGGTCGGACCTTCATCCAGCCGAGCCAGACACTCCGGCACCGGGGTGTCACGCTCAAGCTGAACCCCTTGCGTGAGGTGGTCCGGGGCCGCCGTCTCACCGTCGTGGACGACTCGATCGTCCGGGGAACCACGACCCAGCAGATCGTCGCCCTGCTCCGCCGCGCCGGGGCCGCCGAGGTGCACGTGCGGATCAGCGCCCCGCCGATCTATCACCCGTGCTTCTACGGGATTGACACGCAGATCGACACCGAACTGATCGCGGCGACCAAGACCGTTGAGGAGACTCGCGAGTTCATCGGCGCCGACTCCCTCGGCTACCTGTCCATTCGCGGTGTCCTCAAGGCGCTCGACCTGCCCTATGAGCGGTTCTGCTTCGCCTGCTTCGATGGGCACTACCCCGAGCCGGTTCCCTATGACGTCGGCCAGCGGAAGTTCCTCCTCGAGGAGCCGGTGCCGGCTCGTGGCTGACGCCGGCACCAAGGGCCGGGCAGACCGGGCGGCCTACGCGCGCGCCGGCGTGGACGTGTCGGCCGGAGATCGAGCCGTTGAGAACATGCGCGCGGCGGTGCATTCGACGCGGCGGCCGGAGGTGCTCGGCGGCCTCGGCGGTTTCGGCGGTGCCATCGCCATCCCGGCCGGCTATCGCGAGCCGCTGATCGTCGCGTCGACCGACGGCGTCGGGACCAAGACCGCCATCGCGACCGCCCTTGGCCGCTGGGACACCATCGGCATCGACCTGGTGGCCATGTGTGCCGACGATGTCATCTGTTCCGGCGCCGAGCCGCTGGCGTTTCTCGACTATGTCGCGCTCGGGCGCGTGGATCCGGAGGCAGTCGCAGCCCTTGTCGGCGGGGTCGCCGAGGGGTGCCGCCAGGCGGGCTGCGCCCTGATCGGTGGCGAGACGGCGGAGCATCCGGGCCTCATGGAGCCGGGCACGTTCGATCTCGCAGGCACCTGCATCGGCGTCGTGGAGCGTTCGGCCATCATTGACGGGACAGCTGCGCAAGCGGGTGACGCCATTCTCGGGTTGCCGTCGTCAGGGCTCCACGCCAACGGCTTCTCGCTTGTCCGCGCGCTGCTCGCCCAGTGGCAGATTCCACTCGACCGGCCCTACCAGGAGCAGCTCGTGCGAACGCTCGGTGATGCGGGCCGAGACGCGGCGCTGGCCCTTGAGCCGGCCCACGCGCTCGCCACGGTCGGTGAGGTCCTGCTCACGCCGACCCGGATCTACGCGCGGCGAATCCTCGACGCGCGCGCGGCGCTCAGAAGCGCTGGTCACGACCTCCGCGGGATCGCCCACGTCACGGGCGGCGGGCTGCCCGGCAATGTGCCCCGTGCCCTGCCGGACGGGCTCGGCGCCCGGGTGGACCCCGCGAGCTGGCCGATGCCGTCGGTCATGCAGTTGCTTG
>JAQBHC010000065.1:0-7325 GCA_032128175.1 Chloroflexota bacterium | reverse complement strand
GCCGGCGTAGTCGGCGGTGAATTCGTAGAGCTTCTCCTCGCCGGGCTTGATCGAGGTCATCTCATCGTTCCAGGCGACCTGACTGGCGTGGAAGTCGACGCTGTGGGGTAGCTCATTCGTGGCGGGGTTCTTCAGGTGGATTCGGATCGTGTCCCCGAGATGCACGCGAATGACTGGCCCGGGGACGGTCCCGTTGGTTGCCGTCGTCCCAAACGTCCAGACCTTCTGGACGAAACCTTTGGCAACCGTCATGAGCTTTTCCTGGATGATCAGGTCGATGTCGTGGACGGTTCCGCCGAGAACCTTCGGAGCCGTCGCGGGGTACAGGACGTACGGCGGCGCGTTCGGATCCGCCTGGACATCCGTCGCTGCGGCTGGGCCCCCGTGGCTGTCGCCGCCTGCAGTGGAGCCCTCGACCGTGATCGCGCCCTTCATGCCGGCAGCCTCGTGGCCAGGGATCGAACAGATGAAGGTGACCCCGCCTTCGGGGACCGCGACATTGACCGACTTCGCCTGGCCAGGATCCACCAGACCGCTGGTGACACCGTCGGCGAAGGTGATGTCATGCGGAATGGCGCCGTTGTTGGTCAGCTTGACTTCGTAGGTCCCGGCCTTCGGCACGGTCAGCGCACTCGGCTCGAACAACAGGTCCACAGAATTCAGTTCGAGGGTCCCGAGGACCTCACCGCCGGCCGTCTGGGGCTGGCTTGCCGCCGGGGACGCCGCGGCGCCATCTGCGCCCCCTGGGGTGTAGGTCCATGTCGGCGCGCCGCCTGCCGGCGCACACGCGGCTGCGACCAGCGCGGCCACTACCAGAAAACCGATGGTTCGCGATCGCAGCATGTGTTGACTCCCGGGGTCAAAAGAGGACCCTGCTCGCCCGCGGGTGCCAGATCATCTGGCGAAACGCGTACCGCGGCGCTGTGAATATCGCTCAGTATCGAGGCTTCGTGGATGGGCCGTTCGGCCCGTGGATGAGGTGCCGCTTCTCCCGACGATCTGGGCCACGGATCGAATGCCGCAGCGCGCCGCGCTCAAGGCATCAGGGTCAAACGCGAAGGATCGGCCGATTCTGGCCACGGACCGACCCCTGGACCGGGCGGCCGTTGGTCGCGAGGTCGGACAACCGGGCGGCCGCAAGCTCGCGACGCATCGCGGTCGTTGCGGCGTCGAACGCCTCGTGGACAGCGCACGTACCCCCGGTCGCGCACGCTCCGCCGCGCAGGACGCAACGTGGCAGGTCAAGGTGGCCGTCAGCGGCGTCCACGACGCTGAGCAGATTCGTGCCGGCGGCCGTTCCCGCCAGGCGGTACCCGCCGTTCCGTCCGGGGGTTCCGACCACGATCCCGGCCCGGACCAGGTCCGTCAGCACGTGCGCGAGGAATCGCGCCGGGATACCCATGTGCTCGGCGATTCGGCGCGCGCTCACGGGGGAACCCTTGTCCAACAGGACGATGGCCAAGGCTGCGCGCACGGCATAGTCGCCCCGGAGCGTCAGTTCGATGCGCATGCGCTGATGCTTGACGTGGCGCCCTCGAGCCGGAAGGGCCGAACGGCCCGTTGTCGGCGGCGCGTTGTCGGCGGCGCGTTGTCGGCGGCCCGTGTCGGCGGCCCGTTGTCGGCGGCCCGCGATCAGCGAGCGGCGGGCGCGAATCCAGTCAGTTCCACGTAGGCCTCCCCACCGACCGGTCGCCCGTTGCGCGTTGCGGTCACGACCTGCGAACCCTCCCAGTAGACGACGCCGGTCGTCTGTCGCGTGTCGAGCTCCTGGGCGGCGACCGTCGGCCGGAGGTGGATAACCAGATCTCCATCGGGAATTCGAATCGTCCAGCCGGCCGGGTAGGTCGCGCCGGTCGTTGGGCTCGACCAGGTCTTCCCCGGAACTGGCTCGACTGAGAGGTCGGTCGCCTCGAGGTGTCGGGTCGCACCCGCGCTGTCGACCAGCGTCCCGTAGACCAGCGGATACGAGCCGTCGGCTGCCCGAACGAGCGAGATCGTGAGATCGGTGCCGTCCTCGAGGTTCACCGCGAACCAGTCCCACCCGCCACCACCGACGGACACGAAGTCACCCCACTGATGGTCAAACCAGGCGGTGCCCACGACGCGGAGCGCCGTGTCGCCCAAATTCAGGGTTCCTGCAGTGTTCATCCGGGTCCGCGAGTAGTAGTAGGAGCTCCCGGCAGGCCCGAAGTCGATCCATCCGCTGTCCCCATGCAGCGCGACGGGCTTGGTGGCATTGAGGGCCAGATCGAGCCCGAACGCGCCGCCCGCGATGACTGCCTCACCTTGAGACAGGTTTGCCTGGATCATGTCGGAACCGCCCGATCCCGCCAGGACCCACGGCAGGGGGGTGCCGCCCAAGGGGTTGGCAGGATCGAACTCGGAGATTGAGAGTCTGAACCCTGTCGGCTTACCGGCTGCGTCGGTCGGGCTGTGGTCCACGCTCGGCCCGATCTGGGCCCGCTGGGCGTACAGGAAACGATCACCCGCCTCGTCCGTCAGCGCCAGGTGGGATGCCCACGCCACCGGCGCGAGCCCGCGTTCCGCTCGGAACACCACCGCCTCGAACCCGAATCGGCGGCCGTCCTCGGCCACGAGATGGCCGGTGTAGTACCACCACTCGGTCAGTCGCTGATGCGGGCCGTCGTCGCGAGGCAGGCTGACAGGTTGTGGATCCGGCGGCACTGATGGAGCTGCCGTCGGTCGCGCCGGCACAGTCCGGTCGACCGGGGGATTGGCGAGAATCGGGCCTGAACAGGCGGCGGTCGCGAAGACGAGCAGGACGATCCCCGCCACGATTCGGTTCGCGGGTCGCTCGTTCGCGACCGCCCGTCGGCTCATTGGGCGGCACCCGGCTCGTGTTCGGCGAGATCCGGGACGAAGCGGGCCAGGGCGCTCGGCATCCACCAATTCCAGGTGCCCAGCAGGCGCATCGTCGCGGGAACCAGGAGTGCCCGGACCACGGTTGCGTCAAGGGCGACCGCAATCGCGATTCCGAGGCCGAGCGCCTTGATCAGGACGATGTCCGCGAACGCGAACGAGCCGGCCACGAGGACGACAATCAACGCCGCCGAGGTCACGATTCGGCCGCTCCGCTCCAGCCCGTATGCCACAGCGGCCCGGTTGTCGTGGGTTCGATCCCATGCCTCGCGCATACGCGTGAGGAGGAATACTTCGTAGTCCATCGACAGGCCGAACAGGACACAGAACAGGATCACGGGCTGCGTGGTCTCGACGAAGCCGAGGGGTCGCGTCCCGAGCAGCGCCGACAGATTACCGTCCTGGAAGATCCACACGAGTGCCCCGAATGAGGCTGCGATCGACAACGTGTTCATGGCGAGGGCCTTGAGGGGCAACAGGACCGATCGGAGGAGGAGGAACAGGACCAGGTAGGTGCTGACCAGAATGAAGACCGCAGTCCTCGGGAATTCCGCCGCGACTCCGGCCACCACGTCTTCGACATCGGCGGCGCCACCGCCGACCAGGATGGCGAGGCCGGCCGGCGCGGAGAGCGCACTTGTCTCTGATCGCAGGTCGCCGACCAGGTCTCGACCCGGTTGCTCATTCGGGCCGTAGGGGGTCGTGATCGTGACCACGGTCAGGTCACCCTTCGTCGAGGCAGCCAGTGCCGCCTGCACGAAGCGATCGGGTGGCCCAGCCGGGTTGGCGTACATCAGCTGGTATTGGGGCAGGGTCATCCGCGGGTCCACGTTGACGATGCTGTCCACATGGACGACCCGCGGGTCCGAGGCGATGGCCCTCGTGTACTCGAAGACGCGGGCCAGATTGTCAGGGGTCGTGGCCAAGCCTTCTGTCCGAACGGCGACAACGATCGGCGCAAACGGCCCCGGTCCGAACCCTTCGATGAGCCGGTCAAACGCGACTCGCGAGGGAACCGAGTCCGGCAGGATCGAGGAATCCGGTGCGTTGAAGCGAACGTGCAGGAACGGCGTCCCGAGCAGCAGCAACACCGCGAGCGTCGGAACCAGGACGGCGATCGGCCGGTCCATGACGCGGTTCGCAAGGCGGGCCCACGGGCCATCCAGACCATCGGAAACCTGAATGCGCCGGACTCGAAGGTTGTCCACCCGGCGCCCGACGATCGCCAGAAGCGCCGGCAGGAGGGTCATGGCTGCGAGAACCGCGAAACCGACCACGATCGCGCCGGCCAACCCGACCGACCGGAGGATCATGAACTCGAACAGGACCAGGCCGAGCAGGCCGAGCAGGACGGTGAGGCCCGAGAAGAACACGGCCCGACCCGCTGTCGCCATCGTCGCGCCGATCGCGTCCTCGACCGAACCGAGGCCCGGCTCCCGCCGCGCGAGCTCCTCGCGGAAGCGGCTGGTCATCAGGAGCGAGTAATCGACGCCCAGACCGAGCGCGAGCAGCGTGGCGAGGTTCAGCACGAAGATGCTCATCGGCGTAACCGACGCCGCAATGAAGATCACGGCGAGGGCCGTCACCACCGCCGCGCCGCCGACCGCCAGCGGGAGGGCGGCCGCGACCACCGATCCAAAGACGAACAGCAGCGCCAGCGCCGCCAGGGGCAGCGAGATCAGCTCGCTCCGCTGGAGGTCGGACTCCGAAACCGCCTGGACGTCGCCGTAGAACGCGGCGCCGCCGGCAAGGCCCACCTCGAGGCCGGGCACGGGCACGAGTGCCGCTCGGATGTCCGGCAGGGCCAATGGTGAATCGTCGGCCGGCAGGTCGAGGTAGACGAGGTCATAGGCAGTGTGACCGTCGGCGGAGACCTGCGTCGTCGACAGGAGGTGGGACACGACGCCGGCGACGTGCCGTGCGCCTGCGACGCCGGCCGTCGCCTGCAGCGCGGCCGCCTCAAACGCGGGCTCGCCCGCCACGAGTGTCGGTGAGTGGAGGACGATCGCGACGGCTGCCTCGGGCACGCCGATCTCATCGTGCAGGATCTGCTTTGCCTGCGCGGATTCCAGGCCCGGGTGGATGAAGCCCCCGGAGCGGAGGGCCCCACTCGTCTGCAGGGCAAGCGGGACCGCCATGACGAGCAGCACGCTCCAGACACCAACGACCCACCATCGCCGCCGGGCGACCCAGCGACCGAGCCGTTCGAAGCTCGTCACGGGCCGTCCGCCGGGTTGAGCTGCGCGCGAAACAGATCGGGTCGCTGATGGGGAGGGAGCATCGCGGGGGGCATCGTAGCCTCGCCCACGCGTGCTAGCATTTCAGCGTTGTCCGCCCGCCGTTCGAGGCCAGTGTGGAGCTCTTTACCCTCGCGTTCACTCACCCGATCGAATTGGGCGCCTCCGTGGGCGCAACCGCCCTGATGATCTACATCATCGCCCGGTCCGCGCTGTCTGCGGACGGCGGAGCCTCATGGACCCGCCGGATCACCGGCCCGAACGGGAAGTATCTGTTCGGGTTCCTGTTCGTCGCCTGGGCGGTCATATTCGGCGTCGGCCTTCAGCTCGTACCGCACGAAGGTGCCAACTCGCCGTACGGCGGAATCGGGCTGATCGCCATGTTCTCGGGCTTCTTCGTGATGATGGGCTTCCTGTGGAGCGTCATCGGCGAGTAGCGGCCTGGTCGCGAATAGCCGCATGCCGCGGGTAGCCGCATGCCGCGGGTAGCCGCGATCATCGTCGAGGCCGAGGCGTGCAGCGGATCGAGGTCAAGCCCGATCAGCGAGGCCGGCACCAGCCCGACGTAGCCGCCGTATCGCGAAAGCCGGCCCCGTCAACCGCGCTTTCGAGTTAGCCAGGCCTCCTCGGACGGCCACTTGTGGGCCCATTCCGCCGTCACGAACGTGTATCTCGAGCTCTTGGTGGCGTCAAGCGGCGCCTGGATTTCCGCGAGCCGCTCGATCTCGAAGCCGTGCTCTCTCAGGAGTCGGATCCACTCGCCGTGCGGCAGGTGGAATTCGACCGACGTATCGCCGGGCCAGACGGTGCGATGCATCCCGAACATGGGTCGCTGCAGCGTTTCCTTCGCCGGGTCGTTCTCCTCGAACTCCTCGACGGCCAGCTGGAGAATGATGGCGTTCGTGAGAAACAACAGCTGTCCGCCGGGCCGGAGGATCCGGGCAGCTTCCGGGATCCACGCATAGGGATCGGCCCACAGGCAGGCGCCGTATTCGCTGATGGCAAAGTCGAAGCTCGCGTCGGGAAACGGCGTCGACTCGGCGTTTCCTAGATGAACGGGGAATTCGATCCCGAATTCCTTCTGAAACCGGCGCGCACTTTCGAGTTGTGCCGGCGAATTGTCGATCCCGACCGGTCGGGCCCCACGGCGAGCCAACCAGGCAGAAACGTAGCCGGTGCCGCAGCCAAGCTCGATGGTGTCCTTCCCGCTCAGGTCTGCCGGCAGGAGCATGAGTTCGGTTTCGGGGATGCCCCAGATCCCCCAGGTCGGGTCCGTGCTCGACCACGCGCGATGGCCGGCCTCCACGTACTCGCTTGCGTAGCGGTCCCACGCCTCTCGATTCGCGGCGACGTGTTCGGGGAGCGGCTCGGAGAGCTGGTCGGTCATCCCGCGAAGGGTACCCGGGCGATCAGCCCCGCGAAGGGTACCCGGGCGATCGGGCCCGCGAAGAGGCAGCCGGTGACGCTGGGAGCGTCAAATTCAGGGTTTCGGCGGTGGGTCCGGTGCCTGCCGCGCGCGTTCCGGGCTCGAGTCAAGCGCGTCCCGAACGCATTCCGGGCTCGACGACTGCCTCAAGCCGCTCTGGAGGCTCGCTCCGAGGATCGGTTCGACGGTGGAGACCGGGGTACACGACCCAGATGGCACTTCAAGGGCCCATCGAGGAGGGGTAGTCCGGCATTTGACGCTGCGGGCGTCACGGAGGTTGATTTGCTCAGGGACGGGGGTCGAGGACGCTGAAGATCCGGCTCAGTGCCGGGATTGACGCCGGAATTGGCGCCCTTGGATCGTGTGGGTCTGGGTCGGATGACTGGACCGGGCCGGACCCTCGCGCTATGATCCGCTCAGTTGCAGACTGCATAGAATCTATGCGTCACGCCGCGCTTGGAGAGTCGACCACATGAGCGTTCTTGAGCCCGAGGCCGCCGCCGACAAGGCCGGTGCCGTTGCCGACAAGGCCGCGATCGCCGACAAGGCCGCCGCTGTCGCTGCCGCTGAAGCGCCGTGGATCAATCTGCGGGACCCAGCCCAGGCCCTCGGGACGGACGGCAAGCCTGCGGTTAGCCGTCGCGCGGCTCTCTGGGCGGACGTTCCCGACGAGAAATGGAACGACTGGCGCTGGCAGCTCAGCCATCGTGTCAACGATCTCGACGAGATCGCGCAGGTCCTTGAGCTCACCGACGATGAGCGCGCCGGCTTGTCCGAACCCG
>JAQBHC010000064.1:0-12096 GCA_032128175.1 Chloroflexota bacterium | reverse complement strand
GTGGGTCATTGCACTGGATGGTACGCGGCCGATCGAGAATGGCGCAACCGAGGAGGGCGGGACGAGTGCTAAACTCGCCGGCATCCGAGCCGACTACCGCGGCCCATTCGGGCCGATGTCGGCTTGCGCCGGTGAGGAACTCGGTGGACCCGACTGCCCTTCGCGTGCTCCTGGTAGTCGTGGCCTACGTGGCCGGTTCCATCCCGTTCAGTGTCATCGCTGCGCGGATCACGGGAGGGCCGGATCCCCGCACCATCGGGTCTGGCCGAACGGGCGGCACGAACGCCCTGCGCGCCCTGGGCCGCAAGTGGGCCACCGTCGTCGTGATCGGGGACCTCGCGAAGGGTGCCCTGCCCGTCCTTCTGGCCCGTGTTGTCACGGGCGGAGACCCAGTCGCGGAGGTTCTGTGCGCCGCGGCCGCGGTTGTCGGTAGTTCCCATTCCGTATTCCTGCGCTTGCACGGCGGGCGGGGGGTCGGGACGGGTCTGGGGACGATGCTCGTGATCCAGCCCGTGGTGATCCTGATCGCGGGGCCGGTGTTCGTGGTGGTCGTTCTCCTGACCCGGTATGTATCCCTCGGGTCGCTGCTGGGCTCGGCCTCGCTGTTCCCGGTGATGCTCCTGATCTGGGCGGTGGCCGCGGGCACCATGCCGCCCGCCTACCTCGTCTGGGCGGCCGTCGGGCCAGCGCTGATCTGGCTGGCGCACGCCGACAACATCGATCGGCTGCTTCATGGCAAGGAGCGCAAGTTCGACCTGGGGCTGCTCGGCTCTGGAGGCTCCAGGGGCGCCGCCTGACCCTTCGCCCCGCTGCGGTGCTGCTCGCCCAGATGCGCTGCGGAGCCTCCGGGAATCACAACGACCCGGGCCGGCTGACTGCCCGGGTCGCGTACTGGACTCTGGTTCCCGCGGACCCCCAGTGGGCCCGCGTGCCGAGAGGAGAGAGCTAGCCCCGCATCGTCCGGAAACAATCGGAGCAGTAGACAGGCTTGCCGCTCGTCGGGCGGAACGGGACCTTGGCCTCGTTGCCGCAGTTGGAGCAGGTTGCCGCGAACATCTCACGGGTGCCGCGATCGCGGTCGCCGTAGCCACCGCCCCCGCCGCCGCCGCCGTAACCACCGCCGCCACCGCCGGCGCTGTAGCTGCCGCCAGCCGAATAGCTGCCGGACGAGCCGTAATCGCTGCCCGAGCCGTAGCCCGCGCCGCTCGACCCACGAGCAGCCTTGCGGCTGGCTCGACAGGACGGGCAGCGGCGCGGCTCGGTGAAGCCACGCTGCGCGTAGAAGTCCTGCTCAGATGCGGTGAAGACGAACTCCTGTCCGCAGTCCGCGCAGGTCAGATTCTTGTCGTTGTACAAACGAGAACTCCTCTCGGTAGCCGCCGCGATGCCGTTCGGGTTCTCGCGTCAGCCGTGAGAGGAGTCCGGTTTCGTGGTCGTCTACGCGTATGCAGTCACGGACCGTGCCGTGACATTAAGCGTCGCGGAGCATAGACGGTATCGGCCGAACTGCCTAGCCCTCATTTCTGCGGACTCCGGCCAGCTGCACCCCGCGGGCGCCCGGCGGGCGCCAAACGGGCGCCGGCCACGCGCGACGTGACCCGCTCAGTCGGGGCTGGCCCAGCCTCGAACACGATCCACCGCACGAGACCAGAGTCGCCGCCGCTGGATGCGCTCCGCCGCATCGATCGTCGGCACGAACCGACGATCGAGCATCCAGTTCGATCGAAGCTCGTCGAGACCGGACCAGAAGCCGATTGCGAGCCCGGCCAGGTACGCGGCGCCGAGGGCGGTCGTTTCGGCGACGACCGGCCGCTCTACGGGGAGATCAAGGAGATCGGCCTGCGCCTGCATCAGCGCATCGTTGCGAGCCGCTCCACCGTCAACACGCATCGTGGCGGGCATGTCGCCGATGTCTGCCGCCATGGCGCCGACGACGTCAGCCACCTGCTGGACGATTGAATCGAGCGTGGCCCGAGCGATCTCCGGGAGACCCGTGCCGCGGGTGATCCCTAAGATCGCACCTCGCGCATCCGGGTCCCAGTAGGGAGCTCCGAGCCCGGTAAAGGCCGGCACGACCACGACGCCACCAGCGTCGACCGCGCGGCTTGCCAGCTCCTCGATCCCCTCCGCCGAATCGATCGCTCGGAGCCCGTCCCGAAGCCACTGGACGGCCGCCCCGGCCACGAACACGGATCCCTCCAGCGCATAGGTCACAGGGCCACCGGGCGTGAGCTGCCAGGCAATCGTGGTCAGGAGTCGATTCTGGGACGCGATCGGCTGTTCGCCGGTATTGAGCAGCAGGAAGGCGCCTGTCCCGTACGTCGTCTTCGCCTGGCCAGGATCGAAACAGGTCTGCCCGAAGGTCGCTGCCTGCTGGTCACCGGCCATGGCCGCGATCGGGATCGGCCGTCCAAACCACGCCGGATCGGTCTCGGCGATGACGGACGACGTGGGAACGACACGCGGCAGGACGGCCGCTGGAACGCCCACCAGATCCAGCAGCTCCTGGTCCCAGGCCAGGCGACGGATGTCGAAGAGGAGCGTGCGACTGGCATTCGAAACGTCCGTCACGTGCTGGCGTCCGCCGGTCAGGCGCCAGGCGAGGAAGCTGTCAACCGTCCCGAACGCCAGGTCGCCCCGTTCCGCTCGGGCTCGGAGGCCCGGCCCTGAATCGAGAATGTGGGCAATCTTCGGTCCCGAGAAGTAGGCATCCAGCGGGAGGCCCGTCCGCTCGCGGAACGTCACCTCGAGGCCTCGGGCACGAAGCGCCTCGCACGCCGGCGCCGTGATCCGGCTCTGCCAGACGATGGCGTCGGCGACAGGGGTACCCGTCGCGCGGTCCCAGACGATGGTCGTTTCGCGCTGATTGGTGATCCCGATCGCGGCAATTCGATCAGGGCCGCCAACCTCGGCGACGACGGATCGCGCTGCCTCCAGCTGCGAGGACCAGATCTCCTCCGGGTCGTGGGTCACATGACCCGGTGACGGGAACCGCTGCTCGAATGGGATCTGGGCTGTTGCAGCGGGACGGCCATCGCGCCCGAAGGCGATCGCGCGCGACGATGTGGTGCCCTGGTCGAGCGCGAGGATCAGGCGATCGCCGGTCCCCATCGGGGTCAGCGGCCCGGAACGCCGAATTCGACCCGCGCGCCGTCGAGGTACTCGACCACCTCGGCGGCCTGCCGCTCGGCGTCCCAGCCGAGCTCCGTACCCATGAGCTCGGCGACGCGCGCTGCGATCGACGCCCCGCGGTCGGGAAGCTCCTGGGCCAGTCGCATCCGGCGACTCAGGACGTCATCGAGGGATCCCGCCAGCTCGTGGGTCACCGCCCAGACGATTTCTGCCTCGAGGTGCTCCGTTTCTGTGCCGAGCAGGCGGAGGAGGTCGCGCTCACGGGCAAGCCCGACCACGGCCTCGGACTCGGTTCCGTGACGGTCCACGAGGCGGCGAGCAATGGCCCCGGGGAGCTCCGTTTCGCGTTCGATACGCGAGGCGAGTAGCGAGAGATCGGACAGCGATGCCGCGCCGACGATGGGCAGCTCGTCGGTTCTGGAGGGACGAGCCTTCGCCGCGTCCCGCCCGATGGCCGCATCGATGGCATCGCGCGCCATGATCCGGTAGGTCGTGTACTTGCCGCCGCCGATCCGGACAACGCCGGATCGGTCAGTGGTGACCTTGTGTTCGCGCGAGGCCTTGACGGTCGACCCGCCAACATCGCCGACCAGCGGTCGGAGGCCGGCGTACGTGCCCAGGATGTCGTCACGTGAGAGGTCGAGGGTCATCCGATCGTTGACGACCTCGAGCAGCTCATCCACGTCCTCGTCGAGTGCCGTCGGGCGCGCCGGTGGCCGCTCGTCCTCATGGTCGGTGGTCCCGATGACCCAGTGATTTGGCCACGGGATGATGAACACCACGCGTCCTGGGATCCGCAGGGTCATGCCGCCGGCGGCTTTCAGCCGTTCGCGTCGAATGACGATGTGAGCGCCACGACTCGGCACGACCTTGCCGGCTCCCGGAACCGGGGCGAAGCGTTCGTCAGGATGGGCCGCCCAGGCGCCGGTCGCATCGATAACGACTTTCGCCCGAATCTCCAGTTCCGTGCCGGTGGCCAGATCGACCGCCCGCACCCCGATCGCCTTGCCGTTCTCGAGTAGCGGAGACTGGGCGCGGATGCGCGTGGCAGCCACGGCGCCGTGCGCCACCGCCGTGCGCAGAACTCCGAGCGTGAAGCGGGCGTCGTCCTCGACTCCGTCGTGGTAGAGGATCCCGGCCTGCAGGCCCTCGGGTCGAAGTTGCGGGGCGAATTCGAGCGCCGCGGCAGGCCGCATGTGCCGCGCGAATCCGCCGCCGTGCCGCGAGCCGAGGAGGTCGTACAGGAAGATCCCGGCACCGTAGAAGCCCTGGTGGATCAGCGGCCAGCCGTAGATCGGGAAGAGGAATGGTTCCAGCTTGACCAGGTGCGGTGCCAGGCGAATCAGGCGCGCCCGCTCCTCGAGCGCTTCGGCGACGAGCCCGAAATGGAGCTGCTCGAGGTATCGCAGCCCGCCATGGATGAGCCGCGATGAGCGGCTGGACGTGCCGGCCGCGATGTCCGTCTGCTCGATCAGGGCGACGCGCAGTCCGCGACTCGCGGCGTCGAGGAGGGCGCCGGATCCGACCACGCCGCCACCCACGATGAGCAGGTCGAAGGACTCAGTGGAGAGCTGCGACAGCGCGGCTTCTCGTGCCTGTACGGGCCCCGGCGTCCGGTCGGGCACGTCAGGCGGCCGGCGGGCGTCGCGTGGCCACGCGCCACAGCACGTACGCAGTGCCGCCGATCAGCACGATGATCGTGACGGGAGTATGGAACACGAGGCGCTGAACCTCGTCTGGCAGGAAGTCGGTGAGCACGGCCGCACCGAGCACGACGGCCGCCGCCGCGGCCGCGACAAGCGCGACCCGGCGGATTCCCGGCTGGGTGGCGTCAACCACGATCGGCTTCAGGGGGGATGCCGATCGGCGCGACGAGCACCTTGCCGGCCAACAGGGCGCCGCGGCGTGTCCGGAGTCCGGTCTTGGGCCGGTGGAAGGTGACCGTCAGGTCTGCCTGGACCACCGGATCGGAGGCGTCCCCCGACGACAGGTCGACCGCAGTCGGTGTATCGACGGCCACGACCGGAACGCCTGCCGTGCGAGCTCGACCGATCAGCTCGACCGCGCCGCGAATCGGCTCGCGGAGGGCACCTTTTCCGCCTGAACCGAGCAGTGCATCGACGATGATCGAAGCGCGGTCCACGTCCGCACCGAGAATCACGAGGTCACGCGTGACCGCCGCGTGAACTCGCGTGACCCTCGGCTCTGTGGCGAGGCGATCCCAGTTCCTGGTGGCGTCGGCGGTGGCCGGCCGAGCCGTCGGGGCAACGAGTGCGACGATGACATCGGTTCCCGCCTGGGCAAGGCGGCGCGCCGCGACGAACCCGTCACCGCCATTGTTGCCCGGCCCGCACATGATCAGGACTGGACCTCGACCCAGGCGTCCGGTGGCTTCAGCGAGTGCCCGCGTGGCAGCGGCGACCGCGGTGCCGGCGTGCTCCATGAGTCGCAGGCCGGGCATCCCGAAGGCATGAGCGCGGCGATCCTCACCGGCCATCGCCTCGGCGCCGATCGGTCCGCGCGCCGCGGCCTCGGCCCAGCGAACGCGAAGGCCGCGCAGATCGAGGCCGAACAGCTCCAAGTCATCCGCCGGAAGCGGCGCGGAATCGATGTCGGTTTCGGTCGAGGAGGTCTTCACGGCATCGGCAAGCGTAGCGGAGCGTCAGCTGATCGGCAGCCGGATCCGGTTCGGAGCGTTCGGGTGCCGCTCGAGCATGCCCTCGCGCGACAACGTGTCGACGGCAGCCTCGACAGCCTTGGACTCATGGGCCCCGATCGCCGGCGGAATTGGCACCCACGTATCGCCGGGGGCGTCGCGCAGGAGATCGAGAATCCGGCCCCGGAGCCAGCGGGTCGTGGTTTCGAAGGGAGCCGGGCGTTCCCGTGCTGTAGCTGGGTGCTCCCGAGTGGCGGCAGGCCGGCCCAGCTCCCCGTTCGCGGTGCCGGCGATTGCCGCTCGGCAGGCCGCGACGGCGGGGCACTCGGTGCAGCGCGGCGCGGTCGTGCGACAGAAGGTGGCGCCGACGTCCATGAGCGCCTGCGTCCAGGTACCCGGATCGTCGTGCGGGACGCTGGCGTCGGCGACCCGCTGGATCTCTGCGGTTGAGAAGGCGTCGAGAGATCCTCCGATCGCGCGCGACAGGACCCGACGCACGTTGACGTCCACCGCTCCGACCGGTCGCCCGAAGGCCAGGGCCGCAACGGCGCGAGCGGTGTACGGGCCGACGCCCGGAAGTGCCTGAAGCGCCTCGAGGTCACCAGGAACGCGGCCGTCGTGCTGCTCCACGATGACGATGGCCGCGCGCCGCAGAGCCAGCGCCCGCCGGTTGTAGCCCAACCCGCGCCATGCACGGAGGACCGCCGCGGGCGACGCCGCCGCCAGCGCCTGGACGCTCGGGAATTCTTCCAGAAAGCGGGTCCAGTACTCGGCTGCGCGCGTGGCCTGCGTCTGCTGCGCCATTGCTTCAGAAACGAGGATCGCGTACGGGTCACCGGTCGAGCGAAAGGCCAGCGGCCGACCGTGCGCCGCGTACCAGCCGAGGATCGCAGTTCGCAGCTCGGGAGCGGCGGCCGTGGCGGACCGGCGGGGCGGCCTGGCCGCGGCTCGGCCACGGGGTGGGACGGCGATAGGGGGCACGGCCGTACGATACCGGGATGCGATTTGGAGCGGCGTTCTGGATTCAACGGACGGACTGGCCGTCGCTGCGCGATGCCTGCCTCGCGGCTGAGGCGTCTGGCTTTGACGCCCTCTGGCTGGACGATCATCTCCTGTCGGACGAGGGCGCCTGGACCAGTCCAAAGCTCGAGGGCTGGGTCTCGCTCGCAGCACTCGCTCCGCTGACCGAGCGCATGGACCTCGGCCTGATGGTTTCGGCAAACACGTTCCGGAACCCCGGCCTGACGGCCAAGCTGGCGACCACGCTGGATCAGCTCTCCGGCGGGCGCGCCGTTCTGGGAATTGGCGGCGGCTGGTTCGAGCGCGAGCACGATGCTTTCGGGCTCGACTTCGGTTCTGGGTTCGGAGAGCGTCTCGATCGGCTGGATGAAGCCGTCGGCCTCATACGTCGTCTGCTCGACGGGGAGCGCGTCACCCATGCGGGACGCTTCTATCACTTCAACGACGCGCTCTGCGAGCCCCGTCCGATCCGCCAGCCACTACCAATCCTGATCGGCGGCTCCGGGCCCCGGAAGACGCTGCGCACCACTGCCCGGTATGCCGATCGCTGGAACGGCTACGGCACCCCCGAACGAATTGCCGAGACATCGGCTGTCCTGGCCGAGCGGTGCGCGGAGATCGGACGACCATTCGAGGAGATCCAACGGACGGTTTCGGTGGAGGTCGTCATACGCGACACGGAGTCGGCAGCGAGAGGCGCATTCGACGAGATCGAGGAGATCCACCAGATTCGTAGCCGCGTCGGGTCCGACGGATCGCCGCGCGGCCTCGGCGTCGGCGGCCCGCCTGAACTTGTCGCCGACTTCGTGCGTCGCTATGCCGATGTCGGAATTCAGGAAGTCCTCTGGATCTTCCGCAACCCGTTCGATCTCGAGACCATCCGCCGCCTGCCCGAGGTGCGGGCCGGGCTCTAGCCCCGGAGGCGGAAGCGCCGGCGCGTCCGCCAGCGGCCGTCAGCGCCCTCCACGATCAGCGTCGCCGCGCCGACGTGACGACGGAACGGCAGCGACCTCCGAGCCTCGGTCTCGACCGCGCGCTGATGGCGCGAATCGACTGCCGCCAGCGTCACGTGCGGAATTACCTTGTCGTGCATCCCCTCGTACGGCGGATGGTCCGGAAATGCGCTCCAGAGCGCGGCGATGAGCCCGATGAACGGTTCCGGTGGATCCGGTGCAAGCCAGACGACACCCTCCGGAGCGCCTCCACCCGGTGCCCAGCGGCGCACTTCGCGGAACCGGACGTCGAACGACGGGGAGCCACCGATGACCGCCGCAACGCCTGCGATGACCTGCTCGTCGATCGACTCTGGCTCAACGAATGGGTACAGCAGGGTCACGTGGCCGGGGACGCCAAGGGGCCCGTCCACCGTCTCACGCAGCCGGATGCCGACGAGCGCCCCCGGCAGCCGAATCGGCACGATGATCGCCGACTCCCGCATCGTCGAGTTCCGACTCCAACCGTGGTGCCGGGCCCCCGAGGTCAGATCTTGAGCATCACGTGCTTGACGATCGTGTAGTCCTCGATCGCGTACATCGACTGGTCCTTGCCGTAGCCGGACTCCTTGAAGCCACCGTGCGGCATTTCCGAAGCGAGCGTGAAGTGGTCGTTGATCCAGACGGTGCCGAACTGGATCGCCTTCGCGACGCGCATGGCCCGGCCGATGTCATTGGTCCAGACGGACGCGGCGAGTCCGAAGCGCACGTCGTTGGCCCAGGCAATCGCCTGATCCTCGTCGCTGAAGCGCTGGATCGTCACGACCGGCCCGAAGACCTCGTCCTGGACGACCTCGCTCTTCTGGTCCGGGCCGGCGATCACTGTCGGCTCGTAGTAGGCGCCCGTGAGATCCGGACGACGACCGCCCACGACGACCTCCGCTCCGTCGCGGGCCCGGTCCACCATGCCGGCGACGTGATCCACCTGGCCCTTGGAGATGAGCGAGCCCATCTCCAACTCCTCGCCCGTCGTCGGGTCGCCCCACTTCATTTGCTTGACCTGGGTCGTCAGCTTGTCCACGAACTTGTCGTAGACCTTCGGTCCGGCGATGACTCGGCAAGCCGCCGTGCAGTCCTGGCCGCTGTTCCAGTAGCTGGCGAAGCGGAGAATCTCAGCCGCGAGATCGAGATCGGCGTCGTCGAAGATGATCACCGGTGCCTTGCCGCCCAGCTCCAGGTGGAGCCGCTTGACATGGTCCGCGGCGACCCGCGCGATCTTCTTGCCCGTATCGGTGTCCCCGGTCAGGGAGATCATTCCAACCTTGGGATGCGCCACCAGGGCCGGCCCAATCGCGTCACCCGTACCGACAATCACGTTGAGCACGCCGGGAGGGAAGATGTCGGCGGCGATTTCGGCCAGCTTGATGGCCGTCAATGGCGTGCGCGCCGACGGCTTGAGCACGACGGTATTGCCCGCCGCGAGCGCGGGACCGATCTTCCAACCGGCCATCATGAGGGGGTAGTTCCACGGGGCGATCGAGGCGATGACTCCGACCGGCTCGCGGCGAATGATCGATGTCCGGTCGGCGATGTACTCGTTGGAGGCCTTGCCCTCGAGGTTGCGGGCCGCCCCGGCGAAGAAGCGGAGGTTGTCGGCGATGACCGGCATATCCACGGCGGCAACGTTGAGCGGCTTGCCGGTGTGGGCACTTTCCAGACGACTCAACTCGTCCGCGTTCGCCTCGATGGCGTCGGCGAGCTTGAGGAGCATGGTCATGCGCTCGGCCGGCGTCGTCTTCTGCCACGTCTGGAACGCAGTGGCGGCCGCCTGGACGGCTCGATCGACGTCCTCGACATCGGATGACGGCACGCTCGCGATGACCGTTCCGTTGGCGGGATTCTCGACCGCGAGCGTCTTGCCGCTGGCACTGTCGACCCAGGCGCCGTTGATGAACTGCTTGTGGTTCTGGACCTTGTCCATCACGTCGGTCATCGAGCGTTCCTCCGGAATTCAGTCGCGCGTCTCGGGCGAGGGCGCGGGTGCGGATCGAGGGATGTCCCGATATTGTGCGCCGCCGACGCAGTTCGTTCCAGCACCCAATCCGAACCGGCACGGACGATACATGGCCGAGTGCGCCCCCGTTTTGAAGCCGCGCCCGTTCGCAGCTAGCGTTGCAGGGCCAGCAGCAGCAGCCCAATGCCTCCTGCTCCGACCACGAGGTCCGTCCAATGCCAGCCGATGGGTCGGTAGTTGGTCCGCGGACCGCTCCCAAAGGCGCGCGCGTCCATGGCCAGCGCGAGTTGGTCGGCATGGCGAATCGCACGCACGAGGAGCCCAACCAGAAGTCGCGGGTGCCAGCTTCGGGCCAGCCCGCGGATGCGGCGGGCCTGGCGGAGCGTGCTGAGGTCCTGCGCGAGCCGAGGAATGGCCTGGTACGCGGCCAACGCCCCGTAGGCGAAGCGGGCGGGCACCCGAGCCTGCTGGACCAGCGCGTCCACGAGGCGTGTCGGGTCGGTAGTCAGGGCGAACACGACCCCCGTCGCGGCGATGGCCAACACCCGGGCACCGATGGCAAGCGCCGGGAGGATTGCCTCGGAGGTGATCCTGAAGGGGCCGATCCTCGCCACCTCCGCGAACGACAGATTGGTGTTCGCGGCGGAGAAGAGAAGGTTGGCCACGGTAATCGAGGCGGCTGCAATGGTGAGCGGGGCGAGCCCCCGAATCAGCCGGCCGGGGCTGATCCGACCGAGCAGGAGTCCGGCGGCCAGTACCGCGGCGATCAGGACCAGCGGAGGCGCGGCGTCCACTATGAATGCGAGACCCGCGAGCCACGCCACGGCGAGGGCCAGCTTGACGAGCGGGCTCGTGCGGCCGAGGACGCTCCGGACCTGCGCCGCGTTGAGATCGATCGGCGTCAGCATCATGGCCTCGTCTCCTCGGACGCCGTCGCGGATGGCCGGCTCACGGCCTCCTCCGCGATTACCCAGCCGTCCGCCATCTCGATTCGGCGGACGGCGACGCGCTCGGCGAACAGGCGATCGTGGGTCGCCGCCAGGACCGCGGTTCCATCGTCCACGAGCTCATCGACGAGCCCGACCATCGATTCCCAGCCGATCCGATCCTGGCCAAACGTGGGTTCGTCGAGGAGGAGGGCGCGCGGGCTCTGCGCCAGTGCCGCTGCCACCGATAGTCGGCGCTGCTCCCCGCCCGAGAGCTGATAGGGGCTGCGTTCGCCGAATCGTGCCAGGGGGAGACCGAGTCGCTCCAGGATGCCCGCTGCATTGCGCACGCCGCTCTGATCCAGCCCGACGGCGATCTCAGCGGCAACCGTGTCGGCGATGAAACCGAGTTCGGGGTCCTGGAAGACATACCCGGCCAGGCTCGCCAGCTTCGCGGGCCGAAGTCTGTATGGGTCCGACCGATCGAGACGAACGGACCCCGCCGCGGGCCGGAGCAGCCCGGCGACAAGGCGAAGCAGCGTCGACTTGCCGCTCCCGTTGGGGCCGACCAGGGCGACACGTTCCCCCTCGGCGATACCGAGGTTGACGTCCCGGAGCACGGGCCGGCCAGGCTCGTAGCCAAAGCGGAGATGCCGGACAGATACGAGCTCGCGGTCGTGGCCCGGAACCTCCGCCCAAGCGGACGGCCCCGCGCCCGGGGAGTTCGGGTCCGGCCCGGCCGCGCCGAGGGAGGGCTCGGCCCGGCGCGCGATGGCGAGGTCGTCAGGCAGCCAGATGCCCGCCCGCGCGAGGCGCGACCCCGAGCGAGCGAGCACGGCCGCCGGCTCGCCCAGATCGATCGGCGCACCGGTTGCATCGAGAGCCAGGACGAGGTCCGCGAGCGGCCACGCCAGGTCCGCCCGATGCTCGATCAGGATGACCGTCGTTGCGCGGCTCGACTTGAGCGACGCCAGCCGCTTGAACAACCGCTCGGCCCCGTCTGGATCCAGACTCGCCGTGGGCTCGTCCAGGACGAGCACCGCCGGAGCCGGCGCCAGGACGCCGGCCAGCGCCAGCCGTTGCTGCTCGCCGCCCGAGAGTCGGCTCCCGCGCCGACGCTCGAAGCCACCGAGTCCCGCCTCTTCCAGTGCTCCGGGGACGCGCGATTTCATGGCCGCCAGGGACCAAGCCCGGTTCTCCAGGCCGAAGGCCACATCGTCCTCGGCTCGATCCATGACCAGCTGACTGCCGGGATCCTGGAAGAGGATTCCCACGCGCGCGGCGACTTCGGCGGGCCCCGCCGAGACAACATCGAGGTTACCGACTCGTAGAGAGCCAACCCAGGTCCCCGGGATATCCCGCGGGATCAGCCCGGCAACGGCTCGGGCGAGGGTGCTCTTGCCCGATCCCGAGGGA
>JAQBHC010000063.1:0-9938 GCA_032128175.1 Chloroflexota bacterium | reverse complement strand
CGAAGCAGCGGCAGAGCCCGAGGCAGCGGCTGAGCCCGAGGCAGCGGCAGAGCCCGAGGCAGCGGCAGAGCCCGAGGAGCCAGCGGCTACAGCCTGACGACCACCTCCGCGTCGATCACCCACGACCCGCCGGTTCCCGGCGGGTCGTTCTGCATCCAGCGAAGGTCCTCCGGGGGCCCGCGACGCAGCGTCACACGATCGCCGGACCCGGGCAGCGCCGGAGTTGCTGCGTGCTAGGATGGCCCCGCGCCGCCGTGCGCAGAAGGGGAACGGGCGTTCGAGGCCGATGGAGCGATTCGACAAGTTCACCGATCGCGCGCGCAAAGTCCTGACACTGGCTCAGGATGAGGCGCAGCGGTTCAACCACAACTACATCGGAACCGAGCATCTTCTTCTTGGCTTGGTTCGCGAGGGTGAGGGCGTAGCTGCCCGCGTGCTCGAGAACATGAATGTCGAGCTGGCCAAGGTCCGTACGGCCGTCGAGTTCATCATCGGCAGGGGCGATCGGCCGGTGGTCGGCGAGGTCGGGCTCACGCCACGCGCGAAGCGGGTGATCGAGCTGGCCATCGACGAGGCGCGTCGGCTCGGCCACAACTACATCGGTACGGAACACCTGCTCCTCGGACTGGTTCGCGAGGGCGAGGGGATCGCTGCGGGCGTCCTCGAGTCACTCGGGGTCAATCTCGACAAGGTTCGCCATGAGGTGATCCGTGTCCTGTCCCAGTCTTCGTCGGTGGGCCCCGCCCAGGAGGTCAAGCGCTCGTCGAAGACCCCCACGGTCGACGCCCTCGGGATCAACCTGACCGACGCAGCGCGCGCCGGGAAGCTCGACCCGGTGATCGGTCGTGAGAAGGAAATCGAGCGCGTCATCCAGATCCTCGGCCGCAAGACGAAGAACAACCCGGCGCTGATCGGCGAGCCCGGGGTGGGCAAGACAGCCATTGCCGAGGGACTCGCCCACCGCATCGTGGCCGGTGATGTTCCAGACATCCTCCTGAACAAGCGGGTGCTAACGCTCGATATCGGGTCCCTCGTGGCCGGTACGAAATATCGAGGCGAGTTTGAGGAGCGCCTGAAGAAGATCATCGATGAGCTCCGCAACACGAATGACACGGTGCTCTTCATCGACGAGCTGCACACGCTCGTCGGGGCCGGTGCCGCCGAAGGGGCGATCGACGCGGCGAACATCCTGAAGCCACCACTCGCGCGCGGTGAGCTCCAATGCATCGGCGCGACAACCCTCGACGATTACCGCAAGTACATCGAGCGCGACGCAGCCCTCGAGCGAAGGTTCCAGCCGGTGATGGTCGAGGAGCCGACGATCGAGCAGACGATCGAGATCCTGATGGGCATCCGCGAGCGCTATGAACAGCATCACAAGGTGACGATCACCGATGCGGCCGTGCGCGCCGCCGCCGATCTGTCCATTCGCTACATCACGGACCGACACCTTCCCGACAAGGCGATCGATCTCATCGATGAGGCCGCCAGTCGGGTCCGCCTCCGACATGGGTCGGCGCCGCCGGCACTCCGGGCCGCGATGCGCGAACTGGAGGGCATCACCAAGGAGAAGGACGCGGCGATCAATGCGCAGGAGTACGAGCCCGCGGCCAAGCTCCGTGAGGCGGAAGCGGAAGTGCGCGAGCGAGCGGACGGGCTGCGCGAGGCGTGGCAGGCGACTATTGCCGGCGATGCCCCAACCGTCGATGAGGAGGAGATCGCCCAGGTCCTCGCGATGTGGACTGGGATCCCCGTAACACGGATCGCTCAGGAGGAATCCGAGCGCTTGCTGCACATGGAAGAGGCGCTCCACAAGAGGGTCATTGGCCAACAGGAGGCGATCGAGATCGTCTCGAAGGCGGTCCGGCGAGCCCGAGCCGGTCTCAAGGATCCGAAACGGCCGATCGGCTCATTCATCTTCCTCGGCCCGACGGGCGTCGGAAAGACCGAACTCGCCAAGGCGCTCGCCGAATTCATGTTCGGGAGCGAGGACAAGCTCATCAAGATTGACATGAGCGAATTCATGGAGCGCCACAACGTGAGCCGCCTGGTCGGCGCACCGCCCGGCTACGTCGGCTTCGATGAGGGTGGCCAGCTGACCGAAGCCGTTCGGCGCAAGAACTACGCCGTTATCCTTCTCGACGAGGTCGAGAAAGCTCACCCCGATGTGTTCAACATCCTCCTCCAGATCCTCGAGGACGGGCAGCTCACCGACGCCAAGGGACGCCGCGTCGACTTCCGGAACTGCATCATCATCATGACCTCGAACTTGGGAGCGCGGCAGCTCCAGAGCGGCGCGTCGCTTGGGTTCCGGGCTGTCGCCGACTCGGACGATGCCCGTGAGCAGAATTCGTACGAGATCATGCGCGACAAGGTCCAGGCTGAGTTGAAGACCAGCTTCCGGCCCGAGTTCCTCAATCGAATCGATGCGACCGTCGTGTTCCGATCCCTGACGGTTGACGAGATCCGCGAGATCGTCGACCTCATGTTGGTTCGCGTTCACGATCGCCTCCGCGCCCAGGACATGCAGCTCGAGGTCAGCCAGTCGGCAAAGGACCATCTGATCAAGCTTGGCTGGGATCCGGCCTACGGCGCGCGGCCGATGCGCCGCGTCATCCAGAACCTGGTCGAGGACGTCCTTGCAGAGCACCTCCTGCTCGGCCGCTACGAGCCGGGCACGACCATCGTCGTGGATCGGAGCGAGGATTCCGGCCTGGATATCCACGCCGCCGAGCCGAAGACGCCCGTCGAAGTCTCCTAGCGCGCTCATGGCACGGGCTGGCAGCCGCTATGTCTGCCAGACCTGCGGCGAAGCCTTTCTGCGTTGGGAAGGGCAGTGTCGCAACTGTGGCGCCTGGAACTCGCTGGTCGAGACCGTCGTTCAGCTCGCGACGAGGACGGAGCGCGCCGTCGCCTCCCGGGCAGCGGTGTCGGCGCCTGTCGCGGTGCCCCTGTCTGACGTCGGCGCCCCGGCTGCTCCCCGGATTGTCATCGGGATCGGCGAATTCGATCGCGTTCTGGGTGGCGGCCTGGTGCTCGGCTCGCTGGTCCTCCTGGGCGGCGAACCCGGGGTCGGCAAGTCCACCCTGCTGCTTCAGGCAGCCGCCGGAATCGCACGCGGTGCGGGCGAGCCTCAAACCGTCCTCTATGTCACTGGCGAGGAAAGCACCGCGCAGGTTCGGCTCCGGGCAGCCCGCCTCGGGTTGATGGACGGCGTGACCGGTAGCGCGATCGCGATCCTCGCCGAAGGAGAGGTCGGGCGGATCGTCGAGGTGGCACGCGCGACCCGGCCCGCGCTCATTATCGTTGACTCAATCCAGACGATGACCGTCGAGGAACTTGGCGGACCGGCCGGGAGCGTCGGTCAGGTTCGAGAATCAGCGCTGCGGCTGATGGAGCTGGCCAAGGGGGAGGGGATCGCGGTCATCCTCGCAGGCCACGTGACCAAGGACGGGTCCATCGCTGGCCCCAAGACGCTCGAGCATCTTGTGGACACGGTCCTGGAGCTCGGCGGGGACCGATCCGGCGCACTCCGACTCCTGCGCGCAGCCAAGAACCGGTTCGGATCCACCGAGGAGATCGGCGTGTTCGAGCTCGGCGAACACGGACTTGTCGAAGTCCTGGATCCGGCCCGGGCGTTTCTGGTTGATCACGCGGAACCTGCCCCTGGCAGCGTCGTGGCCGCGACCATGGAGGGAACTCGTCCGTTGCTCGTCGAGGTCCAGGCGCTGGTTGCGCCGGCCGGCTACGGAACGGCGGCCAGGCGGGTCTCGGGCGTGGACTCCAATCGGCTCGCTCTGATCCTGGCCGTCCTGGGCCGGAAAGCCGGCATCGGGCTCGGCACGCACGACGTGTACGCGAATCTGGCCGGGGGTCTCGAGGTCGACGAGCCCGGCCTTGACCTGCCGCTCGCGCTGGCGCTCGCGAGTTCATTCCGCGACGCTCCCGTCCGCCCGGGACTGGTTGCGGTCGGCGAAATCGGCCTGCTCGGCGAGCTGCGGACCGTCAGTGGCCTCGAGCGCCGGCTGCGGGAAGCGGCTCGCCTCGGCTTCACCAGCGCGATCATCCCGGCCAGCAGCCGAACCGCCGCCCCGTCCGTCGAGGGCCTCGCCGTTCACGCTGCAGCGACGATACGGGACGCGATCAGCGGGGCGATCAGCGATGATGCTTTGGGGTCAGGGCGGTCCGCCTCGTCGCGCGGGCGACGCGGCGCTACGCGTCGCCCCGCCGCGGACGCATGACCGAGTGCTAGGCTGACCGCCCGTGAATCGCACGATACGTATCCTTGGCGCCGCTCTGGGAGGACTGATCGGCATCGTCGTCGTGATGACCGATCCGTCCCTCTTCCGCGATGTCCCTGGTGCAGGGGCTGTCATCGTCGCGTGGCTGGTCGCCTGGGCCGTCCTGGGGTTCTCGCTGCTGCCCTACCTGACGGTGGTGCCGGCGGGAAAGGTCGTCCGCGGCGTACAGGAGATGTCCACAGCCGAGTTCGTCACGGCGGTGATCGGGCTGCTCCTCGGATTGTTGATGGGCCTCCTGCTCGGCTCACCGCTGTCGGCGTTCGCGCCGCCGCTGGGTCTGTGGCTGCCCCTCGGCGTCTCCATCTTCCTTGGCCTCGGTATGGTCGGGCTGACCGTTGCCAAGCGCCAGGACCTCCTGATCGCCGCCGAGGCGATCGGCCTGGTCCGGCGGTCGGACCCAGAGTCCGTCGCGCGGACAGGGTCCCCGCACATCGTGGTGGACAGCAGCGCGATCATCGACGGACGGATCGCCGAGATCGTCGAGTCAGGGTTCCTGTACGGGACGCTCGTCGTGCCGCGCTTCGTCCTGGACGAGGTCCAGAAGATCGCCGACAGTCCGGACACGTTGCGACGCAACCGCGGACGCCGCGGCCTCGAGATCCTGATGCGGATGCAGAAGGATTCGCCGACGCCGGTCTTGATCGTGGATGACGATGTGCCCGAGGTCGCAGAGGTGGATGCCAAGCTCGTCGCCCTGGCCAAGCGGTACAGCCGGGCCGTCCTGACCAACGACTTCAACCTGAATCGCGTTGCGGAGCTTCAGGGCGTACGGGTCCTGAATATCAATTCGCTCGCTAACGCGGTCAAGCCGGCGCTCCTGCCCGGCGAGGAGCTCCGCATTCGGGTCATCCAGCCAGGCAAGGAGTCGGGTCAGGGCGTGGGATTCCTTGACGACGGAACAATGATCGTCGTCGAGGGCGGCGCTCGTCTCATGGACACCGAGGTGATCGTCGCCGTGACCCGTGTACTGCAGACGGTAGCCGGGCGCATGGTCTTCGCCCAGCCTCGTCACGACTGACTCGCTGATGGCGGGCCAGGCGGGGGCGGCCCCAGGCCGAGGACCTGGCGCAGACGCGATCGTGGTGGCGGCCGGTAATTCCTCGCGCATGGGTGGCGTGGACAAACGTCTGGCCCTCCTGGCGGGGCGGCCGCTGCTCGTCCGGACCCTTGAGGCGGTCGCTGCCTCACCCGTTGTGGAGCGGATCGTCCTCGTGATGGGTTCAGGCGGGGCGCTCGACGCCCTTCGGCCCTTGCTGCCGCCCGCCGTCGTGGCCATCGTGCCGGGCGGCGACCACCGCGGGGCGTCGGTCGCGGCCGGTTTCGTCGCGTTGCTGGAACTCGACGGAGAATCGACAGATCCCGACCGGCTCGTCCTGGTGCATGACGGCGCGCGGCCGCTGGTGACCCCAGAGCTTGTGACCGCGGTCGCAGCGGCTGCAGCGCGCCACGGCGCGGCCATCCCGGTCCTGCCGGTCACCGATACGGTCCGCCGCGTCCGTGACGGAGTGCTCGGCGGCACGCTCGAGCGATCCGATCTTGTGACCGCGCAGACACCGCAGGGCGTGACGCGCCGCTGGTTGGCCCAAGCCTTCGAGCGCTATCCGGCCAGCGGCGCCGAGCGGTTCACGGACGAAGCGGCTCTGCTGTTGGCCTGTACAATCCGCGTCCACCACATCCCGGGAGACCCATTGAACCTGAAGGTCACGACGCCCGGCGATCTCGCGCGTGCGCACGCTGTGCTGGCCACTGGGTTGGATCGGCGCGTCGGCCAGGGCATGGATTCCCACCCCTTCGGACCGGGAGAACCACTGGTCCTCGGAGGCGTCGAGATCGCGGGAGCACCACGCTTGTACGGCCACTCGGATGGCGACGTGGCGCTCCATGCGATTGCCGATGGGATTCTTGGCGCGACGGCGCTCGACGACCTCGGTCGCATGTTTCCGTCGGATGCACGGACGCCGATCGGGGTCAGCAGTGCCGGACTCCTGGCCGACGTGGTAGCTCGGGCCGCAGCAGCCGGCTGGGCGGTGGAAACCGTGGATATCACGATCACCGGCGCACGACCCCGGCTCACCGCGCATCTTGACCCGATGCGCACGGCGATCGCCGCTGTCCTCCGTGTGCCGATGACCGCCGTCGGCATGAAGGCATCGACCGGCAACCTCGAGGGCGCAACCGGCGCAGGCCGGGCGATCTCGGCTTTCGCGATCGTGACGATCGTCGCGCGGCCGCCTGAGCGATATGGAAGCGGCGCAGCCGGGGCACGGCCTTCATGACGATCCGGCTCCACGACACGCTGAGCGGCGAGACCCGGCCCTTCGTTCCGCTCGAGCCGGACCATGCCCGGATCTACAGCTGCGGGCCGACCGTCTACGGCCCGGCCCACGTCGGCAACTTCCGATCCTTCCTGTTCGCGGACCTGCTCGTGCGCCACCTTCGGCATCGGGGCCTGCGGGTCACCTGGGTGATGAACTTCACCGACATCGACGACCGGATCATCGAGCGAGCCAATGCCGCGGGCGAATCGATCGATGCCCTGACCGAGCGCTGGATCGCCCAGTTCCTGATCGACGCCGCGGCACTTCGGATGACCACGCCGGACGCCCTGCCGCGGGCAACCGAGCACATCACCGAGATCGCGGCGCTGATCTCGGTACTCGAGTCGCGCGGGCATGCCTATCGCACGGCCGACGGTTCCATCTTCTTCCGAATCTCGTCCTGGCCGGCATACGGTCGGCTGGCCCGCCTCGATCCGACCCAGCTGCGGGTCGGGGAGCGCGTCGAGGCGGACGACTACGGCAAGGACGACATCCGCGACTTCGCCCTGTGGAAAGGACCGAAGCCGGGTGACCCGTCCTGGGATACGGCGATCGGGCCCGGCCGGCCCGGCTGGCACATCGAGTGCTCCGCGATGAGCATGCGCCACCTCGGTGAGAGCTTCGACATTCACACCGGTGGCGTCGATCTCATCTTTCCGCACCACGAGGACGAGATTGCCCAGAGCGAAGCGGCGAGCGGGAAGCCTCTGGCCGGCACCTGGCTGCACTGCGCCCACTTGCGCCTCGGCGGGGAAAAGATGGCGCGTCGGGTTGGAAACATCGCTCGCGTGTCCGACCTCCTGACCGCAGGCGTATCGCCGCGGGCACTCCGCTATGCACTCCTGTCGGTCCATTACCGCCAGGGACTCGAATACAGCGACACGTCCCTCGCGGCCGCCGGCGCCGCGATCGATCGACTGGACAGCCTCGTGTCCGCGCTTGGAGCCTATGACCAGGCTGGTTCCGACGACGATGCGCTGCCCGGCGTACTGGCCGCCGCCGCTGTGGCCTTCGATGCCGCCCTGGACGACGACCTGAACATTTCCGCGGCCCTGGCGGTGGTCTTCGACCTGGTTCGCTATCTCAATCGACGGATCGACGCCAGAACCCTGTCCACGCGGGATGCGGCCGCGGCCCTGACGTCCCTGCGGGACATCGACCAGGTGCTGGGACTGCTGCCCGATGGCGCAGAAGCGGTCGACCCGGTATCCGCCAGCCTCCTGGTGGCGCGACAGGACGCCCGCGCGGCGCACGACTGGGGCCGCTCCGATGCGTTGCGCGACGAGCTCTTCGCGCGCGGCATCTCGGTTGAAGACACTCGAGACGGCCAGCGCTGGCGTCGTGTCGGGGGCTCCGGATGAGCCCGAAACCGCGGCCGGACCGACCGGACCGACGAGAAGAGAACCGCCAGCGTTCGCGGACACCACGGCCAGGATCGGGTGCTGCCAGGGGCGGCCCGCCGGGCGGCGCAGACCGTGGTCGCGACCGGTCCAACCCGGAACCTGGGCCCGGATCCGGCTCGGGGCGCGGAGCGGCACCAGGGCCAGGATCTGGCCGCGCCGGCACGCCCGGCCGGCCGTGGGTGGGTGGCTCGCCGCCCAACGTCCGGCGTGGCCCGGTCAACCGGCCGTGGAGCCACGACCGTCCGTCACAAGACCGGAGGCCCGGACCCCCGCCAGGGTTCCCGGTCCCTCGGCGCGTCGATCCGACCTACTCGGAGCCGAGCGAGACCGGGCGTCCGGAGGATCAGCGCCCGATGCGGGAGTCCGAGCCCTGGTCGCGACCTCCGTACCGGCCGGCGCCCCGCGGTCACGCCGGCGGTCCGCCCGACCTCCGGGCAAGGCGGGGTCGTCCTGACAGTCCTGGGCGACCCGGCCAATGGCCTGCCCCCACGAGGTCGTTCGCCCGGTACCCGGTCCCGACCGCTGAGCAGCTTGGCGCCGATGAAGAGCTCGTGGCCGGCCGCCGACCTGTCGAGGAGGCATTTGCCGCGCGGCGGGGGGCCCGCCGATTGCTCGTGACCCCGCAGCGACGACTCGCGCTGGAACGGATCGTGCTGCATGCGACCACGCTCCGGATTCCAATCGTCGAAGTCGAGGGCGGCACGCTCACCGCGATCTCCGGTTTTGACGGACATCAGGGGGTCGCCCTGGTCGTGGAACCTCGGGTGTTCGCGGCGCCGGAAGACATCCTTGCCCGCGCGATCGAGCGAGGCGAGGCACCATTCGTGCTGGTGCTCGACTCGCTCGAGGACCCGCAGAACCTCGGGACGCTGCTGCGCAGCGCCGAGCCGGCCGGCGTGCACGGCGTCCTGTTCCCGACGGCCCGTCAGGCGCCGCTGAGCCCGGCGGCCATCAAGGCGTCGGCCGGCGCGACCGAGCACCTCCTGCTCTGCCCCGTCGACGATCTCGCGGGCGCTCTGACCGATCTGCACATCCGCGGCCTGCAGATCGTGGGGACCGAGGCTGAGGCGCCGCTCAGCGCCCGCCAGGCGGATCTCCGCGGACCGGTCGCGATCGTGATCGGGAGCGAAGGCCACGGACTGGCCCCAGCCGTCCGCCGGCGCTGCGACCTGATGGTGCGCATTCCGATGCGGGGCGCGATCGGGTCGCTCAACGCAGCCGTGGCCGGTTCGGTGCTCCTGTTCGAGGCGCTCGGCCAGCGTGAACCCGAGGCGCGCCCCACCGGTCCAGCGGCGGCCGGGGACAGCCCCGGGACGCCCCCGGCCCATCAGTCATCCGCTGCCGCTCCGATCGAATCGGCCACCTCGGCCGCGTCGGAACGGTCAGCGATCGCCGATGAGCCGGTCGATGACGAACTCCTTCCGGGCGGGCCGCTCGGCACGGCTTGACCGTGTCGTGGGCCCGGCCCTATCATTCGCGGGCGCTCGGGCCACCCTTAGGTGCCCATGCGCCGCGCCGACGTAGCTCAATTGGTAGAGCAGCGGTTTTGTAAACCGCAGGTTCCGGGTTCGAGTCCCGTCGTCGGCTCCATCCGTGAAGCCTCCGGGCCCACATAGCTCAGCTGGCAGAGCACTTCCTTGGTAAGGAAGAGGTCATCGGTTCGAGTCCGATTGTGGGCTCCACCATTGACCTCCGACGGGCCGGGAGAAGCCGGACACTGGCGAAGCCGCGCCTCTAGCGGCGGATACGCCGCAAGCACTGGAGACAGGTCACCGTGGCCAAGAAGAAGTTCGAGCGCAACAAGCCGCACGTGAATATCGGCACGATCGGCCATATCGACCATGGCAAGACGTCGCTGACCGCGGCGATCACGAAGTACCTGGCGCTCAAGGGAGTGTCCGAGTACCGCGCGTTCG
>JAQBHC010000062.1:0-67216 GCA_032128175.1 Chloroflexota bacterium | reverse complement strand
CTACCTGCGGACCACCGACGTCACGGGCTCGATCGGCCTGCCCGATGGTGCCGAGATGGTCATGCCCGGCGACAACGTCGAAATGAGCGTCGAGCTCATCACCCCGATCGCGGTCGAGACGGGCCAGCGCTTCGCCATCCGAGAGGGTGGCCGAACCGTCGGCGCTGGCGCGATCACGAGCATCACCGAGTAACTTGGTATGGCAAAGCAGCGCATCCGCATCCGCCTCAAGGCCTACGACCACCGACTGCTCGATCAGTCGGCGGCGCAGATCGTCGAGACGGCCCAGCGCACCGGTGCCGACATCGTCGGACCCGTGCCGCTGCCCACGCGGATCGAGAAATTCACGGTTCTTCGTTCGCCGTTCATCGACAAGGACAGCCGGGAGCAGTTCGAGATCCGCACCCACAAGCGGCTCGTGGACATCCTGGACCCGTCGTCGAAGACCGTCGACGCCCTGATGCGGCTCTCGCTTCCCGCGGGCGTCGACATCGAAATCAAGATGTGATGTTGCGATGAGTATCGGTTTGATCGGCCGGAAGGTCGGCATGACGCAGGTATTTCAACCGGACGGCACGATGGTTGCCGTGTCGGTGATCGAGGTCGCGCCGAACACCGTGACCCGGCTGCGCACGCAGGCGCAGGATGGGTACGCGGCCGTCCAGCTCGGTACGGACGAGAAGAAGAAGCTCAACAAGCCCGAGTCGGGCCAGCTCAAGGGACTCCCGAACCTCGGCACGATCCGCGAGTTTCGGATGGACGATCTATCCGGTTACGAAGTCGGCCAGACGATCGGGATCACCGATCTCTTCGCGGCCGGCGATCTCGTGGACGTCACCGGAATCTCGAAGGGCAAGGGCTTCGCCGGGCACATCAAGCGCCATCACTTCAGTCGCGGGCCCAAGACGCACGGTTCAGATCACCACCGCGCCCCGGGATCGATTGGTCCCGGCACCACGCCGGGCCGTGTCTACAAGGGCCTCAAGATGGCCGGCCACATGGGTGACGCGCGCAACACCACCAAGAAGGTGAAGGTTGTGCAGGCCGATGCGGACCGCCATCTGCTCCTCATCAAGGGCAGCCTCCCGGGTTCCCGGGGCAGCCTGATCCTCGTGAAGAAGGCCTGATCGATGCCCCAGACCACCCTCTACGATCGGACCGGCGCCGCCGTGGGCAGCGTCGAGCTCAATGACGAGCTGTTTGCCGCACCGGTCAATGTCTCCGTGCTCCATCAGGTCGTGACCGCCCAGCTCGCCGGTCGACGAATCGGTACCCATGACACCAAGACACGCGGCGAAGTCCGTGGTGGCGGCGCCAAGCCGTATCGCCAGAAGGGGACCGGCCGCGCCCGCCAGGGCACCAAGTCCGCCCCGCATTTCCGTGGTGGCGGCGTCGTCTTCGGACCGCACCCGCGCTCATACGAGCAGCGTCTTCCCAAGAAGATGCGCCGTCTCGCGCTGCGTGGCGCGCTGACCGCCAAGTTTGGTGACGAGGCTATCCGCGTCGTGGACGCGTTTGCCCTCGAGCGGATCAAGACGCAGGACTTCATCGGCATTCTGTCCGCGCTGAAGGCGACCGGCCGAGTGCTCATCGTGGCCCCGGGCTCGGATGAGCGCCTGAAGCTGTCGGTCCGCAATCTGCCGAGGGTCGAGGTCATCCTGGCGGACTCGCTGAACGCGGTCGACCTGATCAAGGCCGACACCATAGTGATCGAGCAGCCCGCCCTCGCCCGGATGGACGAGGTGTACCTGTGAGCGCCCTGACCGCTCCGGAGGTCATCCTCCGCCCGGTCATCAGCGAGAAGTCGATCGACGAGGCGAGCCGCGGCAAGTACACGTTCGCCGTGCACCGCGATGCCAACAAGATCCAGATCAAGGCCGCCATCGAGGAGCTGTACAAGTCGGACAAGGTCAGCGTCGTGGCCGTGAACGTCCTGACCAAGCAGCCCAAGACGAAGGTGACCGGGACGCGCCGCGGTCGCACGACCGGACGCATCTCCGGCTGGCGCAAGGCCATCGTCACCCTGGCGCCCGGCCAGAAGATCCAGTTCTTCGAGGGGGTGTAGGCATGCCGCTGCGCAGCTACAAGGCCACTTCCCCGGGTCTCCGCCAGATGACTCGCTCGACCTTCGAGGAGATCACCACCGATCGGCCCCACAAGCCCCTGCTCGAACCGCAGATTCGCGGTTCAGGCCGGAACAACGCGGGGCGGCTGACCGTTCGTCACCGTGGCGGCGGCGAGAAGACGCACTATCGCCGGATCGACTTCAAGCGCAACAAGTTCGGCGTGCCGGCTCGGATCGCCACGGTCGAGTACGACCCCAATCGTTCGGCTCGGATCGGCCTCCTGCACTACCGCGATGGCGAGAAGCGCTACATGCTCCTGCCCCACGGCATGAAGGTCGGTGACGTCGTCCTGTCCGGCCCGGAAGCTGAGGCACGCGTGGGCAACGCACTGCCGATCTCGAATATCCCGCTGGGCACCACGATCCACAACATCGAGCTCGTCCCCGGCAAGGGCGGCCAGATCGTTCGCTCCGCCGGTGTTTCCGCGCAGCTCCTGGCCAAGGAAGGCGACTACGCGCAGGTCCGCCTCCCATCCGGCGAGGTGCGCCGCGTCAGCATCCGCTGCATGGCCACCGTCGGCCAGGTCGGCAACATCGAACACGAGAACCAGAACCTGGGCAAGGCCGGGCGCGCCCGCCACATGGGTCAGCGACCGGAAGTCCGAGGCGTTGTCATGAACCCGCGCGACCATCCCCACGGTGGTGGTGAGGGCAAGTCCCCAACGGGGATGCCGCCCAAGACACCATGGGGCAAGCCTGCGATGGGCTACCGCACGCGCCGTGGCAAGACCACGTCGCGGCTCATCGTTCGCTCACGGCACCGGAAGTAGCGGGAGGCTAGAGAAGAATGTCCCGTTCCATCAAGAAGGGCCCCTTTATCGAGGCCCGTCTGCTCGGCCGCATCGAGGAGATGAACAAGCGCAGCGAGAAGAAGGTCGTCAAGACCTGGTCCCGCGCGTCCGTCATCTTCCCGACGTTCATCGGCCATACGGTCGCTGTGTACAACGGCCGCAAGCACGTCCCGGTCTACGTGACCGAAAACATGGTTGGCCACCGTTTCGGTGAGTTTGCCCCCACCCGCACGTATCGCGGGCACGGCAAGCACACCGACCGGTCCGCGAGCCCGAAGTAGGAGCGGCCCGATCGTGCGTGTTTCCGCCACCGCCAAGTATCTCCGAGGCTCCACCCGGAAGGCCCGTCTGATCGTTCAGGCGATCAAGGGTCGTCCCGTGGAGGAGGCTGCCGCTGCGCTGCGGTTCATGCCCCAGCACGCCGCCAAGGACGTCGCCAAGGTGCTCAAGAGCGCCATGGCCAACGCCGAGAACAACCTCAACCTGGCCGCTGACGAGCTGATCATCCTTGACGCGCGAGCGGACGAGGGCCCGGCCATCAAGCGTTGGCGCCCTCGAGCCCAGGGTCGGGCGTTCCCGATTCACAAGCCGCAGACGCACATCACCGTGACTGTCGGAAACCGGGAGGCCTGATCGATGGGACACAAGGTCCACCCATACGGCTTCCGCCTCGGGGTGACGCGCACGTGGACGGCGAAGTGGTACCACGACAAGGAATACACGGCCCTCCTCACGGAGGACATCGCCGTCCGGAAGCTGGTCAGCGCGCGGCTCGCCAATGCGAGCGTCAGCGGGCTTGAGATCGAGCGAAACTTCGGGCAGGTCACCGTGACCGTGCACACGGCGAAGCCGGGCATCGTCATCGGCAAGGGCGGCCAGAACGTCGAAATCCTGCGCCAGCAGATCGGAGCGCTGACCAAGCGCAAGGTCAAGCTGGAGATCAAGGAGATCCGCCAGCCCGAGTTGGACGCCTACCTCGTGGCCATGAACATCAGCCAGCAGCTGAGTCGCCGCATCGCTTTCAAGAAGGCGATCAAGCAGTCGATCCAGCGCTCGATGAAGGCTGGTGCCAAGGGCGTCAAGATCCAGGTCTCGGGCCGCCTCGGCGGCGCCGAGATGGGCCGTCGCGAATGGGACAAGGAAGGCCGCATCCCGCTCGGCACGCTTCGGGCCGACATCAGCTACGGCCAGGTCCACGCTCACACAACGTATGGTCGAATTGGCGTCAAGGTCTGGATCTACCGGGGCGACATCGCGCCGGAACGCCAGCCGATGTCCGCACCGACGCTCGCCGGGCAGGGGGTCTAGAGATGCTCCTGCCACGACGCGTCAAGCATCGCAAGGTCATGCGTGGTCGCATGTCCGGACAGGCGAAGGGTGGTCACTACGTCGCATTTGGCGAGTACGGGCTGGCCACGCTCGAGCCCGCCTGGATCACGAGCCGGCAGATCGAAGCCGCTCGTCGCGCCATGACCCGATCGGTCAAGCGTGGCGGCAAGATCTGGATCCGCGTGTTCCCCGACAAGCCAGTCACCAAGAAGCCGGCCGAGACGCGCATGGGTTCCGGCAAGGGCGCCCCCGACCATTGGGTCGCGGTGGTGAAGCCCGGTCGGATCCTGTTCGAGATGGCCGGAGTCGGTCAGGACGAGGCCAGGGAGGCGATGCGTCTCGCCAGTCACAAGCTGCCCGTTGCAACGCGCGTCATCGTGAAGGAGTCTGCGGTGACGGAGGGGTCCGATGACTGACATCGGCAAGGTCCGCGAACTGTCCGATTCCGAGCTCGAGCAGGCGCTTCGCGATGCGAAGCAGGACCTCTGGAGCGCTCGGTTCGCGCTGTCCACGCGGCAGCTCAACGACACCAGCACGATTCCACAGACCAGACGCCGGATTGCCAGAATCCTGACGGTTCAGCGTGAGCGGTTGACACCGCTCACGGCAGCGACCGCCCAGAAGTCGGCGTGAGGAACCCCACCATGACTGAACAGACGGTGCCCGAGCAGGGACAACGCAAGACCAAGACCGGTCGCGTGGTCAGCGACAAGATGAACAAGACGATCGTCGTGTCGGTCGAACGACTGACGCGGCATCGGCTGTACAAGCGCGTCATTCGCCTGTCCACCAAATTCAAGGCCCACGACGAGACCAACGACGCCCGCGTCGGCGACACGGTGCTGATCGAGGAGTCGCGACCATTGTCGGCCACAAAGCGATGGCGACTCGTGAGCGTCGTCCAGCGTGCCGGTGATCACGGCACGACGAGCGACCTCGTGGGCGAGGAGCCGGCCGTGACCGAGGCGATCCACTCGGCCGCCCACCCGGGCCGGACGCGCCATAACGACGTCGCGGACAGTGCCGGGGACGCCGCGCCCGCCGATGCGGCGGTCGAGGCAACCGAGACGGTCGGGGAGGACGCATGATCCAGCCCCAGTCACGTCTCAAAGTCGCCGACAACACGGGCGCACGCACGATCCAGTGCATTCGCGTCATTGGCCGATCGCTCAAGACGACGGCCGGCGTGGGTGACGTGATCATCGCCAGCGTCAAACAGGCGATCCCCAATGCCGCGGTCAAGAAGGGCGATGTGGTTCGAGCGGTGGTCGTGCGAACCGCCAAGGAATACGGCCGCCCGGACGGGAGCTACATCCGGTTCGACGAGAACGCTGCCGTCCTCATCAACAACCAGGGCAATCCCCGCGGGACCCGCATCTTCGGCCCGGTCGCGCGCGAACTGCGCGATCGCAACTACATGAAGATCGTCTCGCTCGCTCCGGAGGTGCTGTGATGCCCCGGCTCCACGAACATGGCCGGCCGACCCGCGTCCCGGAGCTTCGGCGCGGCGATACGGTCGTCGTCCTCGCCGGCAAGGATGCCGGCAAGCGCGGCAAGGTCGAGCGGGTCATTCGCCGAACGGCCGGGGCCGGAGCTCTGCGCGCCCCATTCCGTCGCGGCACCAACACCAGCGGCACGACGGTAGTCGTGGAAGGCCTCAACATCGCCAAGCGCCACACCAAACCGCGCCAGAGCGCTGGACGGACAGATCGCGTGCCGAAGATCCAGCAGGGCGGCATCATCGAGATCGCCATGCCCCTCGACGTGTCAAAGGTCATGCTCGTCTGCCCAAGTTGCGAACTTCCGACGAGGATCGGCCATGCCACTTTGGACGATGGGCACCGCGTCCGCGTGTGCAGCCATTGCGGCAAGGCGCTGGAGGTGACGGCTTGATGGCCAGCAATCTCCGCACACGCTACGAGGCTGAGGCAGTTCCCGGACTGAAGAAGCAATTCGCCTATGTCAACCCGATGCAGGTGCCGCGCCTCGAGAAGATCGTGGTGAACATCGGCCTCGGCGAGGCGCTGACCAACGCAAAGGCCGTTGACGCGGCCGTCAAGGATCTCGCCCAGATCACCGGCCAGAAGCCGATCGTGACCCGCGCCAAGCGTTCCATCGCCCAGTTCCGCGTGCGGACCGGCAACCCGATCGGGGTCAAGGTGACGCTCCGCGGACCACGCATGTGGGACTTCCTGGAGCGATTCTCGCTGCTCGCGTTACCCCGACTCCGCGACTTCCGCGGCGTCCCTGGCCGTTCGTTCGACGGACGTGGCAATTACACCATCGGCCTCAAGGAGCAGATCGCATTCCCTGAGATCGACTACGACAAAGTGGACCGTCTCCGAGGGCTGGAGATCACGATCGTGACGACGGCAAAGACTGACGAGGAGTCCCGGCGTCTGCTGGAACTCCTCGGCATGCCGTTCGCCTCGTAGGCGGGGAGGAGACCATGGCCAAGAAATCAATGATCGCCAAGGCGAAGCGAACCCCGAAGTTCCCTGTCCGCGGCTACCACCGCTGCACAGTCTGCGGACGGCCGCGCGCCTTCATGCGCCGATTCGCCCTGTGTCGGATCTGCTTCCGAGAGCGAGCCCTCGTGGGCGAACTGCCGGGCGTCACAAAGTCGAGCTGGTAGGAAGCCGATGAACATTTCTGATCCGATCGCAGACATGCTCACGCGTGTCCGAAATGCGTCGCGGGCCCGTCACCTCGAAGTGGCCATCCCGGCGTCGCGGACCAAGCGTGAGATTGCTCGCATCCTCAAGGCAGAAGGCTTCATTGCCGACTGGGCGGAGGAGCAGGCAGGACCCGGCACGGTCATCAAGATGACCCTGCGCTACGTGGACGGCAAGGTGCCGGTCGTTTCCGGGTTGAAGCGCATCAGCAAGCCAGGACTCCGCGTGTACGCAGGGAAGACAGACATCCCGCGCGTGCTCGGGGGCCTCGGGATTGTCATCGTCAGCACGAGCCAGGGGATCATGACCGGCGCGCAGGCCCACAAGGCCCAGCTCGGCGGCGAAGTCCTGGCGTACGTCTGGTAGGCGCCTGAATGTCACGAATTGGTCGTATGCCCATCACGGTGCCAAGTGGCGTCGATGTCACCATCGATGGCTCGCATGTCACCGTCAACGGGCCCAAGGGCTCGCTCAATCGCACGCTCCATCCGGACATGTCAGTGAGCCGCGACGAGGGGACGATTGTGGTCACCCGCCCGAGCGAGCAGAAGATGCACAAACAGCTGCACGGCCTCACCCGGACATTGGTGAACAACATGGTCGTCGGTGTGAGCACCGGATACCGCAAGGGTCTCGAGATCACCGGTGTCGGTTACCGCGCGATCCTCATCGGAACGAAGCTCCAGCTCAGTCTGGGCTACAGCCATCCGGTCGAGATCGAGCCGCCCGCCGGGATCAGTTTCGAGCTCGAGACGCCCACAAAGCTGACCGTCGTCGGCATTGACAAGGAACTCGTCGGACAGGTGGCGGCCAAGGTCCGCTCCAGCCGCAAGCCGGAGCCCTACAAGGGCAAGGGTGTGCGGTACGCCGGTGAGGTGGTCCGCCGCAAGGCCGGCAAGGCCGGCAAGATCGGCGGCAAGAAGTAGTGACCGGGGGACCACAGGGATGACGCAGGTCGCCAGCCGCGGCGCCGCACGACAGAAGCGCCACGAACGGATCCGCCTCCATCTGGAGGGGGTTCCGGAGCGCCCGCGCCTCGCGGTATTCCGCAGCCTCAATCACATTTACGCCCAGGTCATCAACGATGCATCGGGCACGACGCTGGCAGCGGCCTCGTCCCTCGAGCCGGAGCTCCGCTCCGCTCCCGGGACCAAGTCGCAGGAAGCGGCGGCTGTCGGCAAACTCCTCGCGTCGCGGGCCAGGACCGCAGGCGTGACCCGCGTCGTCTTCGATCGGGCGGGCTATCGATATCACGGGCGCGTCAAATCGCTCGCCGAAGCGGCCCGCGAGGCCGGACTCGACTTCTAAGGAGCTGACGTGGCACGGATCGACCCCAACAAGCTCGCGCTCGAGGAGCGCGTCGTCCAGATCAATCGCGTCGCGAAGGTCGTCAAGGGCGGCCGTCGCTTCAGCTTCAGCGCGGTCATCGTCGTTGGCGACGGCGCCGGCCACGTCGGGGTCGGCCTGGGTAAGGCCGGCGAGGTCCCGGAGGCGATCCGCAAGGGCGTCGAGGACGCCAAGAAGAACCTGATCAAGGTTCCGATGGTCGGGACCACGATCCCGCACGAGATTCGCACGGAATACTCCGCCAGCAGCGTGCTCCTGAAGCCAGCCTCGCAGGGCACCGGCGTCATCGCCGGTGGCTCAGTTCGCGCGGTCGTGGAATCGGCCGGAATCCGCGACATCCTGTCGAAGGTCCACGGCTCCACCAACCCGGTGAACGTCACGCGGGCCACCCTGGAGGCCCTGCGCAGCCTGCACTCGGCTGAAGAGCTGGGTGCGCGCCGAGGCATCACCCTCCGAAGCCGCATCGCGGGTCAGCCCGCCACCGAGGTCGGTCGTGGCCGGTAATCTGCTGCGCGTCACACAGATCAGGAGCACGATCGGGCATATCGCCCGAAACCGAGCGACCATCGAGGCACTCGGACTGCGCGGCATCGGCAGCACTGTCGAGGTCGCGGATAACGCGGCAACCAGAGGCATGGTCCGCCAGGTCCGATTCCTCGTGTCCGTTGAGGAAGTCTCAGCAGCAACGAGTGATCATGGCGCCGCTGGCAAGAGCCGCGGCGGCGATGACGCCCAGGAGAAGGCATGAAGCTCCACGATCTCCGGCCAGCGCCGGGGTCCCGCAAGAAGAGGCGTCGCGTCGGACGCGGCATCGCCGCCGGCCAGGGCAAGACTGCCGGGCGAGGCACGAAGGGCCAGAAGGCTCGAGCCGGTGGTTCGATTCCGGCTCGGTTCGAAGGTGGCCAGACGCCCCTCCACGTTCGGATCCCAAAGCTCCGCGGCTTCAAGAATCCTTTCAAGATCGAATACGAGATCGTGAACATCGGGGCAATCGATCAATTGCTCGAGCTCGGCGTCCTCGAACCGGGTGACCTGCCCGGAGCGAAGAAGTCATCCAAGGGCGCCCCCGCGCCGATCACTGTCAACCAGGAGATCCTCCGAGCCGCCGGCCTCGTACGTAACCTGAACAAGCCGATGAAGATCCTTGGCTACGGCGAGATTCGGGCACCGCTGTTCCTCGTTGCTGACGCCGTGAGCGCCTCAGCCCGGACGAAGATCGAAGCGGCCGGTGGCTCCGTGTCACTCCTCGAGATCCCGACCAGCCCCATGGAAGCCCTTGGCCTTGAGATCAAGCGCAGCGAACCCAGTCCGAAGGCCAAAGCGGAAGCCGTTTCAGCCGAAGCGCCGGGAGCAGCGACGGAACCCGCTTCGGATGTTGCCGAGAGTGGCGGATCCGATGCATCCGAGTCTGACGGCGCGGCGGACGCCTGACCGTGTTCGAGTCGCTGCTCAACGCGTTCCGCGCGCCGGATATTCGCCGGCGACTGCTGTTCGTCCTGGGGATCCTGATCGTCTATCGAATGCTGGCGCAGGTCCCGCTTCCGGGCGTGGACCGCGAGCAGCTCGCGGCGTTTTTCGAGCGTAACACCGCCTTCGGGATCATCGACCTCTTCGCCGGCGGTGGGCTGTCCCAGCTGTCCATCGTGGGCCTGGCCATGAACCCGTACATCAACGCCTCGATCATCATGCAGCTGATGCAGGGCGTTATCCCGTCGCTGCAGGCGCTCAGCCGGGAGGGGGAGTACGGGCGCCAGCGGCTGAATCAGTACACGCGTTACCTGACGATCCCGATGGCATTCCTTCAGGCGTTCGGGATCCTCTCGGCCCTCAATGCCGATGGGATCATCCTCGGTGGTTTCGGCCTCGGCAACGCGCTCTCGTGGGTCCAGATGGTGACCATGGTCGCCGGCGCGGTGATCTTGATGTGGCTCGGTGAACTGATCACCGAGAAGGGCATCGGCAACGGCATCAGCTTCATCATCTTCGCCGGTATCGTCAGTCAGGCCCCCTCGGCCGTGGCCGGCCTTCTCGGGGGCGGCCAGCAGATCCGCGACGTCGTCCTGTTTGCCATCCTCGCGATCGTCGCCGTGACGGTGATCATCTACATTCAGGAAGGCCAGCGCCGCATTCCGATCCAATACGCGAGCCGCGTCCGCGGCCGGCGCATGTATCAGGGCGGGCAGACATTTCTGCCGCTGCGGGTCAATCTCGCCGGCGTGATCCCGATCATCTTCGCGGTCTCGATCCTCCAGTTCCCGGCCCAGCTCGCCCTGTACTTCTCGTACTCCACGGTGCAGGGGGTCCAGGACGTCGCGACGGCCATCGCCGGCTTCCTTGGGTCGACGACCATCCAGTACGCGATCATGTACTTCCTGCTGACGATCGGATTCACCTACTTCTACACCGCCTTCACGTTCAAGCCCGACGAAACCGCGGAGCAGCTCCGAAAGAACGGCGGCTTCATCCCCGGCATCCGCCCGGGGCGCCCGACGCAGGACTACCTCGCCCGGGTCGTTTCGCGAATCACGCTCGCCGGGGCGCTCTTCCTCGGCACCGTCGCGGTTGCTCCCGTCATGGCCGGCGTGCTGGATCCGTCGCTCCAGGGGTTCGCGCTCGGAGGGACGGGCCTCCTGATTGTGGTGTCTGTCGTCGTCGAAACGATGAAGCAGATTGAAGCGCAGTTGATGATGCGCAACTACGAGGGCTTCATCCGGTGATCATCGTCGTGCTTCTTGGCGCCCCTGGCGCCGGGAAAGGCACGCAGGCTGCGGTTCTGCGGGACCGCCTGGGGATCCCGCACGTTGCCACCGGGGACCTCTTCCGAGCCGCGATCCGCGCTGCGACGCCCGTCGGGCTTGAAGCCAAGGGCTACATGGACCGCGGCCAGCTCGTCCCGGACGATGTGACGATCCGGATGCTCGAAGAACGCCTCCGGCTGCCCGACGCAGCTGAGGGCGCCATCCTCGACGGGTTTCCGCGGACCGCCGTTCAGGCGGTCGCGCTCGACGAATTCCTGTCCGGGCTCGGGACACGTGTCAGCGCGGCGCTCATGATCGATGTGCCCGCTGAAGAGCTCGTCGAACGGCTCGCCGGGCGGCGCGTCTGTGAAGCGGCCGGGCATACGTTCCACGTTCGACTCAACCCGCCAAAGGTGCTCGGTACGTGTGACCTTGACGGGTCTCCGCTCATCCAGCGCGCCGATGACACGCCCGAAACCATTCGTGCTCGTCTGACCAGCACGCTCGATGACCTCCTGGAAGTCGAGGCCCACTACCGCCGCACCGCTGCGCTGCGGATCGTGGACGGGCGCCGCATGATCCCCGAGGTTGCCGCGGGGCTCCTGGCCGCACTCGGGTTCGGCGATTCGGATCTGTCGTCTGCCGGCCGGGTCTGAGTCGTGGTCTCACGCAAGTCGAAACGCGAGATCGACAAGATGCGCCGTGCCGGCCGAATAGTCGCCGAGGTCCTCGCACTGGTTGAATCGGAGCTCAAGCCCGGCGTGACAACCGGCCATCTCGACCGCCTGGCCGAGCAGCATATTCGCGCCTCGGGCGGAACCCCATCGTTCAAGGGCTATCTCGGTGGCGGCCGCTACGGTCGGGGACCGGCGGCCTTTCCAGCGAGCACCTGCATATCTCTCGACACCGAGGTCGTGCACGGCATTCCCGGCGAGCGGGTCATTCGCGATGGCCAGCTCGTGTCAGTGGATGTCGGTGTGATCGTGGATGGCTGGCATGGCGATGCTGCGCGCACCTTCATTCTCGGCGAGGTGAGTATCGAGATCCAGGATCTTGTGGCGGCGACCAGGCTGGCCATGATGGCCGGGATCGCTGCCGCAGTCGCCGGGCACCGGGTCGGTGACATCTCGGCGGCCGTCGAGGACGTCGGCAAGCAGGCAGGCTTTGGCATCGTCCGCCAGTTCGTCGGACACGGAATAGGCACCGAGATGCATCAGGATCCGCAGATACCCAACTATCGAACCGGCTATCGCGGGATGGAGCTCCAGCCCGGGATGTGCCTCGCCATTGAGCCGATGTTCACGCTCGGTGGCGGTGAGGTCGAGGTCATGGCGGACCATTGGACGGTCGTGACGGCAGACGGATCGCTGGCCGCACATTTCGAGCACACGATCGCCGTGACCGAGCATGGTCCGCAAATCCTGACGACGATCTGATCCAGAGTTGCCCGACCAAGCTCATTTCTGATACGCTACGCTTTCGTGTGTCGGCCCGCCGGGCCGGCACTCGTGGTGAGAAAGGGACCTAGCACCGCTCGTGGCCAAGAAAGACGCGATCGAAGTTGAGGGAACGGTTCTCGAACCGCTTCCGAATACCATGTTTTCCGTCGAACTTGAGAACGGGCACCGGGTGTTGGCCCACATTTCAGGCAAGCTCCGCATGAACTTCATTCGAATCCTGCCTGGTGACCGCGTTCGGGTAGAACTCTCCCCGTACGACCTGACGCGCGGTCGCATTACCTACCGGCTGAAGTAGAGCAATCGCCCGGCTGCCGCGGCAGCCACCATGACCCGAGGATCCGTTGAAAGTCAGAGCCTCCATCAAGACGCGCTGCGACAACTGCAAAGTGATTCGCCGCCACGGGACAGTGATGGTCATCTGCACGAACCCGAAACACAAGCAGCGGCAGGGGTAGTCAGATGGCACGCATCGCCGGCATCGACATTCCTCGCGAGAAGCGCGTGGAAGTGGCGCTCACCTACATCTTCGGCATCGGGTTGCCCAGTGCGCAGAAGATCCTGACTCAGACGAACGTCAACGCTGACACGCGGGTTCGAGACCTGACGGAAGAGCAGGTCAACCGACTTCGGGAGCTCATCGATCGACGCTTCAAGGTAGAAGGCGACCTGCGCCGGGAAGTGGCGCTCAACGTCAAACGACTGATCGAGATCGGCTCGTACCGGGGTCTCCGCCATCGGCGGAACCTTCCAGTGCGCGGCCAGAGAACCAAGACCAACGCCCGGCAGCGGCGCGGACCGAAGAAGACGGTCGGCGCGCGTCGCAAGGCCACGAAGTAGTACTGAGGGATCGCGAAACGCATGGCTGAACGGAAGCGCGCCGTCAAGCAGCGACGGCGGGAAAAGAAGAACGTGCCCCAGGGGCACGTCCATGTCCTGGCGTCCTTCAACAACACGATCATCACCATCACGGATCTCTCCGGCGCGGTGGTCAGCTGGGGCTCTGCCGGCGTAGCCGGCTTCAAGGGGTCCCGCAAGAGCACGCCCTACGCGGCTGCCATGTCGGCCGAAATCGCCGCCCGCAAGGCGATGGAGCACGGCATGCGCCAGGTCGAAGTCTACGTGAAGGGCCCGGGCGCCGGGCGCGAGCAGGCGGTCCGCTCGCTGCAGACCGCGGGCCTCGAGGTCACGGCAATCACTGACGTCACGCCAATCCCGCATAACGGATGCCGCCCGCCGAAGCGGCGCCGGGTCTGAGCGGAGACAGGAACCAATGGCCAGATACACCGAACCGGTCTGTCGCCTGTGCCGTCGGGAGGGCGCCAAGCTCTTCCTGAAAGGCACGCGCTGCTATTCCAAGAAGTGCGCGTTTGAGCGCCGCCCGAGTCCGCCCGGACAGCATGGCGTGCGCCGCCGGAAGATGGGCGACTTCGGCATCCAGCTGCGCGAGAAGCAGAAGGTCCGACGCGTCTATTCCGTGCTTGAGCGCCAGTTCCACAACTACTTCGTGGTTGCCGAACACCAGGAAGGCGTCACCGGAGAGAACCTCCTCAGGTGCCTCGAGACGCGCCTGGACAATGTGGTTTTCCGGCTTGGCTTTGCCTCATCGCGAGCCCAGGCCCGGCAGCTCGTGAATCATGGCCACTTCACCGTCAACGGCGTCCCCACGGATATCCCGTCGTACGTCACGAAGCCGGGGGATCGGATCGAGGTCCGTGAGACCCGTCGTGAACTCGAACCGTTCAAGAACGCCAAGGAGACCCTGCGCTCCCATCAGGCGCCGGAGTGGCTCGGTCTTGAGCCGGCCCGTCTTGCAGGCAGCGTCCTGAGCCTTCCCCGACGCGACCAGATGCCGCTCGATCTCAACGAGCAGCTCGTGGTCGAGTTCTACTCGAGGTAAACCATCCCCATGATTGAAGTCGAGACCCCGCAGATCGAGCCCGTCGAGGAAGTCGGCACGTACGGCAAGTACGAGGCCGGACCGCTGCAGGCTGGGTACGGCGTCACGCTTGGAAATGCGCTCCGGCGCGTCCTGCTGTCGTCGCTCGAGGGCGCCGCCGTCACGTCCATCCAGATCCGTGACATCTACCAGGAGTTCTCCACGATCCCGGGCGTCAAGGAAGACGTGACCCAGATCGTCCTCAACGTCAAGAAGCTGCGGCTCAAGAGTTTCGCGGCGCATCCGGTTCAGCTCCGGCTCACGAAGAGCGGAGCCGGTCCGGTCCTTGCCGGCGACCTCACGGAGTCGGCCGATATCGAGATCGTGAACCCGGATCTTCTCCTGATGACGCTCGATGCCGACGACGTGACCATCGAAATGGACCTCACGGTCGAGCGCGGCGTCGGGTACCTGGGCGCCGAGCGCGCCGAGGCGCTCCCGATCGGCGTCATCGCCGTTGACGCCATCTTTGCCCCGGTCCGGAAGGTGAACTACTGGGTCGAGAGCATGCGCGTCGGCCAGATCACGAACTTCGACAAATTGACGATCGAGATCGAGACAGACGGAAGCTTGACGCCTGAAGAGGCGCTCAGCCGCTCCGCGCAGATGTTGATGGATCAGTTCCGTCCATTCGTGACGATCGGCCAGGCGCCCCTCCACGTCGATCGCGAGGCGACCGGCGTTCCACAGCTCCCGCCGAACATGCTGGACATGCCGATCGAGGAGCTCGACCTCCCGATGCGTGCCTACAACTCGCTCAAGCGCAACAACATCGTCAAGGTTGGACAGCTGCTGCAGCTGAAGGACGACGATCTCCTGCGCATGCGCAACTTCGGCAAGAAGTCGCTCGACGAGATGAAGGAGCGCCTCGCGATGCGCGGCTTCATTCTCCCGGAGAGCGAGCCGATGAGCCTCGGCGGCGATGACGCTGAGACGGACGCGCCGTCCGAAGGCGACGACGACTGACATGGCTCACCGCATCGACGGCCGCAAGCTCAGCCGGAAGACCGGCCCGCGCATGGCCCTCTTCAAGAACCTTACGGTCTCGATCCTCCGCTATGAGCGGGTCAAGACGACCGAGGCCAAGGCCAAGGAAGTCCAGGGACGGGTTGAGCGAATGATCACCCTTGCCAAGCGAGGCGACCTTGCGGCCCGACGCGCGGTGACTTCGGCATTCCCGAACGAGCCGCTCGTCATTACCAAATTGTTCGACGAAATCGCCCCGAAGTACGCCGATCGAACATCCGGGTACACCCGGATCATCAAGATCGGTCAGCGGTCGGGCGATGCCGCCGAGATCGTTCAGATCGAGTTGGTCTGAGCGAAGACATGAGCGCCCTCAGGGGCGTCGAGAGCGACACTCGAGAGAGTGTCCCCGTGCGGTACAAGGCACGGGTTGAATATGACGGCACGGAATTCGCCGGTTTTCAGGCTCAACCTGGAACCCGGACGGTCCAGGGGGCGCTCGAAACCGCGCTGGCCCACCTCTCAGGTGGAGCCCGGCTGCCGGTGGATGGCGCAGGCCGGACCGACGCGGGAGTACATGCAACCGGCATGGTGATCGCATTCACCTATGCGGGGAGGCTCCAGGCGGCGGCGCTGGCCGAGGCCATCAACGGCCTGCTTCCACCGGATGTCGCGATTCGCGACCTTCGACCAGCAGCCAAGGGCTTCCACCCTCGCTACGCGGCACGGTATCGGGAGTACCGTTACACCGTTTGGAACGGGCCGCGGAGCCCGCTTCGAGAGCGTACTGCGCTCTGGGTGCGGAACCGCCTGGATACGGAAGCGATGGCACGAGCCGCGCAGGCCTTTGTTGGTCGGCACGACTTCAGCGCCTTCGGCGGGGCCGATCCACAGCCGGTCCGGGACGTACACCACGTTCGGGTTCGGAAGGATGGGCATCTGGTCACGATTGACATTCGTGCTACTGCCTTCCTGCGAGGGATGGCCCGGCGCATGGTCGCCGCGCTGATCGGCGTAGGGAAGGGAACGATTGAGGAATCTGCGGTCGCGCCGGCACTCGCCGGACGTGGACCGGCCTTTGGCGGGGTCGCAGCCCCGGCCAAGGGACTGAGCCTCCGGCGCGTCGTCCTTGGACGACGAGCGGGGCGAACGAGCGGAGAACACGAGGAACGATGAACGCCAAGACCTATACGGCCCGGGAGAGCGAGATCGAGCGTCGCTGGTTTGTCGTGGACGCGACGGGCCAGACGCTGGGCCGCCTTGCCACACAGGTCGCGCGTGTCCTCTCCGGCAAGAACAAGCCGACCTACACGGCTCACCTCGATACCGGGGATCACGTCATCATCTTGAACGCCTCGAAGGTCACGGTGACCCGGGACAAGGCGGAGTCCAAGTCCTACGCACGTCACAGCGGCCACCCGCACGGCTTCAAGGAAGAGGCCCTCGGGCACCTTCTTGAGCGGCGTCCGGAGGAAGTCCTGCGGCGCGCGGTAAAGGGCATGTTGCCGCACAATCGGCTCGGGACGCAGCAGCTCCGCAAACTCAAGATCTACGCGGGATCAGACCATCCGCATCAGGCCCAGCGGCCTGAGCCGCTCGCCTGACGGAGGAATCATGGCCACCCCAGTCTTCAACTCAGGTACCGGTCGACGCAAGACGGCCGTCGCCCGCGTACGCCTGATGCCGGGTGACGGTGAGATCGTCGTCAACGGTCGCTCGCTCCTCGAGCATTTCGGCAACGCCATCGATGAGGCTCAGGTCCGCATGCCCTATCGGGTGACGGGGACCGAGGGTCGCTTCAACGCGATGATCAAGGTCGAGGGTGGCGGGGTCACCGGGCAGGCCGGCGCCATCCGACACGGGATCGCGCGCGCGCTGCTCGAGCTCGACCCGGAGCATCGTCTTTCGCTCCGCCAGGCCGGCTTCCTCACGCGCGACCCGCGCATGAAGGAACGCAAGAAGTTTGGCCTGAAGCGGGCCCGCAAGGCGCCGCAGTACACGAAGCGCTGATACGAGGGCGGGACGCCATGCCCACCAGCAGGCCCCCGTCCGTCGCCGCTCTGGGCAGCTTGCACGGCCGCGACCTCATCAGCGCCGCGGATCTCGCGCCGCCGGAGGTGCGCCGCGTCTTCGAGACCGCCGCCTCACTCAAGACGGAGTTCGCGGCTGATCGGCGGCATGCCCGCCCGGCCCTCGTACGGCGCACGCTGGCGATGCTGTTCGAGCATCCATCGCTGCGGACCCGCGTGACGTTCGAAGCCGGAATGGTCCAACTGGGCGGTCAGGCGATCCAGCTGACGTCGGGGAATGTTGGCTGGGGTGCCCGCGAATCCATCGCCGATGTCGCCCGGAACCTCGAGGCGTTCGTGGATGCGATTGTGATTCGAACCGGACCCCATGCGATCGCCGCGGAATTCGCCGAGCGCGCCTCCATCCCGGTGATCAACGCCCTGACCCTGCATGAACACCCGTGCCAGGCGCTCACCGACGCGTTCACCGTGCGTGAAGTGTTCGGGTCACTCGAGGGCCGGGTGATCACCTTCGTCGGCGACGGGAACAATGTCTTCCACTCACTCGCGCTCGTTGCCGTCGGACAGGGATCCATCGTGCGTCTGGCCCATCCGCCAGGCTATGGTCCCGATCAGGCCGTCGTCGCGGCCGCCAAGGGGCTTGCGGCTCGGTATGGCGGCCATCTCGAGATCGGGCATGATCCGCGCGCCATGGTCGAGGGGTCGGACGTCGTGTACACGGACGCCTGGACATCGATGGGCCAGGAGGAAGAGGCCGAAACGCGCCGAGCGTCGTTCGCGGCCTACCAGGTCAATGACGACCTGCTCCGGATCGCTGGTCCGGCGGCTCGAGTCATGCATTGCCTGCCTGCGCACCGGGGCGAGGAGATCACGTCGAGTGTCATGGATGGGCCGCAGAGCCTGGTCTTCCGCCAGTCGGAAAACCGACTCCACGTCCAGAAGGGACTGCTCGTCGAGATACTCGGGACCGACGTTGCGATCCTGCCTCCGGCGGACCGCAGTGAGGCGGATCCGGCGCCATGAGTCAGGTCCTCTTCGAGCAGTACAAGGATGCTTTGCGGCGCGGCCACGTCGCCGCGCTGCACGGGAAGCTTGAGGCAGCCGTCTCCGCCTTCGAGGCCGCGGCCGCGATCGCCCCGGACCGCGCGCTCCCGCAGGTGAGTCTGGCGCAGGTGTTGGAGCGCCTCGGCCGGGACCGCGACGCGGATGCCGCGTATACGGCCGCCCTGCAGCGATCGCCCACGGATGAAGGCGCGCTTCGCGGTCGGGCTTCACTGCGCATGGCCATGGGCCGGTCGCTGGATGCGGCTCGCGACCTGGAGGTCCTCGCGGTGTCCCTGGAGCGTGACGGCCGGCTCGCCGAGGCGTGCGATGCAGCCCGCGCAGCCCTCGAGATCGCCGAATCGCGGACGCGGCGACGGATGCTGGAGCGCCTGGCCGGGCTGCTCCGCGATCTGGATGCCGACCCGCTGGCCGCCGAGGCCCGCCGTCAGGCGGTGCAACTGCTCGAGCAGGCCGCCGGTGCAGCCGACGACACCGAGGGCTCGGCGAACCCTCAGGACGCGCAGCCCGGACCATCGACTGGCGTCGACATTTCTGACCCCGCCAGGGCCCTGCGAAAGGCTGACGCGCTCCTCGACAGCGGAGACGCTTCCTCGGCCAGGACGCTCCTGCTCGCACTCGCCAGATCACAGCGAGCATCCGGGCATCTCGACGCCGCACTCGATGCCTGCCTGACCCTCATGGCCATAGACCCGGCAGACGCCGCCGTGCAGCTCGAACTCGCGGCCAATCAGGCGCTGCGAGGCTGGTCGGCCCTGGCGACGGACAAGGCGCGTCTCCTCGCTCGTCTGGCCGAACTGGACGCGGACACGGCTGCGACCTCGACGATCCGCGCCTTCGCCGTTGAGCACGGCCTGAGCCTCGACGATTCGGCCGCTCAGGCTTTAGCGGGACCATCGGACTGACGGGCTGAGCGGCTTCAGGCCGCCCGCCGCAAGCGGGAAGGACCGGGCCGCGATGCTACACTCCTCAGAAGATGCCGCAGCTCCTCGCGTCGATCCTCGATCAGGTTCGGCTCACGACATTGCTCGACATCGGGATCACCGCGCTCCTGATCTACTGGCTGTTCAGCCTGATCCGTGGGACGCGCGCGGTGCGCCTCGTGATCGGCGTAAGCGTGTTGTTTGCCGTGTACTTCGGTGCGCAGGCGCTCACCCTGCGACTCCTCACCCAGATCCTGCAGGCCGGTGCAGTCGTGGGCCTGTTCGCGATCGTCGTGGTCTTCCAGCCTGAGCTGCGCCGGGCACTCGAACGGATCGGCCGTGTCGGGTCGATGGCCTGGTTGTTCCCCGCTGAGAACAGGGAGGCTCAGCATGTCGCGGCCGACGTCGCGCGGGCAGCCTCGCTGATGTCGGGCGACGGGCACGGCGCTCTGATCGTCCTGGAGCGCGATACAGGCCTCGAGGAAATCGCCGAATCCGGCGTGATGATCCATGGCGACCTGTCCATTGACCTGCTGCGAACCATCTTCATGCCCCGCACCGAGCTGCACGACGGAGCTGTGATCATTCGAGGTGCGACCGTCCTGGCTGCTGGCGCCCTCCTGCCCCTGGCGGAGACAACGGTTCACTCGGAGCGCTTCGGAACCCGTCACCGCGCGGCGCTCGGGATTACGGAGCAAACCGACGCGGTGGTGATCGTCGTGTCCGAGGAGAACGGTCAGGTCAGTCTCATCGAGCGGGCGCGGATCGTGCGCAATCTGAATGAGCCACAGCTGGCCCGGGCCATCCGGACGTTGCTGGATCCGACATCGGACGGAACGCGGCGCCGCATTCCGGGCACCCACCGAGTCGCTGGGACGCCGACGCTCGCCGGCCTGGGCCGCCTGGTCCTGGGTCAGACCGGCGACGGTCCGGGCAGAGATCGACGGTCCGGGGAGGTCGCGTCGGTCGCGCGGCCGGTCACGGCGTCAGCGGATGAGACGGCCGCGCCGGTTGACGAAGGCGTCGTAGAGGAAGCCCGCGGCACCGAAGCATGAACAGGGCACTCGGAATCGTCGTCCACAACTGGCCCTTGAAGCTCGGCGCCGTCGTGTTCGCCATGCTGCTGTATGTCGGCCTTGTCGTGTCGTCGAGCGCTCAATCCTTCAGCGGGGCCGTGCCAATCGAGGCGAACGGCCTGTCATCTGGGGTCACGATCCTGTCCGATCTCGGTGCCGTCCGCCGTGTTCAGTACTTCGCCCCAGCGGATCTCGGCATTCGTGTTGACAGTTCGAGCTTCAGGGCGACCGTGGACCTCGCGAAGGTAGAGCCGACGGGTGGCCGCACGTCGGTCGCCGTGCGCGTCGTGGCGGTTGACCCGCGCGTCCAGGTGCTCGACTACGAGCCGCGCCAGATCACGGTGCAGATCGATGCTGTGATCACGAGGACGGTGCCGATCCGGGCGGTCTTCGGCCCGATCCCGACGGGGCTCGACATCGGCGAACCTGAGTTGGCTGCGGCCGAGGTATCGGTGACCGGGCCGGCCTCGATCGTCGAGCGCGTCGCCGAGGCCCAGGCCCGCATGAACGTCGATGCGTCGGGAATCGATATCAACCGAATCGTCGATCTGCTGCCTGTGGATGCGGCTGGCGAGCCCCTGTCTCCGGTCGACCTCGAACCGTCCAGCATCCGGGTTCGGCTGGCCATTTTCACGGACCGCCAGACCAGATCGCTGCCCGTCCGGCCAGTCGTGATCGGCACGCCCGCCGTCGGCTTTGAGATCGCCTCCGTTTCGGTGACCCCGCTCGTGGTCAGCATCGAGGGCGATGTCGACAACATCGCTTCGCTCGAGTTTGCCGATACCGCACCGGTCGTGATCACGGGTGCATCTTCAACGGTCACGATCGACTCGCCCCTGCAACTGCCCGATGGCGTTCAGGCGCCCGGTCTCGATTCGGTGCGGGTCCTGATCACCCTCCGGCCGGTGACCGCAACCAGAACCTTCAATGCCGGTCTGATTCTCGCCGGGGCGAGGGCCGATCGGACGTATCAGCTGTCGACCGACCGGGTGCTCGTCACGATCGGCGGATCCGTTGCCGGTCTAGATCGGCTGTCCGGCTCGAACCTGGTTCTGACACTCGACGTGACAGGTCTCGACGTCGGCGTCCGCGATGTCTCGATCAGCGCGAATCTGGTGACCGGCCTTACCCTCATTGCGGCCAGCCCGAACCCGGTGACCGTGACCATCGGGCTCCCTGAGCCAGGCCCGAGCCCAGGCCCGAGCCCAAGCCCGAGCCCCTCTCCCTGAACGCCGCTCGGTTCAGTCCCGCCCACTGACTCCAGCCGATCGCCTGACCTGCAGTCCAAGGAGATCTCACCACCCGTGCCACGACTCTTCGGCACCGACGGCATTCGCGGCGTTGCCAACATCGACCTCAAGCCGACCACGGCCTACGCGCTGGGTCGTGCGACGGCGCATCGGCTGGCCGGTGGCCGCGGTTCGATCGTGGTGGGCCAGGACACGCGACGCTCGGGAGACCTGTTCGTGGCCGCCATCACTGCGGGCGCAACGAGCCTGGGCACCGACGTCCACCAGGTCGGTGTTTTGCCCACGCCGGCGCTTGCGTTCCTCGCTGAGCGGGGCGATTTCGCCGCCGGCATCATGGTTTCTGCGTCGCACAATCCAGCCGCCGATAACGGGCTCAAGGTGCTCGACGGGCGTGGACTCAAGCTGGACGATCCGGTCGAAGATGAACTCGAGCAGCTGATCTTTCGGACCGAGGAACTGGGCGGGTTGGGCAATGCCGACATCGGGATCGTCATCGACGCGAGGGACCGGGTCGCGGAATACACGGAAGCCCGCATGCGCCTCGCGGCGGGAGTAGACGCGTCGGGCTTGCGCATCATTCTGGATGCCGCCAATGGTTCCGGCGGCGCGTTTGCGCCGGGCATCCTGATGGCGACGGGCGCGACGGTCGAGGTCATCAACGCCAGCCCGGACGGCAACAACATCAACCTCGCCTGCGGGGCTACCGATCCTGCAGCGCTGGCAACACTGGTTGCAGAGCGCCGCGCCGACGTCGGCTTTGCGCTGGACGGCGACGCGGATCGGATGATTGCCGTGGACGCAGCCGGTCAGGTCGTCGACGGCGATCAGGTGCTTGGGATCCTGGCCCTCGATCGACTCGGACGGGGTGCCCTCGCGCACGGGACCCTCGTCGTGTCGGTCCTCTCCAACGGCGGACTGCAGCGGGCTGTCGAAGCCGCCGGCGGCATCGTCGTGCGGACGCCCGTCGGGGACAAGTACATCCTTGAAGGGATGCAGGTGTCCGGAGCCGGACTCGGCGGAGAGAAGAGCGGTCACGTGATCATTGCCGAACACACGACATCGGGCGACGGGATCGTCACGGCCATTGAGGTGCTCAGGGTCATGATCGGCACCGGTAGGCCGCTCGCGGAACTCGCCGCGAGCATCGAACTCCTGCCCCAGCACCAGCGGGCCGTCCGCGTGCGTCACAAGGACCAATGGGAAGGGGATCCGGCCATCCAGCGGGCGATGAGTGAGGCACGCGAGCGCCTCGGAGACACTGGTCGGATCCTGATCCGGCCCTCGGGGACCGAACCCGCGCTGCGCGTGATGGTCGAGGGTCCGGATGCAGCACTGGTCAGCGAACTGGCCGACTTGTTGGCGACCGTCGCAGCCGAGCGGCTACACTGATCGCGGTGCCCATCCCAGCGAGCCAGTCAGCGCTCGGCAGAGCCGGCGCGATCAGACAGAGGACTTGACCACGGATGTGCGGCATTGTCGGATACACCGGGCCCCGCGAGGCCGGCCCAATTCTCATGGAGGGACTCCGCCGGCTGGAGTACCGCGGCTACGACTCTGCGGGCATTGCCCTCGTCGACGAGGAAGGCCGGCTGTTCGTCGAGAAGAAGGCCGGCAAGCTCGCCAATCTGGCGACGGCGATCGCTGAGCGCACGCCGCACGCTGCAATGGGGTTGGCCCACACGCGCTGGGCAACCCATGGCCGCCCGAACGATCTCAATGCCCATCCGCACATGGACTGCACGGGCAAGATCACGGTCATCCACAACGGGATCATCGAGAACTTCCGCGAACTCCGTGACGGCCTTGAGGCCCGCGGCCACCGCCTCGATTCCGAGACGGACACGGAGGCGATCGCCCACCTCGTGGAGGAGGCATACCGGGGCGACCTCGCCGACGCGGTTCGTGCGGCCCTCCTCCGCGTCGAAGGAGCGTATGCGATCGTCGTGATGCATCGGGACGAGCACGGGCGCCTCGTCGGAGCCCGGCAGGACGTGCCCCTGATTGTCGGTCGGAACGGCGAGGAATCATTCATTGCCAGCGACGTCGCGGCGATCCTGGCTCACACGGATCGAATCATCTTCCTCGAGGAAGGCGACGTGGCCGACGTCAGGCCGACCAGTGTGATCGTCACCGATACGCTCGGCAATGTCCGCGAGCGTCTCGAGACGCGCATTGACTGGTCTCCGGAAGTGGCGGAGAAGGGCGGCTACGAGCACTTCATGCTGAAGGAGATTCACGAGCAGCCAAACGCGCTTCGGCAGGCCCTCGCCGGCCGCGTGGATCGCGAGAATCATGTCCGCGTCCCCGAGATCGAGGCACTGGTTCCGGTCCTTCGAGAAATCACTCGGATCGAGCTTGTCGCCTGCGGCACGGCCTCCCACGCAGCGCGGGTCGGAGCAGCCGCCCTCGAGGCCTGGACCGGGCTCCCCGCGCGCGTGACGGTCGGTTCAGAATTCCGGTACAGCCCCCCGCCCCTCGATGAAAGAACCCTCGTCATCGCCGTGACCCAGTCGGGCGAGACGGCCGACACGATTGCGCCGACTCGCCTGGCCCGTGGGCGCGGCTGTCCGATCATTGCTGTCACCAACACCTTCGGCTCGGCGATCACGCGGGAGGCCGCGGCGATCCTGTTCCTCCAGGCCGGACCGGAAATCGCGGTCGCGGCATCGAAGACCTTCGTGACCCAGGTCACCACGCTCGTCGTACTCGCGGCGGCCATCGGTCGGCTGCGCGGAACCATGTCGGAGGCCGCAGAGATCGAGCTCGTGGCGGCACTCCGCGCGCTGCCGGACGCCGCCGAACGGGCGCTCGAGCTCAACGCTCCGCGGGCCCAGGATCTCGCCCGGCGCTACGTGAACTCGCGTGGTTTCATGTTCGTCGGACGCGGCGCGACCTATCCCGCAGCGCTCGAGGGAGCGCTCAAGCTCAAGGAGATCAGCTACGTGCACGCCGAGGGCTACCCGGCCGGCGAACTCAAGCACGGCCCGATCTCGCTCCTCGATGCCGAGGTTCCACTCGTCGCCATCGCCACGCGCTCATCGACCTACGACAAGCTGATCAGCAACGTCATGGAAGGTCGCGCGCGCGATGCCCGAGTGATCGCGGTCGCGACCGAAGGCGACCCCCAGATCGAGCGCTTCGCCGACGAGGTCGCCTGGGTGCCGGACACGCACGAAGCGCTCAGTTCGGTGCTGGCCATCATCCCGTTGCAGCTATTCGCCTACCACATGGCCATCGCCCGCGGTACGGACGTGGATCAGCCACGCAATCTGGCGAAGTCCGTTACGGTCGAGTAGGCGCCCCGCATGGCCGGCGCCGACGAGATGGCCAACTCCCCCGGCGCCGGTGGCTCTCAAGGGGCCGTCCCGCCCGGGACGACCGAACTCGGGATCGACATCATCAAGGTCGATCGAATTCGTCGGTCGCTGGCCAGATTTGGCACCCGCTTCAGCAACCGCGTGCTCACGCCGGGCGAACAGCGCTACGTGCGCGACCGCCCGGAGACGTTCGCCGGACGCTGGGCCGCGAAGGAAGCGGTCAGCAAGGTCCTGGGCCTGGGCGTCCGCGGCATCGGGTGGCGCGACATTGAAATCGAGCGCATGCCCACGGGCCAGCCGGCCGTCCACCTTCATGGCCGGGCGCGGCAGCGGGCGGAACAGTTGGGCATGGAGCGCGTTGCCGTTTCGATCACTCATGAATCCGACTACGCGGTTGCGGTTGCCTTTGGGGTGCGCAGGGCCGGAGAAAGGTATGTCTTTCCCCCGGACATCGAAGACCGGCTTGATGACCGCGAACGTCGGATTCTGGCTCGTCTGGAGCGGCTGCGAGCGCTGAACGGGGCCTCCGCCGAGGATTCATCGGGTGGCTGACCGGCGGCTGGGTTTTCGCGATCGCCCGGATCCTGAGGACGGCGGGACAGCCCGTGCCGGCGTCGCAACTGAACCAGCCGGGGGCGCGGTGCCGCTCGATGATCGGCTGATCGCCGCCCTGCTACCGGAGCGTCCGGCCCGCGGCCACAAAGGTACGTTCGGCAAGCTACTCGTAATCGCTGGGTCGCTCGACTACGCCGGGGCAGCCCTGCTGGTCGCGAGGGCGGCGGGCAGGGCAGGGGCCGGCCTGGTGACTCTCGCGGTGCCCGAGTCGCTGCAGCCGTTGTTCGCCGCGAAAGTCGTGGAGGCCACGACGCTGGCGCTGCCCGAGGACGACGTCGAGGAGATCGATCCTGAACCGGCGTTGGCTCGGATCCTTGACCATGAGCACGATGCCATCGTGCTCGGGCCGGGCCTGCGACCAGGACTTGCCACCACGGAACTCGTTCGTCGGCTGCTGGGGTCTGCCGGCGACGTCGGGCCCGCGCCGATCGTCCTCGATGCCGAGGCCCTGCGCTCGATGGCCACGCTCGGTGACTGGTGGTCGAGCTCGACGAGGCCGGCCATCCTGACGCCCCACCCTGGTGAGTTCGCGCGGCTCCGTGCCGGCGCCGGCCTTGATCCGGCGGCCGACGGCGACCTTGTCGAGCGTGATGAGGATCGAGCGAAAGCGGCCGCTGATGCTGCCATGAGCTGGGGTCAGGTGATCGTCCTGAAGGGCGCCCACACGGTCATTGCCGACCCAGACGGCGCGAGGTCCGTCGCCCCCTTTGAGAACCCCGCCCTAGCGACCGGCGGCACCGGCGACGTGCTCGCTGGGATCATCGGCGCGCTCCTCGCCCAGGGCATGAACCCGCCTGCGGCGGCCCGCGTCGGCGTCTACCTCCACGGCATGGCCGGCGACATGGTCCGTGAGCGACTGGGCGATGCCGGATTGCTCGCGTCAGATCTGTGCGAGGTGGTTCCCCTGGCCCGAAAGCGCCTCGCGGCAATCGCCGAGCGAGATCGAGACGGCAAGCGCCTTGGATTCGTGGTTCGCACGCCGGCCGCACCGGCTGGCTGAGCGGCCGTGTCAGCACCTTCGCCCGATGAGTCGGCCATTCCGCGCACGGCGTGGCTGACGATCGACCTCGGGGCGATCGCGTCCAACCTGGCCGTGATCCGCGAGCTGGCCGGACCGGGGACGCCCGTACACGCCGTCGTCAAGGCGGACGCGTATGGGCATGGGGCGGTACCTGTCGCCCGGGCCCTGGCGGCCGCGGGCGCCGACGGATTCTGCGTCGCCACGATGGACGAGGCGCTGGCCCTCCGGCGGGCCGGGATCCGTCTGCCGCTGCTCGTTCTGTATCCAATTCCGCCCGACTGGGCGGCGGAAGCGGCACGCCGTGCCATCACGGTGACCGCGGGGGACTGGAACCTGCTCGAGGCCACGCTGGCCGTCCTCGCCGGCAGCCGTGCCCGCCGTCGCCTTCGTGTACAGCTTGAAGTTGAGACCGGGCTTGGCCGGGGCGGCTTGTCCGGCGATTCTCTGGTTCGGGCGGCCCAGGCTGTCGCTAGCGCACGCGAGGCTCGTCTCGACGGCCTATGGACGCACCTGCAGGCACCCGAGAATCAGACGATCACTGCCGCGCAATTCGCCGTGTTCGAGTCTGCGTGCAAGGGCCTCGAATCTGCCGGCGTGCGGTTGCCACAGCGCCACGTGCGCGCCAGCGGGTCGCTCCTGACAGATGGCGGGGCATCGTACGACGGCGTGCGGCCCGGACTCTCCGTCTACGGCCTCGCGCCCGATGAGATCGCCGCTGGCGAGCTGACCCCGGCGGCGCATCGGCTGCGTCCTGCCCTCGCGCTCCGCGCTCGGCCGGTCCGGGTCGCCGACCTTCCGACCGGTTGGGGCGTCAGCTACGGTCCAACGCATCGAACGGAGGGTCCGGCCCGGATCGCCACCTTGCCGCTCGGGTATGGTGACGGCTGGTCCCGTGCGCTCTCGAACCGAGCGGAAGCCCTGGTTCGAGGGGTTCGGGTGCCGCTGGTCGGCAATGTCGCCATGGATGCGGTCATGGCGGACGTGAGCAAGGTACCGGGACCGGCGGTAACCGTGGCCGACGAGTTCGTCCTCATCGGACGTCAGGGAGATCAAGAGATTACGGTGGCCGACGTGGCGCGGGCGCGCACAACCAATTCCTGGGAGGTCGTCACCAACATGGCTCGCCGACTGACGCGGGTGTACCATGCCGCCGGCGGACCGGTGGTCGTCCGAACGCTCGTCTCCGGAGGGGACGGATGACTCGCCTGGAACTTTGGAACGGGGACATCTGCGTCCTCGAAGTCGATGCGATCGTGAACCCGGCCGGGCCATCCCTGTGGATGTCAACCGGGGTCGGGGGCGCCCTGAAGCGCGCCGGCGGCGACGGGATCGAGTTCGAGGCTGTGCGTCGCGGGCCGGTCGAGGTCGGGACGGCCATCGTGACCGGTGCCGGGAAGCTGGCGGCGCATGCCGTCATTCATGCGGTGTCGCTGGATCACGACCGGCGCACGTCGGGTCCGGCAATCGAGGCTGCGGTGCGGAGCGCCATGGCCTGCGCTCGCGAGATCGGCGCCAGCAGTGTGGCGTTTCCGGCGCTGGGAACCGGCCTCGGCGGGTTCCCGCTCGACGAGGCGGCGGAGATCACCGTACGCACGCTGCGTGACGAAATCTCCGACACGGACAGGATCGACTACGTCATCCTCGCGCTGCGCGGAACGGCCGCCTACCAGGCGTTCGGCCGTGCGCTCGACCAGCGCCCGACACCAGCGGTCCCGACCACCGGGGCTGGCGCGAGTTCGACCCGATGAGCATCACCATGGCCGGAGAGCTCCCGGATGATCAGCGCGACGAGCTCGTGGAAGAGGTCGCCCGGGAGATCCAGCTCCGCGGCCTGACGAGCTCGGCTGTCCATTTCCTGCACGCCAGCCGGCCCTACCGCCCGCTCGGGGCGAACGCCATGCTCTTCTTCGACCCGGTGCTTCGAAGCCTGTTCGGCGGCGACATGTCCGGCGCGAGTGCGATCCTCGCGGACGAGGACGGGATCGAGCAGCTGATCGAGCGGCTCGAGGAACTCGACGAAGAGATCACCTGGGACGCCTGACCTTCGGCGCCTCGCGTGACCGACCCGGATGGCCCCGCCCCGCTAGCATGGCCGAGTGAGCCGGGCGCCGAAGACTCTCGCGATCGTCGATTCAGGTGGTGCGACCATCTCGGTCAGCCTGCTCGCGCGGGTCGAGAACCGATGGCGATTGCTGGGCACGCTGGCCGGACCGGCCGGCACCTCCGAATCCTCGTTGCTCGCCGTGCTCGCGGCCCGGGGACGGGACCTCGACGCGGCTGGAGCTGCGTCCTCGGAGCTCGCGGATGGCGCTTTGGACGATATGCCGCGTCTATCCGCTCGGAGCCGGCCGCCGAGCACGCTTCTCGTTCTCGGCGCCTCCCGTCGGACCGTTGCGTACATGACCGCCGAGGCGCATCGGACGGCTTGGCGCGTGGCTTCTGCCTCGACGGAGACCCACGACCCACGGGAGATGACCGAGCTCGCCCTCGGGCGTGAGGTTGGAGCCATCCTCATCGGGTTTGGCGATCCGCCGGGACCCGACGAACGAGCGGCACTGGACGACCTGGCGGCCCTGGCCGGGGCCATTGCGCGACGGCGCCCCGAACTGCGCCTGTTCCTGGGTGGCCCGATCCGCACGCGCTCGTCATGGCTCGAGGCGATCGGGGAGGAACTGCCGGGCGACCCCGAGCGGATCACGCAGGTCCCATCCGCGTCGGGGCGGCGCAGCACCACTGATACCCTTCGGAGGGTCCTCGACGATCGAATCTCCGACCCAGCGGACGGTCGCTGGGCCGTGCGCCGGTCGGTCGAGACGCTGGCCGACCTCCTGGATCGCAGGGTCGAGCTGCTGGAGATCGGCTTCGATGGCGGCGCCCGATTCATGGCTGACCCGGGCGCCGGGGGTATGGCGCCCGTCGCCGCAGGGATCGTGACGGCCCAGGGCGCCCTCGTATTCCCGGAGCCGGACGACGAGTCCGTGGATGCCGTGCTCGCCTGGACGACGGGCAGTCTCGATCGGCACCGCATGGGCGATCGCCTGCGAGAGCTCCGTTCGCGACCATGGGTAGACGCAGCTGGCGACGGCGCTCGGCTGCGTCTGGCGGCAGCCAGTGCCGCCCTGGCCAGGATCGAGGCGCTCACACCGGAACTGGCAGACCGACCGGCGGCCGACTTGACCGTGGTCGCCGGAGGCGCCTTCGCGACCGCACCAGCTTCGGCCATCAGCCTGGCAATCGCCGACACCATCCGTCGGGCCGGCGTGAGCCAGCTTGCCTGGGACCACGCACGCCTGCTCGGGCCGATTGGGACGATCGAGGACCCGGGGGAGCGGCGAACGCTGCTTGCCGATGTGCTGCGCGATGCCATCGTGCCGCTCGGCACCGTGGTCGTTGCGGGCGGCGTCGGAGCCAGCCGGGCGCCGGGCCGGCGTGGATCGGGAACGGGCGCTCGCCTGGATCTCGAGGTGAGCGGAACGAATACTCGCCGGGATCTTGCAGCCGGCGAGCTGGCCTTCATCGACCTGCCGCCCGGGCAGGTTGCCGAGGCGCAGCTCGAGTTCTCGCAGGTTGTGCGCTTCGGCAAGCGAACGCGCCGCATCTCCGTTCCCGTCAGCGGCGGGCTGGCAGGCTTGATCCTGGATCTTCGAGATGTTCCGTTGCGGCTCCCGGAGCGCCGTGACCTCCGCCGTTCACGCCTCGCCGAATGGAGCGCCCTGGCATGGCCGCGGGACGATCGATGACGGCCGCTGGAGGACCGATGACGGACGCGGACGTGGAACGCGGGATCGAGCTGGTCCGGTTGCGCCAGGTGACCGCGCACGGCATCGAGGCGCGATTCGATCTGCGGCCTGGCGAGCGCGAGCTCGTCACGCCCGGTGAGACGGTCGTTCGGGGCGCCCCGCTCGTGGAGCGGATGCGCGACCTCCGCACCGAGGTGATCCCCGGCGCCGGTGCCGGAGCCGGGGCGGAGCCGGGAGCGTGGTGGTCCGGATCGCTTGGAGGTCGGCGTCGCGGCAAGCGCGCCGGGCAGGGCGCGCTGCTCTTCCGGAGCGGGGGACGCTGGCGCATCGCCGCTGGTGATCCCGCCGAGCCGCTCGAGGCTCCGTTTGCCGGGATCGTTCGCGATGTGCAGCCTGGGGTCGCGCTGACGCTCGCATCGACATTGGTTCGCGGACTACTCGGGGTCGACGTGATCGGGGGCCCGAGCAGCGGACGACTTGAGATCCTCACGGCTCGCGACGGCCACGTGCGCACGTCCGAAATCGACGTCGCGGGTGCCGGCGCCATCCTCGTCGTTGGCTCCCACGTCGATGCCGAATCCCTGACCCGCGCCCGGGCGGTCGGTGTCCGGGGGATCGTCGTGGCGGGCCTCGGGGTCAAGGAGCGACGAGAGCTGATGGCCTCGGAGCAGCGGGCGCTGGCCGGTGCCCATGGCGCGCCGCCCTTCGCGATCCTGGTCCTGGAGGGGGCGTTGAGCCGGCCGATCGCGACCCCGATCATGGCCGCTCTCGAGGCCCTCGAGGGACGCACGGTGGCCGTTATCCCTGAGCCTGCCTGCCTGGTGTTCGATGAGCCCGACGTTGAGCTGCCTGTGCTCTCGGCCGGGGTGGTTCGCGTGACCGCGGGACCGCTGGCGGGCCTGGAAGGGCGCTGGGCCGGCCTCGCTGGTCCCCATCGGTTCACCGGCAGCGTGATCCTCGAATCCGGTTGGGTCCGCTTCGGCGGACGAGCGCCGGTGGCCGTGCCGCTCGGCGACCTGGAGCGCTTCGCCTGACATCGCAATCCCCAGGGAGAGGGGCCCCCGGGCGCATGAGCCGGAGGATCGGGCCGGAGTCCCTCGGGCAGCTCGAGCATCGTTCCGCTACGCTCGGCTCATGTTGGACCCCGTGTCGCTCGACGAGCTGACCGTGCGCGTCACGGCGAGCTCGCCGCTCGCGACGCGCGCGCTTGCCGCCGAGCTTGCGACGGTTGCGTGCGCCGGCGATCTCATCTGCCTGTGGGGAGAGCTGGGCGCCGGCAAGACGGTGATGGCCAAGGGGTTCGGCGCGGGCCTCGGCGTCACCTCCACGATCAACTCCCCGACCTTCGTCCTCATGGCCGAATACGACGGGCGGCTGCCACTTTTTCACCTCGATCTGTATCGCCTGGCGGACGCCGCGGACGCCCTCGGCGGCGGCCTCCTCGACGACCGACAGTCGGCTGGGGTGACGCTGGTCGAGTGGCCGGACCGACTCGGGCCTGCCCTTCCGGCGGAGCGTCTGGACGTCCGGATCGATGGGTCCGGGGATGATCCGCGCCAGATCACGGTGTCCGCGCTTGGCCCACGGCTGGCTCGCTATGTCGCCGCGGTCCGCGACGGGGTAGATGATCGCGAAACGTCCGCCCCGAGCCGCGGAGAGCCGACCCGATGACAGCACCGAGCCGGCACCCGACGCCGTGGCTGCTCGGGATCGATACCGGCACGTCCCGCATTGTGGTCGTGGCCGGGGCACCGGACGGGAGGCAGATCCAGGCACTGGAATGGCCGGCCGGGTATCGCCACGGCGAGCTGTTGCTGGCGGGAGTCGAGGAGCTTCTCGCGACGACGGGACTCCAGCGATCGGACCTCGCCGGCATTGTCGTCGGGACGGGCCCAGGCGCCTTCACGGGACTGCGGGTCGGCCTCGCGACGGCCAAGACGATCGCTCACGCCCTCGGGATTCCGATTGCCGGAGTGAGCACGGGCGAAGCGCTGCTGCTCGCAGCACGAGACCTGGCTGCGCTCCCGGATGTGGGGGAGTTGGCCCTGCTCCTGCCGGCCGGTCCGCACGATCGGGTCCTCGTTCGATCTGGAGCCGTTCCCGAGCTGCTGGCCGGTGGCATCGAGCCGCCCCTGGCAAGCGCCGCGACCCTGGTCGCCGTGGATCTGGAGGGTCGCGCGCCCGCCAACGCGGTCGCGCTGGGCGAGGCCGCCCGGAGCGGTCTGGGCGCAGCGCTTATGCGGCTCGGTGCTGATCGGCTGCACGCTGGCCCGGGAGACCCCGCGGCGGAGCTCGTGCCCGAATATGTGACCCTCCCCCGGGGCATCCGTGCCACAACCGGAGCGATCGAATGGTCGACCGACGCCCGGTGATCGTCCGCGTCGAGTCCATGACGATCGACGACCTGTCGGCCGTCCAGCGGATCGAGCGTGCCAGCTTCAGCGCGCCCTGGCCTGAGGACGCCTATCGCAGCGAGTTGACGGGAAACCGCCTCGCCTCGTACCTCGTCGCGCACATCGGAGTCGAGGTGGTCGCCTATGGCGGGATCTGGATGATGGTCGACGAGGCACACATCACGACGTTCGCCGTGGATCCGGCGTGGCGCCGCCAGCGGATCGGGGAGACGTTGCTGGTCGCCCTTATCGATCTCGCCATCGCGCTGCATGCCCGGGAAGCCACGCTCGAGGTCCGCCTGTCCAATACAGCAGCGCGACGCCTCTATGGACGGTATGGCTTCCGGCCAATGGGCGTTCGGCCGCGCTACTACTCCGACAATGGCGAAGACGCCCTGATCATGACCACGCTGCCGTTTCAGGATCCGGCCATGCGGACGCTCTTCGATCGCCGACGGGCCGAGCTGGAGTCGGCGCCAGCGCCGTCCGGACCCATGGCCACGGTCGTGCTTCCTGACGCCGCAGGCGTCCCGGGATCATGAGCGGACCCCTGATCCTGGCGATCGAATCGTCATGCGATGAGACCGGCATCGCTCTCGTCGAGGGGGGTCGCCGGATCCACGCCAATGTCGTCGCCAGTCAGGTTGCCATGCACGCGGCTACCGGGGGCATCGTGCCTGAGGTGGCGGCCCGGGCCCACCTTCGCTGGGTCCTCCCGGTGCTCGACGAAGCCCTCGCCACGGCTGGGGTCACGGTCGGCGACGTGGATGCCGTCGCGGTGACCTATGGGCCGGGCCTGGCGGGGTCGCTGCTCGTCGGGATCAACGTCGCCAAGACGCTCGCCTGGGTCCACGATCGGCCGCTCGTCGGCGTCAACCACCTCGAGGGTCACGTGTACGCGGGGTGGCTGCTGGATCCGGGACTGGAGGCGGAGGAGCCAGTCTTTCCGCTGGTCGCGCTCGTCGTATCGGGCGGCCACACCTTCCTCGTGGAGATGCGCGACCACCTCGAATATCGCTTGCTGGGCCAGACCGTCGACGACGCGGCCGGGGAGGCGTTCGACAAGGTCGGGCGACTGATGGGCCTCGGGTATCCCGGCGGCCCGGCCATCCAGCGAGCGGCAGAGGCAGCCCGGCGTCACGACGCGGTCTTTCCGCGGGCGTGGCTCGGCGACAGTCTGGACTTCAGCTTCTCGGGGCTCAAGACGGCCGCACGGCGCATCGTCGACGCGGCCCGGGCGGACGAGGGCATCGAGGATGAACCTAGCGCCCGACTCTCGGAGGCGCGGGTTGCTGAGTTGGCCTGGGGCTTCCAGGACTCCGTCACCGACGTGCTCGTGACCAAGACGATTCGGGCTGCACGCGAGATCGGTGCTCGTTCCATCGTCCTGGGCGGCGGCGTCGCTGCGAACGGGATACTCCGAAGCCGCCTCCTCGCGCACGCCGTGTCGCTCGGGATCCCGGTGATCATTCCGCGTCCGGGCCTGTGCACGGACAACGGGGCCATGATCGGCGCGGCGGGGGCACGTCGGCACGCGGCCGGGGAGCGGGCAGGGCTGGATCTCGACGCGCGACCCTCATTGCCGCTGGCGGTCCGATGAGCTCCGGCGAGGAACGTGCTCGCCAGCCAATTCGGCTGGACCCGCTCGCCGTGCGGCGGCTCTTGCGCGATGAGGGCCTCCGGGCCCGCCACTCCCTGTCGCAGAACTTCCTGGCCGACCCGGACGTGCTCGAGGCGATCCTCGCCGAAGCGGCGCCGAAGTCCGCCGATCGCATTCTCGAGATCGGTCCCGGCCTGGGCATCCTGACCGAGGCGCTCCTCGGCGCCGGCGCCGCAGTGACCGCCGTCGAGCTTGATTGGCGCCTGGCAGCATTGCTGCGCAAGCGGATGAGCGCCGCGGTGGACGTGGCAGCGCGGGATCCCGCAGCGCCGGGGGCCCTGACGCTGGTCGAAGGGGACGCGCTCGATCAGGATCTCCCGACGCTCGTGACATCCCCGTATTCCGTCGTGGCCAACCTCCCGTATCACATCACGAGCCCGATCCTGCATCGTCTCCTGGGGGCGACGCCGCGCCCGACACGAATGGTCCTGATGGTTCAGTGGGAGGTCGCCGAGCGACTCGCCGCGCCGCCCGGCCGCATGAGCTACCTGTCGGTGTTCGTGCAGTACCACGCGACTGTCAGGATTGCCCGCCGCGTTGCAGGCGATGCCTTCGAACCGGCCCCCAGCGTGACGTCCGCGGTGGTCGTGATCGAGCCTCGCCATCCCGGGCCGGGCGATGGAGCCAATCTAAGCGCCGAGACCCCGGCAGGCAGCCCGCCCGCCGGCGAATCGGAGGAGGATCCGCTCTGGGCCCTGGTTCAGGCGGGGTTCCGGGAGCGACGAAAGATGGTCCGCAACGTCCTGGGTCGCCAGCTCTCCGTCGGCCAGCAGGGGGTCGATGCCGCGCTCGCGCTGGCCGGGATCACCGGCGACCGCCGACCGCAGACGCTCTCGGTGGAGGACTGGATGGCGCTTCGCGCGGCCCTGGATGCTCAGGGTGGCTGACTCGTCCCCGGCCGATCGGCGACTGTCGCCAGTCATTCGCCTGCCACCGGCGAAGCTGAACCTGACCCTGGCCGTCCTCGGGCGGCGGAGCGACGGCTACCACGACCTTCACTCCGTTGTGGTGCCGCTGGCCCTGGCAGATCGGCTCAGTGTGGCGCCAGCCCACGGCCCCCAGGACTCCCTGAGCGTGTCCGGCCACGACGCCGGATCGCTCGCGAGCAATCTCGTTCTGCGCGCCTTCGCGGCGGCGCGCACCGCGCTCCGTGGGGCGGTCAATTCCGTGCCGCTGGCGGCCCGCCTGGACAAGCAGATCCCCGTTGGCGCGGGCCTCGGCGGCGGAAGCAGCGATGCGGCCGCCGCATTGGATGCCGCACTCGACGTGTGGGGCGCGGAGGCGGCCCTCGGCACTGACGAGCTGGCAACCCTCCGGGGGCGCGTCGCGATCGGCCTCGGCTCTGATGTTCCGTTCTTCCTCGCCGGCGGCGCGGCCGTCCTCTCGGGCCGAGGCGACATCGTGGATCCGCTGCCGGCGCTGCGTGGAGGCCGGCCGGGTGTCCTCCTGGTCACCCCGGACCTCGGCGCGTCCACGCCGCTGGTCTTCTCGACCCTGGATGAAGATCCGTCTGCCGCTCCATCCGATCCCGGTAGCACACGCGCCGCGTCCAACCACCTTGCCGGCGAGTGGCGGGCCGGCCTCCAGACTCATGCCCTACTCGTTCGATCCGGGGTGCTGGCCAGCGCGAACGACCTTGCGGGCGCGGCGGACATCGTGGTTCCCGGTCTGCGCACCCTCCGCCGTGGGCTCGTTCGCTGTCTCGGGCGTCCGGTCGGCCTGTCCGGGTCCGGGCCCACGCTATGGGTCCTCTATGCTTCTGAAAGCGAGGCCGCAGCGGCCGCCGAGGCGGTTCGCAACGGTGTCGGAGATGGGACCATCGTCGCACCGGGTGCGGGCCGACCGTCCATCGTGGCGACGGCGATCGTAGCCGCCGGCGAGGCGCGAGTCCCACCATCAGCAGAGGAGGAAGGATCGTGAGTCGAATGGCGATCAGCACAGCCGGTGCGCCGGCCGCGCTCGGGCCCTACAGCCAGGCGATCGTCAGCGGCGATCTCGTCTTCTGCGCCGGGCAGCTCGGGCTCGATCCGGCAACCGGCGAGATGGCGATTGGCGTCGAGGCCCAGGCGGAACGATGCCTGCGCAACCTCGAGGCCGTGCTTGATGCCGCCGGATGCTCCTTCAGCGACGTGGTCAAGACGACGATCTTCCTTGCCGACATCGGTGACTTCGCCGCGATCAATGCGGTCTACGCGAGGTTCATGGTCGACCCGGCCCCGGCCCGAACGACGTTCGCGGTGGGCAGTCTCCCCAAGGGCGGACTGATCGAGATCGACGCCATTGCGCGCCGCAATGGTTGATCTGGCGTCCGACCTCAATTGACACTGCCGGTGACCCGCCCATACCCTACCGGCACCTTCTGATGACGCTTCCACCACCTGTGTCGACCGGGCGCACCGCCGCCATCATTCTGGCCGCGGGCCTTGGGACGCGGATGCACTCGCGGATTCCGAAGGTTCTCCATCTCTTGTGCGGCCGCCCCATGCTCGCCTACGTCGTGGACGGCTGGACGGACGTCGGCATCGACGAGGCCGTGGCGCCGCCGATCATCGTCTACTCGCCCGCCACGGCCGGCCTCCTCGAGGCGGGACTGCCGGGCAGCCCGAGCTTCGCGCTGCAGGACGTGCCACGCGGGACCGCCGATGCGGTCCGGGCCGCGCTGGCGGCGCTGCCGGACGACACGACCGAGGTCCTCGTCCTGTCCGGTGACGTTCCGCTGGTCATCGGAGCTCAGCTTCGGGCGGTCCTCGAGCAGCGGCGCATGGATGACGCGGCCATCGCCCTGGCCAGCGTCTACGCGGCAGCGCCGGGCGACCTCGGACGCGTCGTCCGGAGCGAGTTCGGCACTGTCGAGCGCATCGTCGAGGCACGTGATGCCTCCCCGGACGAGCTCGAATCGAACGAGATCAACGCCGGCTGCTACGCCTTTGACGCAGCCTGGCTGCGCCGCCGGATCGATGCCGTAACGCCGTCCGAGGCGACCGGGGAACTGTACCTGACTGAGCTCGTCCGCCTCGCCCGGGAGGACGGGCGGATCGTCAGCGCGGTGGGGTACGACGACGACGGCACCTTCGACGGGATCAACGATCGCGCCCAGCTCGCGCAGGCGGAGTGGGCGATCCGCGTCCGGATCAACGAGGCCCACATGCGCGCCGGAGTCACCATGCGGGATCCGTCCACGGTGTACCTCGACTGGGACGTCAAGTTGGCCGCCGACGTGGTCCTGGAACCAAACGTCATCCTGCGCGGCGTGACCACGATCGGGGAGGGGAGCACGATCGGCCCGGATACGACGATGGTCGACTCCGTGATCGGGCGCGACTGCCGTGTCTGGGCCAGCGTCGTCGAGCGCTCCATGGTGGAGGATGGTGCCTCGATCGGGCCGTTCAGCCACCTCCGGCCCGGGTCGCACCTGGGACCCGGCGCCGAGGTCGGGAACTTCGCCGAACTCAAGAACACGCGCCTCGGTGCCGGCGTGAAACAGCACCATGTCAGCTATCTCGGCGACGCCGACCTCGGCGACCGGACGAACGTCGGGGCCGGAACGATCACCGCGAACTGGGACGGCCGGACCAAACATCGTACGGTCGTCGGTCGGGATGCCTTTCTGGGCGTGGACACCATGCTCGTAGCTCCCGTTGAGATCGGCGACGGCGCCCGGACCGGTGCGGGTGCCGTTGTCACCAGATCCGTTCCGGCAGGCAAGCTGGCCGTCGGGGTGCCGGCACGGATCCGCGAACCCCGTGCTCGTCCGGATGAACCAGCGGGCGAGCGCTGATGGGCACGGCGGGTGAGTTACTGATCATCGTCCTCCTTGTCCTGATCAATGCGGTCTTCGTTGCCGCGGAGATCGCCCTCGTCACGATGCGGCGGAGCCGGCTCGAGCAACTCGTGGATGAAGGACACCGGGGAGCGGATCGGGTCCGCCGGCTCGTGGCGCACCCGGGCCGGTTCCTGGCCGTCATCCAGCTTGGGATCACGTTCGTCGGGTTCCTGGCCGCCGCCTTCGCCGGCGTGAGCCTGACCGTCCAACTCAAGGACTGGTTCCAGACCGTCCCGCTCATCGAGCCGTACGCCGGCGCGCTGGCGCTTGTCATCGTCACCGCCCTGCTCAGTTTCTTCACGATCATCTTCGGAGAACTCGTGCCCAAGACCCTGGCCCTCGCGTACACGGAGCGCATCGCGCTGCTGCTCGCGGGCCCGGTGGACCTCATGGGTCGGGTCCTCGGCCCGATCGTGTACGTGCTGATCAGGATCACGGCCGGGGTCAACCGCATACTCGGCGTGCGCGACATCGATCCGGACGTGATCAGCACGGAGGAGCTCAAGCTCCTGGTTGAGCGCGGAGGCGCGCAGGGCGTCCTCGAGGCCGAGGAGGAGCAGATGATCAATGCGGTCATCGAACTCGGTGGTCGGCGCGTCCATGAAGTCATGGTGCCGCGCGTCTCGATCGTCGGGATCCGGGCCGACGCCTCGTTCGAGGACGCCATCGATATCGTCATTGCCGAAGGCCACTCACGCATACCGGCTTACGAGAACTCGCTCGACGAGGTCGTCGGGATCCTGTACGCGAAGGACCTGTTGCCCTACCTCAAGTCGGATGCGGCGCCTCGTCCCGCCCTCCGCACGCTGCTTCGTCCGCCGGTCCTCGTTCCCGAGTCCATGACCATCGACGACCTGCTCCATGAGCTGCAGCGCCGAAAAGTCCATATCGCGATTGTGCTTGACGAGTACGGGGGGACGGCGGGCATCGTCACCATCGAGGATCTGCTCGAGGAGATCGTCGGAGAGATCCAGGACGAATACGACGTCGAGGAGCCGCTCGTGGTCCGTCTCTCGGATACGAAGGCGCGGGTCGACGGGCGAGCCGACGTCGACGAGCTGGGTGAGGTGTTCGATATCGATCTCGCCCTCGAGGACGAAGAGGAGTACGACACGGTCGGGGGGCTGCTCTACCACCGGATCGGTGGCGTGCCCAAGCCCGGCGACCAGATCGAGGTAGACGGGCTGACCCTGACCGTCGAGTCAACGGACGGCCGGCGCGTCGGCAAAGTCCTCGTCGTCCGACGGATCGGTCCCGGGGCGGCTGAGGACAGCGACGAAGGTTGAGCCGGCCGGCTCCGGCCCGCTGGCCGACTGACGCAGGCGACAACCAGGCCGCCGGTGGATCAGGCGGAGATCACCCTAACGACGATTTCCTGGAGCCGTGCCCGCGCATCGGGCAGGACGACGCCCGCGGCGTCGAGCTCCGCGAGGGCGCGGTCGCGATGCAGCCGAGCCTGCCCGCGGGCATAGTCGTGAGCTCCGCTCCGCTCGAGGATCTCCACGATCTCCTGGATGGCCGACGGACTCGGCTCGTGCTCCGCGTAGAGCTCGGCAAGGCGTGCCCGATCCGTTGGGCCCGCGTGCGCGAAGGCGTAGATGACCGGCAGCGTCTTCTTTCGACGCGCCACGTCCGTTGGCTCCTTGCCGGTCGTCTGGGCCTCGCCCCAGATGCCCAGCACGTCGTCGTTCAGCTGAAATGCCAGACCCAGGTCCCAACCAAACGCCCGGTAGTGCCTGATGACGTCCTCGTCGTCGGTCGCGAGCACTGCGCCTGCCTCGATCGAGGCGGCAATCAAGGCGGCTGTCTTGCGGCCGATCATGTCGAAGTAGAGCTCGACGGACATGACTTCGTCGGCCTCGCCCGTGGTGATGTCGATGTGCTGGCCCTCGCACAGCGCCACGCAGGTCGTGTCATAGAGACGCATCAGGCGAAGGACCTTGTGATCGCTGAAGCCGAGGTCGGTCAATCGATGGAGGGCGACGCGACTGAGGCTGAACAGCATGTCCCCGGTGTTGATCGCCTGCGGAACGCCGTGCAGGCTCCACAGTGTCGGCCGATGGTGCCGAGCACGATCGCCGTCCTCGATGTCGTCGTGGACGAGACTGAAGTTGTGCCCGAGTTCGACCGCAGCGGCGCCCGGCAGGGCGGCTCGATGGTCCCCGGTGATCGACGCATAGGCAAGCAGGCCGAGCAGGGGACGCATCCGCTTTCCGGAGCCGCCGGTCCCGCCGTCGAGGCCGAGGTGGTAACGGCACTGCTCATACACGCCGACCGTCGAGGGATCGCCGTCGCGCACGAGGCGGAGGATTTCCTCCTCGGTGTCCGCGATGAGCTGGCCGAGATCAAGATCGTTGATTGCGGTCGACATCATGATCGGAGTGTAGCCCTCGAACCTCAAACGTGCGCGGTCCGAGTAGCCTGTTCCGGCCGATCCTTTGGCCCGGGTTGCCGCGCTCGCGTCGCCGCGCTCGCGTGGTGATACCGTCCGATGGTGCCCGTGCCTCGTCGCTACACCACCGACGCCATCGTCCTCTCCCGGTTCGACTACGGTGAGGCGGACCGCATCCTGACCCTCCTGACGCCGGGGGCCGGCAAGATCAAGGCGATCGCGAAGGGGATTCGTCGCCAGAAGTCGAGGATCGGCGGCAGCCTCGAGCCATTCGCGGAGTTGCGCGTCGCACTGGCCCACGGACGGACCTTCGACGTCGTGACCCAGGTCGAGGTCATACATCCATGGCTGAACCTCAGGGACGACCTCGTGTCGTTCGGGACTGCCTCGTACATCGCCGAGATGGCCGAGCGAACACAGGAGGAGCGGCACGCGATCGAATCGGTCTACCTGCTGGTAAAGCGCGCCTACGAGCTCCTTGACGCCGGGATGGCGCCCGGCCGGGTTGCCCGCTGGTACGAGATGCACCTGGCCGTTGAACTGGGAATCCGGCCCGAGGTTGACCGCTGCGTCGAGTGTGGGCGCCTCCTCGAGGCGGAGGAGCGCTTCCGCTGGGTGCCTCCGCTTGGGGGCGTGCTATGCGAGCGCGATCCGGGGCCGCCTCAGGGTATCGCCGGCCTGACACTGGAGGCGCTGAAGCTGCTCAAGGCCTACCAGCGGATGGACGTCGAGGCGATCGCAGCCCTCAGGGTCCGGGCAGAGGTGGAGGCAGAGGTAGAGAGCGCGATGCGTGCGTTCCTCGCCTACACGCTCGACCGCTCGCCCAAGTCCCTGGCATTTCTCGATGAGGTGCGTGCCAGTGAGCGCTCGACGCGAAGCGAGGTGACGACGTGATCTTCGACCCGGACAACGAGCGCGGCGCCCGTGCCCTGGAGCGGCTGCGCAATGATCGGATCGCGTGGTTGACCACCGTGACACTGGCCGGACAACCACAGACCATGCCGATCTGGTTCCTGTGGGCGGACGGTGAGCTGCTCGTCTACAGCCACCGCCGAGCGCGCCGGAACGCCAACATCGCCGCCAACCCGAAGGTGTCGTTCCACCTGTCCGACGACGGTACCGGTGGCGATATCGTGATGCTCGAAGGCGAAGCCCGGATCGATCCGGATTACCCTCGCGCGCCGGAGAACCCGGCCTACCTCGAGAGATACATCGAGTGGATTGACCGAGACCTCGGCGGGCCGGCCGAGTTTGGCAAGAACTACAACCTGCCGCTCCGCATCGTCCCGACCCGGGGCGTCTCGTTCGCTGGGTAGATCGGCCGCGCTCGGAGTGAGTCGTCTGCTAGCATCGGGGCCCAGCCCACATTTGACCGTCCCTGCCACGGCCGGCCGCCCTCAGGAGCACTCAAGTGACCGAAGCCTCCATCCATGACCCGAATGAGGTTCCGGCCGCCGTGCCCGACCTCGACACGATCGTCAGCCTGTCCAAGCGACGCGGCTTCGTGTTCCCGAGTTCAGAGATCTACGGCGGGATCAATGCCGTGTGGGATTACGGACCCCTTGGCGTCGAACTGAAGAACAACGTCAAGCGGGCCTGGTGGCGAGCGATGGTCCAGGACCGCACCGACATCGTCGGCCTCGATGCCGGGATCCTGATGCACCCGCAGGTCTGGGTCACCTCCGGCCACGTCGGGTCGTTCAGCGACCCGCTGGTGGAATGCGGGACCTGCCGGCGCCGCTATCGCCTCGATGAGTTGCCGGGCGCCGAAGCCCTCACGGTGACTGACCTGACTGACCCCTCGGTCATCGAGCGTTACAAGCTCGTCTGCCCGAACGACGGAGGACCGCTGTCGGCGCCGCGCCGGTTCAACCTCATGTTCCAGACCTACATGGGTCCCGTCCAGGACGAGGCCTCGGTTGTCTACTTTCGGCCCGAGACCGCCCAGGGCAGCTACGTCAACTTCAAGAACGTGCAGCAGTCCAGCCGCAAGAAAGTGCCGTTCGGGATCGCCCAGATCGGGAAGAGCTTCCGGAACGAGATCAGCCCCGGCAACTTCGTCTTCCGGATGCGCGAATTCGAGCAGATGGAAATGCAGTACTTCGTTCGGCCTGGGGATGCCGCAGCCGCGGCCTTCGAGGAGTGGCTGCCGCGCCGCAAGGCCTGGTACGAGCAGTACGGGGTCGCGCCCGAGCGGCTTCGGCTCCGCGAGCACGCCCCGGACGAGCTGGCCCATTACGCCAAGAAGGCCGTGGACGTCGAATATCGCTTCCCGTTTGGCTGGAAGGAGCTCGAGGGCGTCCACAATCGCGGCGACTTCGATCTCTCGCGCCACGCGGAAGCCTCCGGTGAGAATCTCGAGTACTTCGACCCGGCGACCGAGGAGAAGTTCATCCCGTGGGTCGTCGAGACGGCCGCTGGGGCGGATCGCGCCGCGTTCACCTTCCTCATCGATGCGTATCGTGAGGAGGAGGTCCGCGGCGAGAAGCGGGTGGTGCTCGGCCTGCATCCGGACCTGGCCCCGTACAAGGTCGCGGTGCTGCCGTTGCTGAAGAAGCGGCCCGAGATCGTCGAGATGTGCCACCGACTGCGCAGCGACCTCGCCCGGGACGTCATGGCGGTCTATGACGACACGGCCGCGATCGGCAAGCTGTACCGCCGCCAGGACGAGATCGGCACGCCGTGGTGCGTCACGATCGACGTGGACTCTCTCGAGGACGGGGCGGTCACCGTGCGCGACCGGGACACGATGGCCCAGGATCGGATCCCGCTCGAAGGCGTGAAGCGGGCGATCCTCGACCGGATGGAAGCGGCTCGGTTCTAGCGCTGACCCAGCGGGTCCGTCCGGATCGGCTTGATCGTGCCGGCACTCAGTCCGCCGGTGCTCAGTCCGCCGGTGCTCAGTCCGCCGGCGCCCCGCGACGAGGTAGCGTCTGCGATAGGAAAACGAGCCCCGTCAACGCGGCGAGCACGGACGCCACGAGTACGCCGACCTTTGCCGCATCGAGATCCGCGGATGGGCCGAAGGCGAGGCTGCCGATGAACAGGGACATCGTGAAGCCGATGCCTGCGAGGAGGGCGACCCCGGTCAGCGCGGTCCAGCTCGTGCCGGCCGGCAGCTCGGTCACCCCCGACCGCACCGCAAGCCACGCGAACAGCATGATCCCGATCGGCTTGCCCAAGAGGAGGCCGAGTGCGACGCCGATCGACACCGGGCCCACGAGCGCCGTCCCCCCGCCCACGATCGCCACCCCGGCATTGAAGAAGGCGAACACGGGCATGATCAGGAACGCGACGATCGGAGCAAGTGTGTGCTCCATGTTGTGCAGCGGGCTATGCGCCCGGTCGAGGACGTCTTCGAAGCGCTCGATCATGACCTCGACCTCCTCAAACTCGCCATCCGTATCCAGCAGCGGCCGTAGCTCGCTCTCGAGCTCATCGGCGGTGAGCTGGTGCCGGAGGGGCACGGCCAGGGCCATGAGGACGCCGGCGACCGTCGAATGGATGCCCGACTTGAGCATGAAGTACCACATGACGATGCCGATCGCGGCGAATACGGCCGGCCGGGCGGCTCCCAGGCGCCCGTAGCCGAGCGCGACCACCCAGGCCAGGGCTGCGAGTCCGAGCGACCCCGCATCGAGGCTCTCCGTGTAGAACGCGGCGATGACGAGCACAGCACCGAGGTCGTCAACGATGGCGAGCGCCAGGAGAAAGATCTTGAGCGACGGGCTGACGCGATCCCCGAGCAGGGCCAGGACACCGAGGGCGAATGCGATGTCGGTCGCCATCGGGATGCCCCAGCCGCGCAACGAAGGCTGCCCCAGGTTCAGGCCGATGAAGATAAGGGCCGGTACCAGCATCCCTCCGAGTGCGCCGGCGATCGGCAGGGCCGCCTTCCTGCGACTCCTCAACTCACCGACGATGAGCTCGCGCTTGATCTCGAGGCCGACGAGGAAGAAGAACAGGGCCATGAGGAGATCGTTGACCCACAGCAGCAGGGGCTTCTCGAGGGCGAAGTCCCCGAAGCGAACCCCCACCTTCGTGTCGAGGATCCCGAAGTAGTCCGCCGCCCACGGGGAGTTCGCCCACGCGAACGCCAGCAGGGCGGCGAGGATGAGGACGATGCCGCTGGAGCCCACCGTCCGGACGAAGTCCTGGGCCGGGCTCAGGACGGTCTGGACACCCTGGACCGTCCGCGCGACGACTCGTTGCTGCATCGCGCCATGGTAGGGCTGAGGTGACGATCGGGCCGTGGACAGCCCGTTCGCCGGCTAGCTGCCTTTGGGCTCCTTGCCCTTCGGCCAGTACAGTTCCTTCTTGATTTGCGCCTCCGGAAAGCCGCGCTCGAGCAGCGTCGCTTCGGCGGCCAGGATCATGTCGGGATTGCCACACAGGTAGGCGATCGCGTTGTCCGGCGTCAGTTGGTGATCGTCGAGGACGCCCGGTAGCGCTGTCTCGGCCCGGCCCACCCGCCCGGCCCACCCGGCGTTGGCGGGATCCGACGGGCGGGACACACAGGGCTCGTACGCGACGGGGTACGAACCCGCTGCCTGCCAGCCCTCCAGAACGTCCCGATACCCGAGATCGGCTTCGTAGGACACGCCGTTGAGGAACACGGCTCGACGCGGCGCGCCATCGAGGAGCAGTGTCCGCATCATCGACACGAACGGCGCATTCCCTGTCCCGGAGGAGATGAACAGGTGGATCCGATCGTCGTCCGGTTCGAGCGTGAACTTGCCCTTCGGTCCGATCATCCGCATTCGATGTCCGACCGGGAGGCCCCACAGGAGCGGCGTGAACTGGCCGCCGTTCACGAGGCGGATGTACAGCTCGTAGCCCTCCTCGCCTGCGACGCGCGGCGACGACGCCACGGAATAGGGCCGCTGGACGATGCGACCGTCGACCATCACCCCGATCGTCATGTACTGGCCGGGCGCGAACGGCGTGGGGTCGCCATCGAAGCGAACCCAGAAGTACGCCAGGCTCTCATGCTGGCCGTCACGACGGACGAGGGATGCGTTGTAGCGCTCGTCATCGGTGGCGATCACGCGGGGGGCAGGCGGTTCAAGCATGGCCCGAGTGTACCGGCGTGGCACCTGGGTCGCCCGCTCGCAACCGAGGTCGAAACCGAGCGGACCACGGACCGCGGGTACAATCCACGAGACCGAACCCGATCACCCGACCGCGTCTGCGTCCGAATCGACCGCCGCGGCAACGAGGAGCGTCCGACCATGACCGATACCGCCCCGACCACCAGCCGCGCCCACCGCGCCGCGAAGCGCTACATCTTCGCCTGGGGTGGGGGATCGGCCGAGGGCAACGCGACCATGCGCGATCTCCTCGGCGGGAAGGGCGCCGGTCTCGCCGAGATGACCAGCGCCGGGCTCCCGGTCCCGCCCGGCTTCACGATCACCACCGAGGCGTGCAACGATTACTTCGCTGCCGGTGAGCAGCTTCCCGCCGGCCTCTGGGACGACGTCCTCGAGGCCGTCCGCGAGATCGAATCCCGAACCGGCAAGGGCTTCGGCGATGCCAAGAATCCGCTCCTCGTCTCCGTCCGCTCAGGCGCCAAGTTTTCGATGCCGGGGATGATGGACACGGTGCTCAACCTTGGCCTCAGCGAGGCCACCCTTCACGGGCTGGTGACGCTGACCGGCAACGAGCGATTCGGTCGGGATGCCTATCGGCGCTTCATCCAGATGTTCGGACGGATCGTGATGGACGTTCCGGGCGAGCGGTTCGATCACGCCCTCGATGCGAAGAAGGAGGCTCGCGGCGCGAGCCTGGATACCGACCTGACCGCGGCGGATCTGGCGGAACTGGCCGTCGAGTTCAAGTCGATCGTCCGAGAGGTCACGGGCCGCGACTTCCCCGAGGATCCCCACGAGCAGCTCGACCTCGCCATCAAAGCGGTCTTCGACTCCTGGTTCGGCAAGCGGGCCCGCGACTATCGTGAGTACAACAAGATCGCCCACGACCTCGGCACCGCGGTCAACGTCCAGACCATGGTCTTCGGCAACATGGGGGACGATTCCGGGACCGGCGTCGCCTTCACGCGTGACCCGAATACCGGGGCCAAGGCGCTCTACGGCGAGTACCTGACCAACGCCCAGGGCGAGGACGTGGTGGCCGGGATTCGGACGCCCCAGCCGATCGCCCAGATGCGCGATGTCATGCCTGCGGTTTATGACGAGTTCCAGAAGATCGCGGCTCGACTCGAGGGCCATTACCGGGACGTCCAGGATCTGGAGTTCACGATTGAGCGCGGCAAGCTCTACATGCTCCAGACGCGGTCCGCGAAGCGAACCGCCGCAGCCGCCGTGCAGATCGCCGTCGACATGGTGGAGGAGGGGATCCTCAGCAAGGAAGAGGCGATTGGGCGGATCGAGCCCGGAATGGTGGATCAGCTGCTCCGTGATCAATTTGATCCGAAGGCACGTATCGGCGCCAATCGGATCGTGAGGGGTCTGAACGCCTCACCCGGCGCCGCCGTCGGGCGCGCCGTCTTCGATGCCGACGACGCCGTCGCGTGGGTGACGCGTGGCGAGAAGGTGATCCTGGTCCGCATCGAGACGTCCCCGGATGACTTCCACGGCATGGCCGTCGCCGAGGGGATCATCACGGCTCGCGGCGGCGCGACCTCGCATGCCGCCGTGGTGGCGCGCCAGATTGGCAAGCCCTGTGTCGCCGGCTGCGCGGATCTCGTGATCGACTACGCCACGAAGCGGGCGCGATCGACGTCCACGGACATCGCCTTTGCCGAAGGGGACTGGGTGAGCCTCGACGGGACGACCGGAGACCTCTTCCTCGGCGCGCTGCCGACGGTATCAGCGCGTTTCGAGGATCAGCCGGAACTCCAGGCGATCCTGGGATGGGCTGACACGTTCCGGCGGATGGAGGTCTGGACGAACGCGGACAAGCCGGAGGAAGCGGCCCAGGCCCGTCGCTATGGCGCCCAGGGGATTGGCCTCTGCCGGACCGAGCACATGTTCCGCGAGGGCGATCGTCTCGAGATCGTGCGCGGCGCAATTCTCGTTGCCATGCGAGCGACACGAGCCAAGGCAAAGCTGGGCGCAGGCGAGACGCTGACCGCCGACGAGGTTGGGACGATCAAGACCTTCGATGCGGCGATGGCCAAGCTCGAAGTCCTTCAGCAGGGTGATTTCGAGGGCATCTTCGAGGCGATGGATGGTCTCCCGGTCGTGATCCGGCTGATCGACCCGCCGCTCCACGAATTCCTCCCGAACCTCGAAGAGCAGCTCGTCAAGGTCACCAAGGCCGGCGACTCCGCATCCGAGGAGGACAAGGAGCTCCTGGCGACGATCAAGTCCCTGGACGAGCAGAACCCGATGCTCGGACTGCGCGGCTGTCGACTCGGGCTGATGATCCCCGACTTCGTCAAGATCCAGACCCGCGCCATCCTCAACGCCGAGATTGCGCGCAAGAAGGCCGGCGGCGAACCGATCGCCAAGATCATGATCCCGCTCGTCGGGCACGTGAACGAGCTGGCCCGGACGCGGGAGCTGCTCGAGGCCGAAGCAACGGCCGTCGAAGCGAAAGCCGGCGTCCACGTGGACTACAAGTTCGGCACGATGATCGAGGTCCCGCGCGGTGCCCTGACCGCCGACGAGATCGCGACTCACGCCGACTTCTTCAGCTTCGGCACGAACGATCTGACCCAGATGACCTTCGGCTACAGCCGGGACGACGCCGAAGGCGGATTCCTCCTGAAGTACGTCGAGGACAAGATCCTGCCATTCAATCCGTTCCAGACCCTGGACGATGCGGTCGTGGGCCTGATGAAGATCGCGGTCGACAAGGGCCGGGCCACCAAGCCCGGGCTGGAACTTGGGATCTGCGGTGAGCACGGGGGCGATCCGGCATCCATTGCGAAGTGCGAGCGACTTGGCCTCGACTACGTATCGTGCTCGCCGTTCCGTGTCCCGGTGGCTCGACTCGCCGCCGCGCAGGCCTCACTAGCGGCCGTGGAACGGGACAAGTAGCCCTCGGGCGGTGACCTAGGCCGTCGTCGCTCGGTCGCTTGCGGTGGCTTTCCGCTGATACGGGGCATATGCCGGCCACCACATCGACGCGTCGACGAGCGCATCGACATTCGTATCGGCCGGGAGGGGCGAGAGGCCGACCCGCAGCGCCTCTCCGGCAACGCGGATCGCAATCGCCCGTGATACGGCACGCAGGTCCGACACGCTCGGATACAGGGCGCCTGCCTCCAGGCGTGCGTCCGACACATGCTCCGCGACCGTTTCCGCAGCGAGCAGGAACATCGCGTCGGTCACCTCGCGGGACTCGGCCACGATGGCCCCGAGCCCGACACCCGGGAAGATGAACACGTTGTTTGCCTGGCCGATCTCGACGGTTCGATCGCCGTCCGCGACCGGTAGGAACGGCGAACCCGTGGCCACGAGTGCGCGCCCCTCGGTCCAGAAGAGCACGTCCGTCGGTACGGCCTCGGAGATCGAGGTGGGGTTAGAGAGCGGCATGATGATTGGGTGCGGGGCCCCCGCGGCCATGGCTCGAATAACGTCTTCCGTAAAGGTGCCAGCCTTGCCGGTGGTGCCGATCAGGACCGTGGGTGCCAGCGCCCCCACGACCTCGAGGAGACCGGGCGCATCTCCCTCGCCGTCACGCGAGATCTGGAGTCCGGCATCCCGCGCCAGATCGGCTGATAGCGCCATTTCCTGCTTGTCGGCCTCGAGACCATGGCGGCCGTCGTGGACGAGGCCCCGGGAATCAACGAAGGCCATCGCCCGGTGGGCGTCAGACTCGGCCATTCCGGCGGCGATCATCGCCTGTCGAAGGAGGCGCGCGATCCCGGTTCCGGCAGCACCCGCGCCGGCGAGCACGACGCGCTGATCCGCCCAGGTCGTGCCGAGGTGGCGCATCCCGGCGAGGATTCCGCCGACTACGACGGCCGCTGTGCCCTGGATGTCGTCGTTGAAGCAGGGGACGCGGCGCCGATATCGATCGAGGATGCGGAGCGCGTTATGCTGCTTGAAATCCTCGAACTGGATGAGGCAGCCCGGCCAGACCTCGTGGACGCCGTTTACGAACGCCTCCACGAACGCGTCGTAGTCGGTGCCTCTGAGTCGAGGCTGTCGGAACCCGAGATAGAGGGGGTCATCCAGCAGCGCCTGGTTGTCCGTCCCAACGTCGAGGGAGACCGGGAGCGTGACGACCGGATGGATGCCGCACGCCGCCGTGTACAGGGCGAGCTTGCCGATCGGGATGGCCATCCCGCCGGCGCCCTGGTCACCGAGGCCGAGGATTCGCTCGTTGTCGGTCACGACAATGAGCCGGACGTCCTCGTAGGGCGCCGCCCGCAGTACCTCCGGGATCCGGTCAAGGTCCGGTGGGGTGAGCCAGATGCCGCGCGTTCGCCGAACGATATGGCTGAATTCCTGGCAAGCGCGACCGACCGTGGGCGTATAGACGATCGGGAGGTATTCCTCCATGTGCTCAGCGAGCAATCGATAGAACAGGGTCGCATTGCGGTCCTGAAGGGCCGCCAGGCCGATGTACTGCTCCAGCGCGTCGGACTTGCGTCGGATGTGCTCGTGCTCGAGGTCCAGTTGGTCCTCGATCGTCAACACGCGATCTGGGAGCAGCCCATGGAGTCCGAACGCCGTCCGCTCGTCCAGCGGGAAGGCCAGGTCCTTGGTCAAGAGCCGCCTGCCAAGGAGCTCGCTGCCCGATACGCCGACATCGGCCGGGAGTCCGGCGGCAAGTCGGTCAAATGGGGCGGGGAGGGGACGCACCAATCGAGGATAGACGCCCGTCGCAGGTCATGGCGCGCGAGCGCTATCGTTCCTGCATGGAACAGGTTGCCGTCTCCATCATGGACGTTCCCGAGATGCTTCGATACGAGGCTCGCACGAACGGCGACCTGACTGGGTTCGTCGACTACCGCTGGATGGGCGGACGCCGGGTACTGCTCCACACCGAGGTTCTGCCGGCGTTTGCCGGACGGGGTGTCGGCTCGGCGCTGGCGCGCCACGTGCTCGAGGAAGCGCTCGCGTCGGGCACGAGGGTGACGGTCAAGTGCCCATTCATCCGGGCGTATATGCAGCGCGACCCCGCGTACGAGAGCATCGCCACGACGGCGGGCCCCATACCACAGCCCGAAACTGACCCTACGTCGTGACCGCGGCGTCGAATGGGCCATTGGCCCGGCCAAGCCGGACGGCCAGCAGGACGCCGATCGCCGCGAGCACCAGCACCGCCGCGGCGGCAATTGCGGCGTCGAGGTCGCCGGCCTGAAACTCCGAGTAGACGACGAGTGGCAGCGTCTGGGTCCGACCCACAAGATTGCCGGCGAACAGGATCGTCGCTCCGAACTCGCCCAGTGATCGTGCCCAGCTCATGACCAGACCAGCCGAGATGCCGGGACGAGCGAGGGCCAGCGTGACCTCGACGAAGACGCGCAGCTCTGATGCTCCATCAACGCGCGCAGCGTCCTCGAGATCCCGGGGCACGCTGGCAATCGCCGCTCGGGCCGAGCGCACGTAGAACGGCGAGGCAACGAAGACCTGCGCCAGGACGACCGCGATCGTCGTGAACGGGATCGCGAGTCCGAACGCATCGAGGGATTCGCCAACCACGCCGCGGCGCCCGAAGACCAGCAGTAATGCCAGCCCGGCGACGGACGGCGGGAGCACCAACGGGAGATCCACGAGAACCTCGGTCAGCGTGGTCAGACGCGATCGGCTGCGCGCAAGCAGATAGGCGAGCGGGGTTCCGAAGGCGGCGGTGATCAGCAGGCTGACGGCCGTGGTCACCAGGCTCAGGCGCAAGGCATCGAGGACGACCGGTGATTGCGCGATCGTCCCGAGGGCGCTGCCCGTGATGGCGCGTCCGAGGAGCGTGACCACAGGGGCGGTCAGGAAGACCACGAGGGCCGCAGCGCCCAGCAGGAGCAACGCGCGCCTGGTCACCCGGAGCCGCGCGACGATGGGGCTCGCGTCACGGCGGGCGCTCACGGCGGCGCCGAGAATCCGAAGGCCGCCAGGATCTCCTGACCAGCACTTCCTGTGAACCAATCGAGGAAATCGTGTCCAGCCGCGGGTTGATGCGCCGTCTTCGGGACGACGCCGGCGTAGACCGCCAGGACATCGATCGATGGGGGCAGCGGGATGACGGTCACCGCACTGAAGGCGAATGCGTCCGACGCGTAGACGATGGCGGCATCGCCCTCACCGAGTGCAATCTTCGCGACGACTGCCCGCACGTTGTCCTCCCGACTCACGACGTTGGCAGCGTAGGCAACCGCAAAGCCGGGCTGGGTGCCGGCCATGGCCGCAAATTCATCGACCAGCTGCGCTGCGTAGGCGGAGATGGGCACGTTCGCCCCGGCGGCGACGATCTTGATCCCCGGCCGCACAAGGTCGGCGTACGTGCGGATGCCCGCCGGGTTGTCGCTCGGAACGATGATCGCCAGCCTGTTGCGGGCGAATGGCACGAGGGCTCCATCAACGAGGCCAGCCTCGAGCAAGGCCTCTGGGTTCCTCGTGTCCGCCGAGAGGAACACGTCGGCCTGCGCGCCCTGCTCGATCTGGATGCACAACGAGGTTGACGAGTCCGTGGCCGCCTGGATGGCGATCCCCGATGCCGTCCGATAGACAGGCGCGGCTGCGGCGACGACATCGCCCAGCGACGCCCCCGCGAACACGCTCAGGACGAGTGGATCGTTCGAAGTCGAGGGCGCTGACCCGCAGGCAGCCATCGCGAGAGCCATGACGGCCCCGAGCAGCACTGCAGCCGACCGCCGTCCAATCGGACGGACCCCTGGTCGCCCACTCACCGCGGCCGTTCGACGATGACGTTGGTGGCCTTGATCACGCAGACCGCGGCGTCGCCGACCTTGAGATCCATATCCGTGACTGCCTCGGCCGTCATGAGGCTCACGAGACGATGCGGCCCCGCCAGAACCTCGACGACGGCAGCGACTCGATCGGCCTCGATGCGGGTGATCACGCCGCTGAACCGATTTCGGGCGGACTGCGTTGCCGATCGGGGATCCGGGTTGCGCGCTCGTCGCTCGTTCAGGAGGCGGATGACCTCCGCGATCGGAACCAGCCGCTGGCGACCGCCGGACCGGTCGATCCGCAAGCGGCCCTCGGCCTCCCAGCGCCGCAGCGTGTCCACGGTCACGCCGAGCATCTCGGCGGCCTGACCCGCTCGTACATGGCGCTCGGCGCTCAGCCCGGGATGGGGCGTTCGTGTCGTCATACCGAGGAATAATGGGTCCAGAAGCTCCACATAGCAAGAGATGTGAGCGAATGACCGCCATCGAGCGCAGGAGCGCCCGGGTCTATTCCTCGCCGGTCACGGGTCGTGGGCGCGCCCCCGGCAATCCAAGCGAGGCGACGGCGACGCCGAGCGCGACGATGACCAGCACCCCGAAACCGAAGGAGACGGTAGCCGGCGTCACCGCCGTCGCCAGCACGGCTCCTGCGAGGCTGGCCCCAATCACGCCGCCGAGATAGCGCCCCGTGTAATACGTGCCGGCGGCCATGCCGACCCGCTCCCCGGGGATGGTCTCGAATGCGGCGGCCTGCCGTGGCGACCCTGAAAGCCCCATGCCCAGCCCCACCACGCCCAGCAGCAGGCCGATGCTCAGGAACGAGGTCCCGCCCGCGGGCAACCAGAGTCCGGCGAGCCCCGCCGCCATGACGAGCGTGCCGACGACAACGAGCGGGCGCCTCCCCCGACGGTCCGAGGACCGCCCGCCAAATGGCGCCGCGAGCGCCGCGACGCCAGAGATCCCGAGCAGGACCAGCCCACTCGTGGCGGCTGATCCGGCCAGAATCCGCTCCACGAGCAGCGGGACCAGGATGAAGCTCGCGTGCAGGACGACCGTGTTGCCGAACACGCCAGTGATGGCCGCGGCAAACGGTCGGTGCAGGAAGAGGCGCGGATCAACCGCTGGGTGATCCGTGGCCAGCTCGTAGCGGACGAAGACGAGACCGAGCGGGAGGACGGCAATCCCGGCAGCAATCGGGACTGCGCCATCGCCGCCCCGGATCGAGATCAGGAACGCGCCGATGATAGCCGCGAGCAACCCGAGTCCAACGAGATCCAGGGGCGCGACCCTGCGGGCGCGGGAAAGATCCGGACCCGCGGCATCAGGACCCCGTATCCGGGCAGCAGGAGGCCGCAGGCCGACGCTGAGGAGCGCGACAAGCGCGACCGGCACCGCCACAACGAACAGGCTCCGCCAGCCGAACAGACCTACGAGGATGCCGCCGATGAAAGGCCCCGCCGCGGCGCTCGTGGACACCAGGAGGTCGAAGAGGCCAAACGCTTCCCCCCGTCTCGTCGGCGGGGCGATCTCCCGGATGAGCGCGGCAGAACTTGTCGAGACGAACGCGCCGCTGACCGCCTGAAGCACGCGCGCCACCTGAAGCACGCCGAAACTCGTCGCGCCGACCGCGAGCGCCGACGCCGCGGCAAAGACAAGCACGCCGAGCAGGAACATCCGCCGGTGGCCGAAGCGGTCGCCGAGTGAGCCGCTCGCGGGTAGCGCCACCGCCACCGCACCGAGATAGAGCGTTACGAGCGAGGCGACCGGACCAGCCCCGAGATTGAACTCGTCCATCACCCCGGGGAGGGCCACGGCGAGCATGGTTGAGTTGAGCGGCACGAGGATCGACCCCGTGGCGATCCCGAGCATCGTCGGGGTCAGGAGGCGCTCGCCGCCGTGGCGACTCACAGGAGGCGGACGATCCCGCTCGAGCCGTCAATCTCGACGAGCCGGCCCTCGGCGATCCGCGTCGTCGCATCGCCGGTCCCGACGACCGCCGGCAGTCCGAACTCCCGGGCCACGACGGCCGCGTGGGAGAGGATCCCGCCGGTATTCGTCACGAGACCACCGGCCAGCGTGAACACCGGGATCCACGACGGGTTCGACGATGGGCAGACGATGATGTCGCCGGCCTGGATGCGGCCGAAATCGGACGGACCCAGGACTACCTTTGCGCGGCCCCTCACCTCCCCTGCCGACGCCCCCGTGCCGCGCAGCACGTCCGCCTCGGTCGAAGTGAAGCGCTCGCCATCGAAGCGATCCGGGCCCTGCGATCCGTCCTCGCTCGAGGACGATTTCGGCCCGATATTCGCAGGCGGCGTGCGGGTGGCATTCCGTTTGTGGTCGACCCGTCGCTCCTCGATCAGGGCCCTGGCGCTCGCGGGCCGCTGGATCAACTCCCTGACTTCGGCGCGGTGTAGGTGGAGGATGTCCTGTGCCGTGTCCAGCACATCGGCGGCTGCCAGGCGGTGGCCGACCCGGATGGAGAGCGCCCGGATACGTGCCTGCGCGAGGCGGTCGATCCAGTAGTTGTGGATCTCCGTCAGGGGCCCCACGGCCCGCGCGAGCGCGACGAGACGGTCAAACTCGACCAGTTCATCCGGTCGGTCGGCCAACCTGGCCCGGACGGTATCGGCGAGCGCGGCGGCGTCCTCGGCGAGGCGCGCACGGCGGGCGTCCCCAGGCTCTGGCAGGCTGGTGAGGCGCATACCGATCTGATCGAGGATGAGGGAGATATCTTCCGCCCACGATGGCTGCGCGAGGTCATCGAACGCCTGCCCGAGATGTCCATGCTGGGCCAGGAACGCGTCGAGTTCGGCCAGAAAGCCCGGGCCACCCTCGAGAGCCCGAAGGCTCTCCGCCGTCAATCGTGCGAACGCTGGCGCACCGTTGGAGGCACGCTCGAGCAGGGCGTCCCGGATCGCGGGACGGGAGGCGGCATCAGCCGTCATCTGCTCCAACCCACGATCGGCCTCGAGCAACTCGGTGGCAGCGCCCTGCACCAGTCGAAGTGACTCGCCCGGACTCGCGCCGGGAACGACCCGCTCATACAGGTCGGCCAGATCTTCGAGCACCTGGTAGGGACCGAGGATGATCAGGAAGTGCAACTGCCAGAGGCGCTCGGTGGCCGCCCACGCCTCGTCCCAGGCGAGGGCAAGGTCGGCGAAATCGAGTGACTCGATCGGAATGGTTCGAAGCCGGGCTTCCAGCGTCTTGACCTCGGGGAGGACCTCATCTGCCCAGAACGCCTCGGTCACTTCGGCTCGTTCTCGCATCACGGCGACCCACCGTTTGGACAGCTCGGCTCGCTCCGGGTCCTCCGCGTTGGCGTCCTGGGTGAAATAGGCATACCCGTTCCAGACCCGAGCGTGCCAGCGCCTGGGAAAGCCGCCATACAGCTCCGGGGCGAGGTTGAATCCATTGCCGATCGCCCGAATGTAATCGGCTGCGAGCGAGGTCAGCGCGAACGGCATGTGCATGTCGTCCCAGCCCCATGACCGCTCCGCGTCGGCTGGTTCCTCCCAGGAAATGGGGAAATCGTCGGGCGCGGGGTGGGTCTCGGAGGGTGTCGTCACGAACTCGACTCCTGATCAGCTTGTCGTGATGGGGCGCGCCTGGAGGAGATACCAGAGCCCCGATGCGACCGCGGCCTCGATGTCCACGGGTGCCCCGAAGGACAGCTCCACGTCCAGTGCAATCGCGACCAGGTCATCCAGCACGGGTGTCTCCAGGGCGGCGCCAGCCTGACCCGGGGCGCGATCCCCCGGAGCGTACTCGGCGATGACCCTTGATGCCCGGTCGATGATCCAGGTGTCCGGAGTCACGGTGCCCGACACCATCGCTTCGCCGAGCCCTCGGATCGCCGTGACGACGAGCTGGTCGGTGCTGCGAGTAACCGGGTGCCGGGTGAATACCACCGCTGCCGCATCCGCCCGCACCATGGCCTGCACGACAACCGCCATGCCACCCCCATCGTGCGTGAGGCCGCGTCGCTGGCGATAGGCGACCGCCGGCGCGCTCCACAGTGATGCCCAGCAGCGCCGTACCGCATCCGGCACGCCTTCCGGGGTGACATCGAGTTCCGTCTCGTGCAGCCCAGCGAAGGACGCAGCGGAACTGTCCTCGCCGATGCCCGACGAGCGCACGGCATAGCGCACTGGCGATGCGGCGACGCCCTCGAGGCGAGCGCTCAAGCCAAGGAGGGCGTCGTTGAGGGCCGCCGCGACCCCGACGGCTAGCGGAGATCGCTCAAAGCTTTCGGTAAGTGACCGGCGGGCGTCCTCGTCCGGCAGGCGGTTGACGGTCTCGGCCGCCTGGGGCACGGACCGAACCTGCTCATCGAACGCCGGGGTCGTCAGACAGAACCCGGGCGGAACTCGGAAGCCGTGCCGGGTGAGGGCCAGCAGCGAGGCGGCCTTGCCGCCGACGAGTTCGACCTCCGCCTGGCCGTCGTCCAACCAGGTGATGAGTGCTGGTTTGGGACGCGGCACCGCGATCCTCCCGTGTGCATTTGCCTCGGACGCTCCCGGCACGCCCCGGACGTGCGACGCCGGCTGGCTGTCAGGATTCGGTCGGCAGCTCTGCCGTGCCGTCGACCGCCGGGCTGCCCGGCCGGATGGGCTCGAGGTCGATGGTTCGCGAGCGTCGAGTCCGGCCCGATTCGGTGCGCACCATGACCGCCGGGATCACCCCACCGGACACGGATTCGACGACGGCATCTTCGCCGACATAGAGGCCGCTGAGGATGCGGACCCGGTCGCCGAGCCCGATCGACTTCTTGCCCACGACCGCGGACAGGTTGATCGAGACAGTGCGGCCAGCCGGGTTGCGAGGGTCATTGGCGCCGAGCAGCGGCGGGGGCCCCTTCGTCGCGGTCTTCGGCGGCGGATAGGTGACCTTGCGGCGACGCATCGGCTAGTACCGGCGACGCGCGGTTGCGTCGTCCTTCTTGGGTTTGGGCTCATGGCCGGGCCGCGGAGGCCGGGGCGCCGTGCCAGGGGCCATGTCCGGCGGGCGGGCCTGCGGGCCACGCTCCTTGGCCGCGCGAACGACGGCCGTGAACTCGGCGGCGAGCGGGGCGGGGATGCTGCCCTGCCAGGCGCGCTCGATTTCCTGGATTCGGGCGGTTTCAGTGGCGCGACGCTGGCGCTCGAAATTCGAATGTTTGGTCATCGTTCCTCGATTCGTGCCGTCCCGACGGCGGGACGATCCACTCATCGTACGCGTCTCTGGCCCGGACATGCTGGTATGACCACCTTTCGACCGATCCAGCAGCCCGAGTCTCCCCCGGGCGCTAGACTCGCGACATCGCCGCAGAGCACGAGGAGGGTGCGATGGCCGTGACGATTCGCAAGTGGGTAACGTTCGTCGAGGAGATCCTCGTCGAGGGCGGCAAGCCCCTCGCGCGGCCGCTTCGGCGCGTCGCCGTGGGCGTCGTGGTCAAGAATCCGTATGCCGGGGCGAACCCGGACGACCTGAGCGAGTTGATCGATCTGGGCGAATTCCTCGGCGACGAATTGATGCGGCGCTGCCAGGAGGCTCTCGGGACGCCGGTCGAGGCCTACGGCAAGGGCGGGATCGTCGGGGAGCAAGGCGAAGTCGAGCACGTGGCCGCGGTCCTTCACCCCAAGTTCGGGGCGCCGACGCGGGGTCGTGTCGGCGGCGTCTCGATCCTGCCGTCGGTGAAGAAGCGTGCCGCCATGGGTGCATCGCTGGACGTCCCGATTCACCATATCAAGGCGATGCTCGTGCGCAGTCACTTCGATGCCATCGAGGTCCGTGTGCCCGACGCGCCCGCTTCCGACGAGCTCCTCCTCGTCCTGGCGGTGAGCGATGGCGGGCGACCGCACGCTCGCGTCGGCGGGCTGCGCGCCGAGGACGTCGTCGGCGAAGACGGTCTCCACTAGGCCCGGACGGGCGGACGGGAGGGCGATGCGCACGCTGATCCGTAATCTGGGCGCCATCGTGACCGGCGACATCAGCCGGCCGCTTGCCGAGGGCGATGAAATCCTCATCGAGGACGGGCGCATCATGGGCGTCGGTCGGGATCTGGGGCAGGGGATTGAACCGCCCATCGAGCAGGTCATCGATGCGCACGGGAGCACTGCCATTCCCGGGCTGATCGACTCGCACGCCCACCCCGTGTTCGGAGACTTCAGTCCGCGCCAGCGCACGATCGACTTCATTGAATCGGGCCTCCATGGCGGCGTCACCACCGTGATCTCGGCGGGCGAAGTCCACCTCCCCGGCCGGCCCAAGGACGTGGTCGGGCTGAAAGCGCTCGCGATCGTGGCCTCGAAGAGCTACCAGAACCTGCGTCCGGCCGGCGTCAAGGTCCACGCCGGGGCCCCCATCCTCGAGCTTGGACTCGAGGAGCACGACTTCGCCGAGATGGCGTCGGCGGGCGTGCGACTGGTCGGGGAGATCGGCCTGGGAAGTGTCAAGACCGGCGCGCAGGCCGCGCCGATGGTGGTCTGGGCGAAGCAGCATGGAATGACGGTCACCTTCCACACCGGCGGCCCGTCGATCGCGGGATCGAGCGCCATCGGCGCCGACGAGGTGCTGGAGGCACGGCCGCACGTGATCGGGCACATCAATGGCGGGACAACAGCGCTGCCGGATCGTGACATCGAGCGGCTGGTGGCCAGCGATATGGCCATCGAAATCGTGCATTGCGGGAATGGGCGGGCTGCGCTCCTCGCCGCCCGGCTCGCCGGCGAGTTGACTGGCCTCGAGCGGGTCATCATCGGCAACGACGCGCCCTCGGGGACCGGCGTCGTCCCGCTCGGAATCCTTCGGACGATGGCCCACCTGGCGTCGCTCGGGGGCATTGCACCTGAAGTGGCCGTGGCCATGGCCACGGGCAACACGGCGCGGGTCCACGGCCTCGACGTGGGGCGGATCGAGCCCGGTCGCGCGGCGGACATCTGTCTCGTGGACGCGCCGATCGGATCGGCCGCATCCACCGCCCTCGGCGCCCTGGCGATCGGCGACCTGCCCGGGATCTCCATGATCCTCATCGATGGGGAGGTTCGCGTCGGACGCAGCCGGAACACGGCACCAGCAGGGCGCGCGGCCGAGATCGTCGGCAGTTCCGGCCCGGCGTCCCAGGGCCACTGACCTGGCGATGAAGTTCGGTCTGCGCCTTCCGTCGTTCGCGCTTGCCTCTGGCGGGCCCTCCCTCGCCGAGATGGGGGCCTACTTGCGCCGCGCCGAAGATCTCGGCTTCGAGACGGCGATGCTCATCGATCACCTGCTCGTCGCATCGCCCGCCTACCGTGTCGCATGGCTCGAGCCCGTGGCGCTGCTGAGCGCCCTGGCCGGGGTGACCCGCACGATGCGCCTGGGAACGATGGTCCTCGTCCTTCCGTTCCGCGACCCCGTGGCGTTCGCGAAGGAGTGGGCGACCCTCGATGTGCTGTCGGGTGGCCGATCCGTGCTCGGCGTCGGCGTCGGCTGGAACGAGGCGGAGTTTGCGGCCCTGCGGATTCCGTACCGCGAGCGCGGTCGCAGGATGACCGAGATGCTCGAGGCGATCACGGCCCTGTGGGCGGGCGACCACGTGACCTACGAGGGCCGCTTCTATCAATTCCACGACCTGTCCGTGTTTCCGAAGCCCGTCCAGCAACCCCATCCGCCGATCTGGATCGGCGGCGGTACGCAGCCTTCCTCGAGGATCTACGGCCATGAGGTTCCCTCGATCGAGCCGGTCCTCCGTCGGATCGCCCGCTACGCAACGACGTGGGTCCCGCACTCGTCAGCCACGGCTGAGATGGTCGCCGAGGACTGGGCGGCCATCAGCGAATACATGGTCGAGCTCGGGCGCCGACCCGAGGAGCTCTCGAAGGTTTATTCGAATTTCGTGCACATTCTCGAGCCCGGGCAGGATCCAGCCGACGCCGCGCCACTCTTCTCGGTCTATTCGGGCATGGACCTGGACTACTGGCGTCAGTACTACCTTCTCGGCGAGGCGGACGAGGTGGCCGAAAAGATTCGGGCCAAGGTCGGCGCACTCGGCGGCGTGGATCACTTGATCCTCAACCCCCTGAACTGGGAGCTGGCGAACCTCGAGCAGCTCGCGGAGCGGGTCCTGCCGCTGGTCGTCGAGTAACCCCGGCCGGTCATGGGCACCTACCTCTGCCCGCGATCCGTCACTGAAGCGCTGGACGCGCTCTCGTTGGGGCTCGCTGAAGGCCGGCCGCGGGTCATCGTGGCGGGCGCCACGGACCACTACCCGGCTCGCGTCGGGCGCGTTCTGGACGAGGACATCCTCGACATCAGCGGGCTCGCCGAGAGTCGCCTGATCCGACCGCTGGACGGCGGGTGGCTGATCCCGGCGCTGGCGACCTGGACGGACCTCGCGACGGCGCCGTTGCCGCCCCTGTTCGCGGGCCTGCAGGCGGCCGCGCGCACGATCGGCGGGCTCCAGATCCAGAATCGAGCGACGGTGATCGGCAACCTGTGCAACGCGTCGCCCGCCGCGGACGGAACACCGAACCTGCTCGCCCTCGACGCGGTCGTGGTCCTGGCGTCGTCACGGGGGGAACGCCGGATTCCCGTCGCGGAGTTCGTCACGGGAAACCGCACGACGGTCCGGGCAGCCGACGAGCTCGTCAGCGGCGTACGCGTCGAGGGGTCCGTCGATGGTGATGCCGGCACTCGCTCGACGTTCCTCAAGCTGGGTTCGCGGGCGTACCTGGTGATCTCGATCGCGATGGTCGCCGTTGTCCTGGCGCGTGACTCGACCGGCCGGGTCAAGAAGGCCCGCGTGGCCGTCGGCGCGTGCTCGGCCGTAGCACAGCGGCTTGGCACGCTCGAGCAGGCTCTCGCAGGCCTGCCCGCACAGCCCGGCCTGGGGAACGCCGTCCGGCCCGAGCACCTGGCAGCTCTCTCGCCGATTGGCGATGTGCGCGGCAGCGCCACCTATCGCCGGGAAGCAGCCGAAACCCTCGTTCGGCGGGCCCTCGAGGAGCTCGTGGCATGACCGCCTGGATCAGCTTCACGGTCAACGGATCGGCGGTGGACCTTGAGCTCGATCCGATGCGCCGATTGTCCGACGTCCTTCGTGACGACCTCGGTCTCATCGGGACGAAGATCGGATGCAACGCGGGTGACTGTGGCGCCTGCACCGTTCGGCTGGATGGCCGACAGGTCTGTGCGTGCCTCGTCCCGGCAGCGCAGGCTGCGGGCGCCGACGTGCGGACCGTCGAGGGCCTTGCGCGCCCGGGTGTGGTCGGGTCGCCGCTGGAATTCGACGACCTTGCGGCACTCCAGCAGGCTTTCCTCGCGGCGGGTGCCGCGCAATGTGGGATTTGCACCCCGGGCATGCTCATGGCCGCCGACGAACTGCTGGAGCGATCGCCGGTTCCGGCACGGCCGGAGATCGAAGACGCGCTTGGGGGCGTGCTGTGCCGATGCACTGGCTACCAGAAGATCGTCGAGGCCGTGGTCGCTGCTGCCGTCGCCGCCGAGGCCCCGGTTCGAGCGGAGCGGGATCCGGCCGCTGGAGGTGCCGTCGGCGCCCGCCTCCCGAAGGTCGATGGGATTGCTCGAGTCAGTGGGACAGCAGTCTTTGGATCGGACGCGCGGCCCGACCGCATGCTGGCCGTTCGGGCGGTTCGCTCGCCCCATGCCCGGGCGCGTTTCACGATCGGAGACCTCGGCCCGCTGTTCAATCGCCACCCTGGCCTGGTCCGCGTCCTGACGGCGGCCGATGTGCCCGGCCAGAACCGCTACGGCATCTACGCGACGGGCAAGGATCAGCCGGTGCTCGCCGAAGGCGAGGTCCGTCATCGCGGCGAGGCAGTCTGCGCGCTGGTGGCCGACGAAGCAGTCCTCGAAACGATCGACGATGCAGAGGTGCCGATCCACTGGGAGCCGTTGCAGCCCCTCGCGGACATGACGGCCGCGCGGGCCGAGGGCGCGCCTCGCCTTCACGATCACGCTCCCGGAAACGTTCTGATCAGCGGCCGTGTCGCCCGGGGCGACCTCACCCAACTCACCGACGGGGCCGCCATCGCCGGGGCCGCGGCGACCGCCGCCGTCGAGATTGAGACCGGGTTCGTGGAACACGCCTACATCGAGCCCGAGGCCGGCTATGCGCGCCGAATCGGCGAGCGCATTGAGCTCTTCGTGAGCACCCAGACGCCGTACATGGACCGCGACGAGGTCGCGCTCATCCTGGGGATTGCGCCCGCTGACGTGCGGATCGTCCCGTCTGCCTGTGGCGGCGGGTTTGGCGGCAAACTCGACCTGTCGGTGCATCCGCTGATCGCCACAGCCGCCTGGTTGCTCGACCGGCCCGTGCGCGCGGTCTGGAGTCGACCCGAATCGATGGCCGCCAGCCCCAAGCGCCATCCCGCGCGGATCCGGGCATCCGCGTCGGCCGGGGCAGATGGTCGCCTGATCGGTCTTCGCTTCCACGGCGACTTCGATACCGGGGCCTACGCCTCATGGGGTCCGACCGTGGCGAACCGCGTGCCAGTGCACGCGATGGGCCCATATGCCGTACCGAATGTCCTCGCGACGTCCCGAGCGATCCATACGAACAACCCGCCCGCCGGCGCGTTCCGCGGGTTCGGCGTCCCGCAGGCAGCACTCGCCCACGAGGCGCTGATGGACGATCTGGCGACGCAGCTCGGCATCGACCTGCTCGAGATCCGTCAGCGGAATGCGCTCCGCGCTGGCTCGATCACGGCGACCGGGCAGATCCTGCACGCCAGCGCCGGCCTGCCTGGATGCCTGGATGCGCTGCGACCCCACTGGGCACGGCTGCGGGCCGACGCAGCCGCGTGGAACGCGGAGGCCGCCGGCCGCCGGGATCCTCGTCGACGAGGCGTCGGTCTCGGCGCCATGTGGTACGGGATCGGGAATACCTCGATGACCAACCCTTCCACCCTGGAGCTGGGCATCGGGCGAGACGGGGTCCCGACGCTCTACTCGGGCGCGGTCGATATCGGCCAGGGCGCCTCGACCGTCATGGTCCAGATCGCCGCCGACGCACTGGGCGTGCCGGCGGCCACGATTCAGCTCGTATCGGGTGATACGGATCGGACGGCCGACGCGGGCAAGTCGTCCGCGAGCCGGCAGACATTCGTCTCGGGCAACGCCGCGCGGCTCGCCGGCGACGACCTTCGACGCCAGATCCTGCAGCTCGCGGAGGTGCCGGGAGAAGCCGCGATCGAACTCGGGCCAGGGCGAGCGATCGTGATCGAGCCAAACGGAGCGCCCGTGGTCATCAACCTGGCCGAGCTGCCGCTCGTCCCGGCTCACGACGCCGCTGCGGCCGCGGTGCTCGTCGGCCGCGGCTTCTATGACCCGAAAACCACGCCGCTCGACGCGGACGGTCAGGGCGACCCCTACGAGACCTATGCGTTCGGGGCGCAGATCGCCATGGTCGAAGTGGACCTCGAACTTGGCACGACACGAGTCATTCAGATCGTCGCCGCGCATGATGTCGGCCGGGCCATCAACCCGACCCAGGTCGAGGGTCAGATCCATGGTGGAATCGCCCAGGGCATCGGTTTCGCGCTCATGGAGGAGTACATCCCTGGCCGGACCGAGAACCTCCACGACTACCTGATCCCGACGATCGGCGATGCGCCCGACATCGTGTGTCTCCTGATCGAGGACGAGGAGCCGGCAGGTCCGTACGGGGCGAAGGGCGTGGGGGAGCCTGCCCTCGTCCCCACCGCACCCGCCATCCTGGGCGCGATTCGGGATGCCACGGGGGTGCGCATCACCCGCCTGCCGGCGACCCCAGACCGGGTCCGCGCGGCGATCCGGGCACAGGCCGGCTAGTTCATTCCGGGGTCCGTGCGAATGGCAACAGGACCTTCGGGTCAGTGGGCAGGTTCTGCGCCCCGTGTAGGCTGTGACGACATGGAAGCTCCGGTGTTCGTCCGGTCGCCCCTTGGCCCCAGCGCACGGCTGCTCGCCGTGCTGCTGATTGGTGCCGTGGCGAGCGCCTGCGCCACATCCGCCGGGCCGAATCCAGCACCGCCGACGCCGCCAGTGGCCGCTCCGGCCGCACTGCCGGATCCGGCCCAGGCAGGGCTCATGCACTGCGCACCGACGGCTCTCACCGTGCAGGTAATCGGGTGGGAAGGGGCCGCTGGGTCTCGGATCGGCCAGATTGAACTGCTCAACTCGGGCACGGTCGCGTGCACCGTGCTCGCGTTGGCACAGCCGCAGCTCATCGACGGCTCGGGCGCGGTCCTGATCGATGGCGCGGAGGCTTCGCCGTCCGAGACGCTCGTCGTAGAACCCGGGGACAAGCTCGAAACCCTCGTCCAGGCGTCGAATTACTGTGGCCCGGATCCAGCGCCGCCGGTTGCAGTCGCGTTCGTCTTCCCGCCCGAAGGCGGACGCGTTGTGGGCGCCCCGGTATCCGCTGGCGACACGAGCGGGCTGCCGCCGTGCCTCGGATCGGCGGGCACCCCCGGGACCATCGCCATGCAGCCCTGGACGCCGTGAGCGGTAGGCCAACAACTCCCCGGCGCGGCCTCGTTCGACCGGCGCTGGGCGTAGCGCTCGCGCTCCTTCTGGCCGTCGCAGGGACACCCCTCGGCGCCCCCGTGGCCCACGCTGCGAATCCGGATCTCGCAGCGAATTGCGGTGCGACCCTGCGGACGCTCCCGACGACTTCGAGCACGGCGATCACGATCATGCCCGTCGGTACGGTGATTACCTGGACGGAGATCGTGCCCGGGGCCGCCTGGTCGGTAACCTGCGGCTCCTTCGTGGCGGGCTCAACGTGGTACGCAATCTCCGCCGTCAATGGGCAGGCAGTCGCGTCGCTCTACGGAGCCCCGCTGCTCTACGCGGCCAGCGGCCTCTTCCGGCCGCTCGATTCGCCCGTGTTCATCGAGGGCGTGGACGTGTCGCGATGGCAGGGATCGATCGACTACGTGGCCCTCCGCAACGCGGACAAGCGCTTCGTCATCGCCAAGGCCACGGAAGGGATCGGCTTCCTCGACCCGATGTACCTCTCGAACAAGGTCGGGGCGACCAACGCCGGCGTGGCCATTACGGCCTACCACTTCGCTCGCCCGGATCTGAATCCGACCAACCCGCAGGGCGAGGCGGACTGGTTCGTGGACAACCTCGGACTCGTCCCGGGCATGCTCGTCCCCGCGCTCGACCTCGAGGTTGCCGGCACGCTCGGAACGGCCGGCCTGCAGGCATGGGTCGGAGCGTGGCTCGACCGCGTCTACACACGCATTGGCGTCCGGCCGATGATCTATGTCAGCCCGAGCTTCTGGAGGAAGTACCTGGCCGATACGACCGTCTTCGCGGATCAGGGCTACGGAATCCTGTGGGTCGCCCACTGGTTCGTCGCCGGGGCCGGCGTTCCAGCCAACAACTGGGCCAGTCGCGGGTGGACCTTCTGGCAGTACAGCAACTGCGGGTCCGTCCCGGGGATCAGCGGCTGCGTCGACCTCGACCGGTTCAATGGCGCAGACCTGACGCCGGTGACCTACGGTGTCGACTTCTCGCTCTCCGCGACCCCGTTGACCGCGACACTGCCCTCGGGCGCCTCAATAACGTATGAGCTCAGCCTGCCGCGCACCTTCTTCACGTTGCCGATCGACCTCAGCGTGACCGGCCTTCCGGCCGGCGCAACGGCGACGCTGAGTGCCGCCCCCGTTACGGGCACCTCGGCAACCCTGACGGTGGCAACGTCGCTGACAGGCGCACCGACCCCCGGCGGCACGTATCCCCTGACGATCACGGCGATCAGCGGCGGGTTGACCCGTACCGCTACGACATCGCTGACGGTCCTGGACGATTTGCCGCCCCTGGTCCAGGCGCCCGTCTACCGACTCACCTACCCGGTCAAGATGGACACGGGCATCCCCGTCAAGGTTCAGTGGTCCGCCGCCGACACGAGCGGGATCGGGTCCTACGCGGTCCAGCGTCAGGTCAACGATGGCGTCCAGGAGGACGTCGTCTTGTCATCGCCGGCATCAACATCGATCAGCGAGTCGTTCACGTTCGGGACCCAGTACGCCTACTCGGCGCAGGCGACCGATGGCTTCGGCAACGTGAGTGACTGGGCGCCCGGCACCCGGGCGACCGTGAGTGTCACCGAACAGACGAGTTCCTCGGTCGCGTATTCGGGTGCCTGGAAGAGCGGCCCGAATGCGTATGCGTCCGGCGGCAGCCTCAAGTACGCAACGAAGAAGGGCGCCGCCGCGACCTACACGTTCACCGGCGCCGGCGTCGCCTGGGTCGCCTACAGAGGGCCGAACCGCGGATCCGCCAAGGTCTACGTGGACGGTGTCTACAAGAAGACGATCAGTCTGTACGCGCCCACGTACTCCGCACAGCAGGTCGTCTACGCCTTCAACTGGGGCGTGACCGGGGCGCACAAGATCAAGGTCGTGGCCGCCGGCACTGCAGGGCGTCCGCGGATCGACATTGACGCGTTCATCCGGCTGACCCTGCCGTAGACGCCGGCCCACGTCGGACCACCATGCGGTCGATCGGGCACACTGCACGCATGCCGACCAGGATCATTCTCGACGTCGATACCGGGACCGACGACGCGGTCGCGCTCATGATCGCGGCCCTTTCGCCGGACATCGAGCTCGTCGGGGCCACGACGGTCAACGGCAACACTGCCGTTCACAACTGCACCGAGAACACGCTCCGCGTCCTTGACTGGATCGGGATGTCGCACATCCCGGTGCACCAGGGCATGACCCGGCCGCTCGCCCGTCAGC